>NZ_JBFTHJ010000024.1:0-41138 GCF_056394175.1 Pseudarthrobacter sp. 10T415 | reverse complement strand
ATGGGCCTACGCCAGACCCTACATAACAGAAGCCGAACGCGCCGCCGCCTACCCAGACTGGCTACACGCATACAATCACCACAGAACCCATACCGGCATCGGAGGCAAAACCCCCATCAGCCGCGTTCACAACCTCAGTGGGAATTACACCTAGCGGTCTTCCAGCGCGGAAGTCCGCTGCAGGTCAGGCTCCAGGTAGATCACGCGCGCTATGGGGACAGCCGTGCGGATCCGTGCCTCCGTGGCGTCGATCTCCGTGGCGATCTGCTCCCCCGTGGAGGACCTGCTGACGGCGATCTTGGCCGCCACCAGGAGTTCTTCCGGCCCCAGGTGCAGCGTCTTGAGGTGGATCAGCCGGCCGCCGTCGGACTCAATGGCGGCCGTGATCTTTTCGACGTCCTGCCGTGTGGCGGACTCCCCCACGAGCAGCGACTTCGTTTCCAGCGCCAGCACCACAGCGATGGCAACCAGCAGCAGGCCGATCATGGCCGTTCCCGCAGCATCCCACAGGCCGTTGCCGGTCAGGAGCGTCATGCCTACGCCGATCAGGGCGAACGCCAGGCCCAGCAGGGCGCCGAAATCCTCGAGCAGGATCACCGGGAGCTCCGGCTCCTTGGCGCTGCGGACGAACTTCACCCAGGACTGGGAGCCGCGGGAGCGGTTCGATTCGCGGATCGCCGTCCGGAAGGAGAAGCCCTCGGCAAGGATGGCGCCCACCAGGACAGCCAGCGGAACCCACCAGAAATCACCTTCGATCGCGTGCGGATCGCGGAACTTTTCCCAGGCTTCGAACAGCGCAAAGAGGCCACCGACACTGAACAGCACGATGGAGACGATGAAGGCGTAGATGTACCGCTCACGTCCGTACCCGAAAGGGTGCTGGGGACTGGCCGCCCGCTGCGACTTCTTGCCGCCCACCAGCAGCAGGAGCTGGTTTCCGGAATCGGCCACCGAGTGGATTGCCTCGGCGAGCATCGACGACGACCTGGTGAGGAAGTAGGCAACGAACTTCAATGCCGCGATGGACAGGTTGGCGGCCAGCGCCGCAATGATCGCTTTGTTTCCGCCATGTGCAGCCACGGTGGCGCCCTCCAGGGTTCGGGATAGTCGCATCACAGGTCCGGCTTCGTTTTCCGGCCATGCATACCGTACCCACGGTGCGCCCCCGCATGCGGCAGGCACAAGAGCCGGACCTGCTGACTTTGCGGGCCCGTTATGTTAGCTTGAGCCTCATCGGGACCATCACGTTCCCGTGAATATATGAGGAGGAAACATGGGTTTTCTTGCTTGGATTATTCTCGGCCTGATCGTTGGGGCCATTGTTAAAGCCGTCATGCCCGGCAGGGTCGGCGGCGGTTGGGTCACCAGCCTGGTTCTGGGTGTGGTGGGCGCCATCGTAGGTGGCTGGATTGGCAGCCTCCTGTTCAACCGGGGCGATCTTGGCTTCTTCGACCTCGGAACCTGGATTCTCGCTATTGTTGGCGGCTTGGTGGTCGCCGGCATCTACGGAGCAATCACGGGCCGCGGCAAGGCAACCCGCGCGCCCTAGAAGGCACCGTTAGCGGAATCTGCCGCTATCCAGGGCCCCGGATCTTCCGGGGCCTTTACTTTTGTTCCGAGGCACTATGACTTTGTTCCGAGGCAACAGGCGTCAGTTGCGCTGGGACCTGGCACTCGCATACAGGCAGACGGTGGCAGCCGTTCCCAGGTTCAGGCTTTCGGCGGCTCCGTAGACGGGCACGGCCACCCGGTGGTCAGCCAATTCAAGCTCCGCCGCGGAAAGCCCCTGCGCTTCGTTGCCGAACAGCCAGGCAGTAGGCCCTCCGAGGTCGTACACCGAATCGGGGCCGGAGCCCGTCAGCCGGCGCCTGGCGTTTTCGTCCTGGAGGGCATCCAGGTTCAACGACCCATACCCGTCAGCAGCCAGGATGCCTATCCCGCGCGCCTTGCACGCCTCCGCGAGGTCGGCAACTTCAGCGCCCAGGACCACGGGCAAGTGGAACAGCGAACCTGCTGTGGAGCGGACCGCCTTGGGGTTGTAGATGTCAACGCTGGAGCCGGTCAGCACCACTGCGTCAGCACCCGCGGAATCGGCGGCGCGGAGCACCGTCCCGGCGTTTCCGGGGTCACGCACCTGGCACAAAACGGCAATCAGGCGGGGACCGGCGTCGAGCACCGACTCCAGCGACACATCAACGAACCTGCAGACGGCGATGATGCCCTGCGGATTGACAGTGTCTGCCATGGCTGCCAGGACCTCATCCGTGGCCAGCCAGGCGTTGGTTCCCTCAGCAAGTTCCTCGAACTCCGGAAAGCGGTCCAGGCATGTCTCGCTGGCATACACATCGGTGACCACGCCCGGGGAACCCGCTGCAAGCCGCTCCTGGTGGAGCCTCAGGGCCTCGCGCACCGACTGCGGGCCTTCGGCCAGGAAGTGGCCGCGCTTTAAACGGGCCGGGCGCCCTGCAAGTTTCGCCACGTCACGCACCCGATCGGCTCGGGGATTGGACAGTAGGGAATCTTGCGGGCGCCCGGTTTTGTTCATACAAGAACTCTAGTGGCTGGTGCCACCGGCTCCTGAACAGCCCCTGGGGGCAGCGGGTTGCTTACTCGGCAGCAGCCTCGGCGGCGACAGCCTTCTTGCGCGTGGCCGGCTTCTTCGCAGCCTTGGGGGCAACGGCAGCCTGGACAGCGGGAGCGGAGGTGTCAGCAGGCAGGGAGTCCTTGGCAACCTTGACCAGCGCAGCGAAGGCGTTGGCGTCGGAGACGGCCAGTTCAGCCAGCATGCGGCGGTCAACCTCGACCTCAGCGGCCTTCAGGCCCTGGATCAGACGGTTGTAGGTCAGGCCGTTGGCGCGGGAAGCCGCGTTGATGCGCTGGATCCACAGGCGGCGGAAGTCGCCCTTCTTCTTCTTGCGGTCGCCGTAGCTGTACACAAACGAGTGCAGCAGCTGCTCTTTGGCCTTGCGGTACAGGCGTGAACGCTGTCCACGGTAGCCCTTTGCGCGTTCAAGGATAACCCGGCGCTTCTTGTGGGCGTTGACCGCCCTCTTCACACGTGCCACGTGCGTACTCCTTCGAAAATCTGATCCCAAGCATCTGTCACCGGATGTTCCGGTGGCCTGAGAAGGCTTTTTGGCAATTGACCGGCTACCGGACGGCAGTCAGCCAGGAAACTTGGAAATTAGATGCCGAGCATCTTCCGGATGACCTTTGCGTCGCCCTTGAAGACGATCTTGTCGCCGGCGAGGCGGCGGGTCAGCCTGGAGGACTTGTGCTCGAGGTAGTGGCGGCGGTTGGCCTGCTGGCGGCGCAGCTTGCCACTGCCGGTCAGCTTGAAGCGCTTCTTAGCACCGCTGTGGGTCTTCATCTTCGGCATGGAAACCGATCTCCTTACGTATCCGCAGGCTATGCCTGCAGCTCTATCGCGCAGCCGCCCGGGGGGCGGCCTGCTGGTTGCTGTCTGCCGATGGCCGGGGCCGTCGGCAGCTGTGGACTAAGTGGTCTTCTTACCCGACGGCTTAGGTGCTGCCTTCGGGGCAGGACGTGCGGCCGGCTTCGGTGCAGCAGGCCTGGCCACGGGCTTCGGCGGAGCCGGAACAGCTGCAGGCTTCGGAGCCGCCACCGGCTTGGGCGCCGGGGCCGCAGCCTTGGGGGCTTCCTGCGCGGGAGCCTCCTGCTTGGGCGCCGGGGCCGCAGCCTTGGGGGCTTCCCGCTTGGGAGCCTCCTGCTTGGGCGCCGGGGCCGCAGCCTTCGGAGCCTCCTGCTTGGGAGCTTCCTGCTTCGGAACCTCCTGCTTGGGAGCTTCTTCGGCAGCCTTGGCTGGAGCCTCGGCAACGGCCTCTTCGGGTGCTTCCGCAGTTGCCTGCTCAGCTTCGGCCGGCGCCTCCGCCTCGGTGGAAATGGTGAAGCCCTCGGGCAGCAGATCCGCCAGCGACTGGGTCATGGGAGCATCGTCCTTGCCGGACGTGTCCACCCGTCCCGCGGCCTTGGCTTCATTCTCAGCCTTGGCATCGGCGCGCTGGGTGGCACGGCGGGCCTCCGCCTTCGCTTCTGCCTTGTTCTTCAGCGGACCAACCACCATGACCATGTTGCGGCCGTCGATGCGGGGGCTGGACTCAACCACGCCGACTTCAGCGACGTCATCGGCGAAGCGCTGGAGCAGGCGGATGCCCATCTCCGGACGCTGCTGCTCACGGCCGCGGAACTGGATCATGGCCTTGACCTTGTCCCCGGCGCCGAGGAAGCGCAGTGCGTGCCCGCGCTTGGTCTCGTAGTCGTGGGTGTCGATCTTCAGGCGGAAGCGGATTTCCTTCAGAACGGTGTTCGTCTGGTTCTTCCGGGCTTCACGTGCCTTGACCGCGGCTTCGTACTTATACTTGCCGAAGTCCATCAGCTTGCACACCGGAGGCTTCGCCTGAGGTGCAACTTCAACGAGATCAAGGTCAGACTCGGCAGCCAGACGGAGGGCATCCTCAATACGGACGATTCCTACCTGTTCACCTGCAGGGCCGACCAGCCGCACCTCGGGGACGCGGATACGCTCATTGATTCTTGGCTCGCTAATGTTAAAGCTCCTGTTTTTGTCGTTGTATCCCGGCAAATAGAGAAGGCCCCCAATTGCCGGAGCAATCGAAGGCCTCATGTCAGGTTGGTGCTGCCGGGCCCGGGACGGGCCTGCATGCACTGATTCGGCGAACTGCCGGACCAGTGCCCAACCGTGTACCCGGCAACCTTGCGTTCCACAGGGTCCTGGCGGAACCTCGGAACAACGGCTGACGCGGGTGGGAGAGAACTCCGCTTGCAAACTGCATGCCATTCTACAGAGAAAATTCCCGTCAGCGCCGAACAGCACTGCTGGGAACCTGGCCTGTGAGGGCAATCTCTGAAATAACGACATCCAGTCGGTCTGTGTCAAGCTTACCAGTATGAGCACCCCAGACAGTAATTCATACGTTTTCGAGCCTGCCCAGGGCAGCGCCGGCAACTCCGCCGACGTCTCCCAGCAGGTCCGGGACATCTCCGAAGTTCCGGCCATCGAGGTCATCACCACCGCTGCCGTCCACCTGATGTCCGCCGCCGCCGTCAAGCTCGGCCTGGCCGCAGAAGAGAACGCCGCCGACCTGAAGGACCTGGACGAGGCCCGCAAACTCATCACCGCCCTTGCCGGGCTGGTGACGGCCGCCGCTCCGGAAATCGGATCGCAGCACGCAGGTCCCTTGCGCGACGGCCTCCGCTCCCTGCAGCTGGCGTTCCGTGAAGAGTCGCTGATCCCGGACGCTCCGGGCAAGGGTCCGGGCGAAAAGTTCACGGGCGCAGTCAACTAGCCCAGAACTCCCCCACACAGCGCGCGACGGCGGGCGACCTTTAAGGGGTCGTCCCGCCGTCGTGCTTTAAGAACCTGCGCCGCAGGACGTTGGGCAGGTGGGCGGGCCTTCGAGTGGGCCTGCGCCCGCCGGCCCCAAAGCTCCAGACGGGTTGTCCGGTCAGGCCTTGACCTGGCGGCGCCGGCGCTGCTGCAGGAGCAGTCCCGCAAGGCACAGGATGACACCGGCCACCCCTACGGACACGAAGCCGCCGGAGGGGCCTGTGCTGTCAATGAAGACGCCCGCCAAGGGTGAACCAAAGGCCACCCCTGCGGTCAGCGCAGACCCGTACCAACCCATCGCTTCGCCCCGGCGCTCTTCGGACACAAGATCGGCCACCTTCTCCGAGGCAGCGGACAGCACCGGCGCGCACAGGAGCCCGGGCAGGATGGACAGCAGGGCGAGCGTCCACGTTCCGGATGCGAAACCCATGGGAATGGTGAACGCGGCCATGCCCATTAGCAGCAGGATGGGCGGTACAGGCCTGTGCATGGCGCCGTAGACCAGTCCGCCCACCACGGATGCCGCACACCAGAAGAGGAAGACAATCCCGATCTCGCCTTGGTGCCCGCCGATCTCCAGTGCCGCCACGATGCCAACGTCACTGCCGCTCAGAACCATGCCGGCACCCGCCGCAACTGCGAAGACCGCACCCACCGTAGGTGTAAACCAGGCGAAGCTGTGCGCCACCCTGCCCCTGACACCCGGGGCACGTTCTGCCCCGGCAGGCAGCAGGTCCGCCGCGGCTTCCTGCAGGTGGGCGGGTGCAGCCGAGACCACGGCGACTTCAGCCGCGTGCTGCTCGTCCTCGATGCATTCCCCGGTTTGGTCCGGGCTGCGGGTGGGCGGGTTGAACCAGATCAGGAACAGCCCCGCCAGGGAAGTGGACAGGCCCACCACGGTGAGACCCGCCGTCGTATGCCCGCTCGTGGCCACCACGGCGCCGGCCGCGGGCCCGATCATGAACACCATCTCGGTGCTGATGGCATCCAGGGCAAAAGCGGTGCGCCTCTGCTTGCCGTCGGCCAGGACACCCAGGGACTGGCGCACCACGCTGAAGATGGGCAGCGTCAGCAGGCCGCCGACGAATACCAGCGGCAGGAGCCACTGGTAGGACACGTGCGGAACGATGGACCAGATGACCGCTTCGGAGATTACGGACGGGACCAGTGCACGGCGGAGGCCGACGGTGTCCACCCGGCGCCCCCGCCAGGGTGCACCAACAGCAATACCGATCGTCATCACGGCGGCAGCAGCACCGGCAGCGGCGTATCCCTGCCCCAGGGTGAGGACGATATGCAGGGTCAGCAGCACGCCCGCTGCAGAATGCGGGATACGGGCAACCATGCCCACCAGCAAAAGCCTCCGGATGGGCCGGACGGCCAGCAACTCCCGGTACAGCGCAAAGTTCACGAAAAAGGTTCCTTACGTATGCCGCAGGAACCCGGGAAAGCCCCGCTCCTGACAACTAGCCTGTGGCGCGCCGCAGCTTGACCTCGAGCGAATCGACCCGCTCCCCAAACAATACATTCCGGGACCACTCGGCCTGCAGCGCAGCCACCAGGTGCTGCACGCCTGCTGCGTCCAACCCGTCCTCAAGGTAGAGCACCACCTGCAGTTCGGGTCCGGCGCCGCCACCCGGAAGTACGGTCCCGTCGGCGGCGCGGGCTGCCACTCCCCTGCCGGGCAGGAGCTCGATCCGGCGGACAGCGGGGAACGAAGCAGCGGCGGCACCCATCTCGGCCGCCAGTTCTTCGTCGGAGTAGGAGGGCAGCCAGGGTTTCTGCTGGGCCAGTGCCCACACCGCCGGCCGGCGGACCACGAAAGTGACATCTGCGCCCGGGTCCAGGACCACGAGTTCGGCACCCTCCGCGACGGCGGACAGCGCAGCGCGTGCCGCGTATACGGCCACGGGGCGGGCATCGGGATGCCAGGCACTCAGGGCCTCCGTTGATGTGAAGGCCGGCAGCGCGGTCCTGCCGTCGGCGGCTTTGAGCGTCACCAGAGCCATGTCTGCCTGCTTGTCGGCATGCAGGCCGTGGTCAGTCTCCGCCTCTTCCGCCAGTTGGGCCACGATGGGGATGAAAACCCGTGCCGTGGCCAGGGACGCCACGACTGCAGCTTCATCCCCGGTTCCCCCGCGCAACCCCTCGAGGGCGGCGCGGTAGCCCGCATTGGCCGTACCGTCGTCGTCCTCGAAATTGTGGATCTTCGCGTCGTCGCCGGCGAGGCTGCGGCCCGCCCAAGGCTGGCCTGCGGAGTCGGTGGCGCCGCCGGCCCCTGCCAGCGCCGCGGCGATGTGGCCGGGAAGGTGGCGGGGTGCGGGAGTGCCTGAGTCGTTGCTGGCCATCGCGTCGGCTTCCGGCAGCCTAGCGGCGGCCGGCCACGTCGAGGGCTTCGGGCAGGGTGAAGGCTCCCGCATAGAGGGCCTTGCCCACGATGGCACCTTCAACGCCCAGCGGGACCAGGGACCGCAGGACCTTGAGGTCATCAAGGCTGGAGATGCCGCCGGAGGCGATGACGGGCTTGCCGGTCTTTTCCACCATCTGGCGCAGCAGTTCAACGTTGGGCCCCTGCAGGGTGCCGTCCTTGGTCACGTCCGTGACCACGTAGCGCGAGCAGCCTGCATCCTCGAGGCGGGCCAGGACGTCCCAGAGGTCCCCGCCTTCCTTGGTCCAGCCCCGGCCGGCCAGGGTGGTTCCGCGGACGTCGAGTCCGACGGCGATCCTGTCACCGAAGCGCTCGATGGCGCGGCGCGTCCACTCCGGGTTCTCCAGCGCGGCGGTGCCGAGGTTAACCCGTGCGACGCCGAGGCCAAGTGCGGCTTCGAGGGTTTCATCGTCCCGGAGTCCGCCGGAGAGCTCCACCTTGATGTCCAGCTGCCCCACCACCTCGCGGAGCAGTTCGGCGTTGGAGCCGCGGCCGAAGGCGGCGTCCAGGTCCACGAGGTGCACCCATTCGGCGCCCTGCTGCTGCCAGTTCAGCGCAGCCTCCAGCGGGGTTCCGTAGCTGGTTTCACTGCCGGCCTCACCCTGGACCAGCCGCACGGCCTGGCCGTTGACGACGTCGACGGCGGGCAGCAGTTCAAGTACCGGCAGATCGTTTGCGGTGGTCATCTTCATCCTTGGTGTTGTGGGTGGGGTGTCGGGCTGCCGGCACAGTGCCGGCGCGCGTCAGTGGCCGGACTCGTTGGCCAGGCGGCCGGTCAACTGAGGGTCAGCAGGTACGCGGCGAGCAGGGACATGGCTGCCAGGACATAGAACGAAACCTGGGTCCACAGGGGCTTGTGCTGCTGCCGGAAGGACAGGGCACCGCCCACCAGCAGGCCGGCCAGTCCCATCAGGACGATGGACCACATTCAGGCGCCGCCAGTAGCGTCGCCGCTGCCGGCTTCCGTGGGCCGGCGCAGCGCGTCCACCCAGTTGCGCAGCAGTCGCGCGCCGGCATCGCCTGACTTCTCAGGGTGGAACTGCGTGGCGCACAGCGGCCCGTTTTCGACGGCAGCGATAAAGGGTGCGCCGTGTTCGGACCACGTCACCAGCGGAGGGGCCATCAGCGGCTGAATGACGTCGAAGTTCCATTCCTGCACGCCGTAGGAATGGACGAAGTAGAACCGCTCGCCTTCCACTCCGGCGAAGAGCTTTGAACCCTCCGGCACCTTGACGGTGTTCCAGCCCATGTGCGGAACGACGTCGGCCGGCAGCAGCTCGACTTTCCCGGGCCATTCGCCGATGCCCTCAGCCTCGGTGCCATGCTCGACGCCGGCCTCGAAAAGTACCTGGAGGCCCACGCAGATCCCCAGGACGGGGCGGCCGCCGGCCACCCGGCGGCCGATGAGCCTGATGCCATCCACGGCTTTGAGCTCGCGCATGACCGTCTCGAAGGCGCCGACGCCGGGAACCACCAGGCCGTCCGCGTTCAGGACATCCTCTGGCTTGGCGCTGAGGATGACCTCTGCGCCGGCCCGCTCGAGGGCGCGCACGGCCGACCGGACGTTGCCGGAACCGTAATCCAGCACCGTCACGGTGGGCTTGCCCTCCGGGGAAGCGGGCTTGCGTGATGCGGACGGGTCGATGATGGCACCGTCCTTCAGGATCTGGCCGCTCACAGGGCACCCTTGGTGGACGGAATGCCCTCAACCCGGGGATCGGGTTCGACGGCTGCACGCAGGGCACGGGCGAACGCCTTGAACTGGGCTTCCACAATGTGGTGGGGGTCCCGTCCGGCGATGACGTTCATGTGCAGGCAGATGCCTGCGTGCAGGGTGATGGCCTCAAAGACGTGGCGGGTGAGGGAGCCAGTGAAGTGGCCGCCGATCAGGTGGTATTCCTGGCCGGCGGGCTCGCCGCCGTGTACCAGGTAAGGGCGCCCGGAGACGTCCACCACGGCGTTGGCGAGGGCCTCGTCCAGCGGGACGGTGGCTTCGCCGAACCGGCGGATTCCGGCCTTGTTGCCCAGGGCGGTCCGCAGCACCTCGCCGAAGGTGATGGCAACGTCCTCCACGGTGTGGTGGACGTCGATGTGGGTGTCTCCCGTGGCTTTGACCGTCATGTCGATCAGCGAGTGCTTGCACAGTGCCGTGAGCATGTGGTCGTAGAACGGCACGGAAGTGTCGATGTCCGAGACGCCGGTACCGTCCAGGTTGATTTCCACGAGCACGGACGACTCGCTGGTGGCACGCTCCATGCGTGCGGTCCGGGCTGCGGCCGCGTTCGGTCCGGTGGAAGTCATGGTCAGGTGTCCTTTGTGGCAGTAAGGGGTGGTCAGGGCGTCCAGCGCCGGTTCTTCAAGTCTAGGCGGGAAGGGCCGGCTGGCCGGCAAGGATGCTTTCCAGGGAGGTGAGGAAGGCTGTGGTTTCCGTCTCAGTGCCGGCAGTAACCCGCAGGTGCCCCGGGATACCGACGTCGCGGATCAGCACACCCGCGTCCAGCAGTTCCTGCCAGACCTGGTGCGGATTCTCCAGTCCGCCGAAGAACACGTAGTTGGAGTCGGACGCCGCCGGCTTGAGGCCCATGCGGGTCAGGTCGGACACGATGCGGTCGCGCTGCTTCTTGATGTCCTCGACGTCAGCCATGAGGGCTTCGCGGTGCTGGAGGGCCGCCAGGGCGGTTGCCTGGGTGATGGCAGACAGGTGGTACGGGAGCCGGACCAGGCGCAGCGCGTCGGTTACTTCCGGGGCGGCTGCCATGTATCCGAGCCGGGCGCCGGCCAGCGCGAATGCCTTGCTCATGGTGCGGGAAACGATCAGCCGCTCCCGCCCGGGCAGCAGCGTCAGGGCGCTGGGCGTGCCGTCGTGGGCAAACTCGTGGTAGGCCTCATCCACGATCACGATGGCCTGGCTTTCGGCGCCGGCTTTGTAAACCGCTTCCACCACGTCCAGCCCGAGGCCGGTGCCGGTGGGGTTGTTAGGTGAGCACAGGAAAACGATGTTGGGCTTCAGTTCCCGGACCTGGCGGGCGGCCGATTCGGCGCTGAGGCCGTACCCGTCCTCACGCTCGCCCTTGATGTAGCCGGTGTCCGTGCCGCTGGCAAGCAGGGGGTACATGGAGTACGTGGGCGGGAAGCCGAGCGCCGTGCGGCCCGGACCGCCGAATGCCTGAAGGATCTGCTGGAGCACTTCGTTGGAGCCGTTGGCTGCCCATACGTTGGCCTCGTCGAGGCCGTGTCCCAGATACTCGGCAAGGGCCTTGCGGAGCTCGGTGAACTCCCGGTCCGGGTAGCGGTTCAGGCCGGTGGCAGCCTCCGCGACCGCCGCCGTGATGGCGGCTGTGACGTCGGCCGGGACACCATGGGTGTTCTCGTTGACGTTGAGGAGGATGGGGACATCCAGCTGCGGGGCACCGTAGGGCGTGATGCCCCGGAGGTTGCTGCGGAGGGGAAGCCGGTTCAGGCGTTCAAGCTGGTCATTCACCTGAACAGTTTAGTGGGAGGTGCGGTCGCCCGAAAATGTGACGGTCCGCGCCTTCCCATGCAACGTCGGCTCTGGGCGGCACACCTGCTGTTCCGGGACTTCGATTCAGCCAGGGAGACGTGCCGCGAACCATTCCTAGCGTGTGGGGATGTACAGCTGCTGTCCCGGGAGAATCTTCCCGGCGGACAGGTTGTTGAGCTGCACGATATCTGCCACGACGTCCCTGGCGTCCCGCTCGGGCGCGAGGTCGGAGGCGATCCCCCACAGCGACTCACCCGGCTGCACGGTGACCGTGACGGTGGGGGTCACGGTCAGGTCCGTTGCGGAGTCGGAGGCCTTGGCCGGGGAGTTGAAGAAGCCGGCCAGTGACAGCAGGAGCGCTGCCAGCAGCACCACGGGAATCCCGATCAGGACAATCTTGCCCCGCCGCGTGAGGCGCAGTGGTGGCAGCGGCGCCTGCTGAGCCCGTGCACCGTTGCCGTGAACGTCGAAACCGTGTGACCTGAAAGCGGATGTAGCTGACATGACCTTAGCCCTCCTGGACCGTACTGCGTCTGTTGGTGTTGCCTGCTGGTGCCGCCCCATGGTGCTGCCTGACCGGCTCCGTGTTCGAACGGCTGCTCGCCTGGTTAGAACACATATTCGAATACTGCTTGATTCAGTTTTAGCACCTATGGACGAACAATGTCGAGACTCGCTAGAACAAATGTTTGAAAAAGCCATGTGGCTGACCTACGTTTGGAGGCAGGAACATCCACTCCTGAAGTTGATCAGCAGGGTCTGACATTGACGGCGGGAACACTTAGTCCGGTGCAGTTGAAAGCCCGGTGGCAACCGAAAGGCAACGGCGAACATGGCAGCAGCAGCCACCGGGGGCAGGGCGACCTCTCAGCCGAAAAGGACAGCCAAGGGCTTGACGCCGCGGCAGAAGAAAATCCTCGAGACCATCCAGCGCTCGGTCAACGTCAACGGCTACCCGCCGTCCATGCGCGAGATTGGGGACACCGTAGGGCTGGCCAGCCTCTCAAGCGTCACCCACCAGCTCTCGCAGCTGGAAAAGCTGGGCTACCTGCGGCGTGATCCGAAGCGGCCCCGGGCCATGGAAGTCCTGATGCCGCTGACCCTCGACGGCGGGACCACCGGCAGGGCGGCCAGGCAGGCAGCGGAACCCGCGGCTGCGGCCTCCACGGGCATCACAGCGTCCGTCACGGAGTTGCCCACCGCGCTGGACACGGCCATGGTGCCCCTCGTCGGCCGCATCGCCGCCGGCGGCCCCATCCTCGCGGACCAGGTGGTGGAAGACGTTATGCCGCTCCCCCGCCAGCTGGTGGGCCAGGGCGAACTGTTCATGCTGAAGGTGGCCGGTGATTCCATGGTGGACGCCGCCATCTGCGACGGCGACTGGGTGGTGGTCCGGCGCCAGGCCGATGCCGCGAACGGCGACATTGTTGCGGCGCTCCTGGACGACGAAGCCACGGTCAAGACGTTCCGCCAGCGGGACGGCCACACGTGGCTGCTGCCCCAGAACACGCAGTACGAACCGATCCTTGGCGACCATGCCACGATCATGGGCAAGGTGGTTTCGGTCCTCCGCTCGCTGTAGCGTGGCCGCCGTCAACAACAGGCCACAGCAGTCCAGCCAATAAGGAAGGCGCCGTTCCGGGGAACGGCGCCTTCCTTATTAGGGTTTTCAAATGGTGCCTACGGCGTTTCCCCGGCCAGCCTCTCCAAGGCCGCGATCGCCGTCGTGCGGTCCGTCGTGGCCCAGAAGGGCGGCAGGGCGCCGCGCAGGAACCCGGCGTAGCGTTCCGTGGCCAGGCGGGAATCGAGGACCGCCACTACGCCCTTGTCGCCGGTGGAGCGGATCAGCCTGCCGGCGCCCTGGGCCAGCCGGATGGCGGCATGCGTGGCTGAGACGGACATGAAGCCGTTGCCGCCTGCCTGTGCCACGGCCCGGGAGCGGGCGGTCATGAGGGGGTCGTCCGGGCGTGGGAAGGGGATCCGGTCGATGACCACCAGCCGGCAGGAAACCCCTGGGACGTCAACTCCCTGCCAGAGCGACATGGTGCCAAACAGGCACGTATCCGGTTCGTCTGCGAACTGCTTGACGAGGGCCGTCATGGTGGAGTCGCCCTGGCACAGGACCGTCATGCCCAGCTTGGGCCGGAGTGCTTCGGCCGCCTCTTCGGCTGCCCGCCGTGAGGAGAACAGGCACAGCGCCCCGCCGTTCGAGGCGCGGATGAGTGCCTCCAGCTCTGCAAGCGATTCGGGTGACGCACCACGGCCCGGCTTGGGCAGGTGCCCGGCCACGTACAGGATCCCCTGCTTGGGATAGTCGAACGGCGAGCCGACGTCGATCCCGGTCCAGGCCGGCGCCCCTTCGCCCACCAGGCCCAATCCCCCGGCGGCGGGCTCGAAGGCAGAACCGATGGCCAGGGTTGCGGACGTCAGGACCACTGTATGCCCGGCGAAGAGCCCCTCACGCAGCCTCCCGGCCACGGATAACGGCGCGATATTGACCAGCGCAGGAGCACTGTCCTCAGGTTGGGTATAGCCCTGGCCGGGATCGAAGGTTCCGGCGCGCGAGATCCACACGACCTCGCGGTTCTCCTTCGCCGCCAATAGCCGTTCGGATAGTTCGAGGATGAGCATCAGGCGTGAACGCGCAAGCTGCCTGCCGCCGTCGGCCGTGTTGCTGCTGTCCCCCTTGGAGTCGGACAGCGCCGCCCTGCAGGCCTCGCGCAGCTGGTCCACGCAGTCGAGCTGTTCGTCGTTCAGCCCGTTGGGGAGCAGCCCGCTTGGCACGCCGGCAAGGGCCAGCTCCAGGTTCGCTGCCGCGGCATTGAGCGCGTCCACGGTGATCGCCGTGTGCTTGCGGGCGCCTGAGGCAGCGGCGTGGACCATGGCGACGGAGAGCTGGCCGG
Source organism: Pseudarthrobacter sp. 10T415 (assembly GCF_056394175.1). Lineage (NCBI taxonomy): Bacteria > Bacillati > Actinomycetota > Actinomycetes > Micrococcales > Micrococcaceae > Pseudarthrobacter > Pseudarthrobacter sp. 10T415. The sequence goes on along the minus strand of NZ_JBFTHJ010000024.1, from coordinate 26,937 downwards.
ACACTGCACCGGTAACCCGGTCCTGAAGCTCGTGGGCCTCATCCACCACCACAACGTCGTACTCGGGCAGCACCGCGAGTCCCTCGAACGCGCTGACCGCGAGCATGGCATGGTTGGTCACCACGACGTCGGCATCGGCAGCGTCCTGGCGGGCCAGCTCGCTGAAGCATTCCTCGGCCAAGGGGCATTTCTGGGAGCCCAGGCACTCCATGGACGTCACCGAAACCTGCTTCCAGGCGCGGTCCGTCACGCCGGGCAAGAGTTCATCCCGGTCTCCTGTGGACGTCTTTTCCGCCCATTCCCGGAGCCGGACCACTTCCTTTCCGAGCTGGGACTGCGGCCCGCCGGCGGCTGCGGCGAAGTGCGGCACGCTGGTGTCCTCACCGAGGGAGAAGAGCTGCCCCTCGGAGGGTTCCTCGGAGGGAAACCCGCCTTCCAGCTTGTGCCGGCACACGTAATTGGACCGGCCCTTGACCAGCGCCACCTTGACCGGACGGTCGAGGGCCGGGGTGATGGCCTTGAGGAGCCGCGGCAGGTCCCTGCCCACAATCTGCGTCTGCAGGGCAAGGGTGGCCGTGGATACCAGGGCCGGCTTGTTGCTTTCAAGCGCATGGGCGATCAGCGGGATCAGGTATGCCAGCGACTTTCCGGTACCGGTCCCGGCCTGCACCAGCAGGTGGTTTCCCGTTTCGATGGCCTGCGCCACCTGCCGCGCCATCTCGTGCTGCCCGGAGCGGCTTTGGCCGCCCATGGCGGAAACGGCCCGGTCGAGCAGCTCGATGACGAGCTGCCCGCCGGCCGTTTCCTTGGATTCAGTTGCCACAGCCTCAGGCATTGACGGCAAAGGATTCCAGTTCGGCGGCCAGGCCCTCGCGGACCTTCACCACCGCCCGGGTTCCGGCCTCGACATGGTCCATGCTGATGATCTCCGCGTCGGAGTCGTGCAGCTTGCTGATCAGGTCGCCGCGGTTGTACGGGATAAGGAGCTCCAGCTGGACGCCGGGACGCGGAATCGAATCGCTGATGGTCTTCAGCAGTTCCGCGATTCCCTCGCCGGTGCGCGCCGAAACCACCACATGGCGCGGTTCACGCTGCTTCAGCCGTTCCACTACGAAGGGATCTGCGGCGTCGGCCTTGTTCAGGACGATGATCTCCGGGATCTTGCGGGCGTCAACCTCGCCGAAGACCTTCCGCACAGCGGCGATCTGGCCTTCCGGATCCGGGTGGGACGCATCCACCACATGCAGGATGAGGTCGGAATCGGCCACTTCCTCCAATGTGGACCGGAAGGCCTCCACCAGCTGGGTGGGGAGGGACCGGACGAAGCCCACGGTGTCGGCCAGCGTGTAACCCAGACCGTCAGATGTCTCGGCTTTGCGGATGGTGGGGTCCAGCGTGGCGAACAGGGCGTTCTCCACCAGCACCCCGGCATCGGTCAAGCGGTTGAGCAGGGACGACTTTCCAGCGTTCGTGTAGCCCGCAATTGCTACGGACGGCACTTCATTACGACGACGGTTGGCGCGCTTGGTTTCCCGGGCAGGCTTCATCGCCGCGATTTCGCGCCGCAGCTTGGCCATCCGGGTACGGATCCGTCGGCGGTCCAGTTCGATCTTCGTCTCACCGGGACCGCGCGAACCCATGCCGGCGGCGGCACCGCCCACCTGGCCGCCGGCCTGGCGGGACATCGAGTCGCCCCAGCCGCGCAGGCGCGGAAGCAGGTACTCGAGCTGCGCCAGCTCAACCTGGGCCTTGCCTTCGCGGCTCTTCGCATGCTGCGCGAAGATGTCCAGGATGAGCCCGGTGCGGTCGATGACCTTGACCTTGACGATGTCTTCCAGCCCACGCCGCTGGGAAGGTGCCAGCTCAGCGTCGACCACCACCGTGTCGGCTCCTGTGGACATGACAATGTCCTTAAGCTCCTGCGCCTTGCCCGAGCCCAGAAACGTGCCGGGGTCCGGCTTGGCACGGCGCTGCACGAGGCCGTCCAGCACTTCCGAGCCGGCGGTCTCTGCCAGGGCTGCGAGTTCCCGCAAGGAGTTCTCGGCGTCGGCCAGGGTGCCTTCGGACCACAGTCCGGCAAGGACCACGCGCTCCAGCCGCAGCTGGCGGTATTCGACCTCGGTAACGTCTTCGAGCTCGGTGGAAAGGCCTGCCGTGCGGCGCAGGGCGCGCCGCTCTTCGAGGTCCTGCTGGTCGCCATCGTATTCAGAGTGCTCGTCGTCCAGGTGGGAGATGGCCTGGGCCTTGCCGAGGACCGCCTTCGCGTCGCCGGCACCGCCGGACGTCCTGGAGCTGGCCGGTACGTCCTTGGCGAGGATCCTGTCGATAACAGCTTGGATCTCCGCAGGACTCATATCCTGGGACGCTGGATCGGATCCGGTGTTGGGCTGGCTGGTCATGGTCTCCTTTGAAGTTTCGGCATTTCCAGAATAGTGCCGTTCGGTGGAATCTGGTGAAGTATTCGCGCTGGGCTGAGGGGCTGCGGTCATGCAGAGTCTCCTGTACTGGCAGCCGGGCAACAATGCCGCGGCAGCGTGGGCGCCGCGAAGGAAAGGCGGCGGAACGGTTTGGGACCGGCATCACGGCAGGAAGCAAGAGCGGATCAAGCTTCGAGTGTTGTCCGGCGTGCGGAGCAAACGCTGGAGTTTGCTCCGGTGCACAAGCGGAAGGCGGAAAGCCTGCGTCGCTGTGGGCAGTATCGCTGGCGGGAGTGGACACCGCGGACAAGGGAGCGGGACGGGCAAGTGCCCATGCCGGCTACTCGAAGATCAAGAACATGCTGTCAAGACTAACAGAGGCGCCGTGGCGCGGTTTCCCATTACGCTGCGGGGGGAACTACTCTGGCCAGTTATGGAGTCCGCACACTATTTCAGCGCATCGCCCGCCGGCACCTTCACACGGAAACCGCTGACGGTGGAACTCGCCGGAGAAACGCGGACGCTGCAGACCTCGAACGGCATCTTCAGCCCGGACGGAATCGATAAGGGAACCGCCGTGCTGCTGGCGGAGGTTCCCGCACCTGCAGCCACCGGCAACCTCCTGGATATCGGCTGCGGCTGGGGCCCCATCGCCCTGACGATGGCGCTGAAGGCACCCCACGCGCAGGTCTACGCCGTGGACGTGAACGAACGCTGCATTGCCCTGACCAATGGGAACGCCGCGGCGCTGGGCCTGTCGAATGTTGCAGCGAGCACGCCGGAGGACGTGGATCCCGGGGTGCGGTTCGACACCATCTGGTCGAACCCGCCAATCCGGATCGGCAAGGATGAGCTGCACTCCCTGCTGAAACTTTGGCTGCCGCGGCTGGCGCCGGGAGGAACTGCCTACCTGGTGGTCCAGAAGAACCTGGGCTCGGATTCGCTGCAGCGCTGGCTGGCGGCAGAACTCGACGCGTCCTTCACGGTGACGCGGGAGTCAACGTCGAAATCGTTCCGCGTACTGAAAGTCAGGAAAGCGTCCCAGACGCCACAATGACGGCCGGGCCGCTGAGCTCCACATGCTCGTGGCCGCCGGGGCCTGCGAAGAACTTAACGCCCACCACTCCGCCCGGAACGTTCACGCGCCAGGCGTCCGGGGCTCCGGCCCCGGCCCAGTGGCGGATCGCGACGGCTGCGGCGCAGGCTCCCGTGCCGCAGGACTGCGTCTCCCCCACGCCGCGTTCGTGGACCCGCATGGTGACGGAGCCGATGCCATCGAGGACCAGCGGCTCGGACGGAACCACGAATTCAACGTTGGTTCCGTTTGCCGGGACCGGTTCCACAGCAGGGGCGGTGTAGAGGCGGGTTGATTCAAGCTCGGCCAGTTCGGCGAGGGCAACCACGGTATGCGGGTTGCCCATGCTGACTGAGAGGGCCGGGCGCGGGACCTCAAGGCCTTCGGCGGTCACCAGCGAGTCCATGGCTTTGGCCGTGGCCTCACCGGGGAAAATGAACTCCCACGGTCCCATGTCCACTGCATAGCCGTCAGCGGTGCGCACCACTGTCTTCAGGCCGCCGCGGGTGCCAATGGCAAGGGCGCCGCCCACCGGGAGATCGATCAGCCCTTCAGCACGGAGGAAGTGGACAAAGACCCGGACGCCGTTGCCGCACATTTCGGACAGCGACCCGTCGCCGTTCCGGTAATCCATGAACCACTCGGCGTCGGGGTTGGCGGCGAGGATCTCGCGGCCCTCGGGAAGGAAGCGTGACGGCACGGCCCGGATCAGGCCATCTCCGCCGATGCCAAGGTGCCGGTTGCACAGGGCGGCCACGTGGCCGGCGTCGATGGTGTGTGCACCCTCCGGATCGGCCACCAGGACGAAGTCGTTACCGGTTCCGTGCCCCTTGGAGAAGCGCAGCCCTGCCAGCGTTTGAAAGGCGGTTCCGGGAGTCTCTGTCAGGGTTGCATCCATGCCGTCAAGCCTACCGGCAGGCCCAGCGGCCCTGGAAACCGGACGCGTCCGGGCTACTGGTTGGGTTTGGCTACCGGCCGCAAAGGCCTGCCGCCCGGGCCACCAATTCCGGGTCCTGCCAGTCGATCCACGTGATCCTCGGGTCGGCGCGGAACCAGGTCAGCTGGCGGCGTGCGAACTGCCTGGTGGCGACGATGGTGCTTTCAACAGCCTCGGCCACCGTGGCGGCGCTGTCGAGGACCTGCAGGAACTGCGAGTAGCCCAAGGCACGGCACGCGGTCTTCCCGGTGCGCAGTCCCAGTCCATCAAGTAGGCGGACTTCAGCCAGCAAGCCGGTGTCCACCATGGCGTGCACCCGGGCGGCCAGCCGTTCATGCAGTGCCGCGCGGTCAACAGACAAGCCGATCTGGACGGCAGGCTGGAAGTACTCCCGCCGGGGCATGAAGGAACTGAAGGGCCGGCCGGTGAGCTGATGGACTTCCAGTGCGCGGATGATGCGCCGGTCATCGTTCAAACGTTCGGCCGAGGCCGGGTCCACGTCCTGGAGGCGGGCCCGCAGGGCTGCTGTGCCGTGCGCGGCCAGGTCTGCTTCCAGGGTGCGGCGCAGCTCCGGGTCGGTCCCGGGAAATTCGAGGACGTCGAGGGCGGCGCGGACGTAAAGGCCGGAGCCGCCCACCAGGATGGCCCGTTTCCCGCGGGCGTGGATGTTCCCGATCAACTGCCGTGCCTGCTGCTGGAAGTCCGAGACGCTGGCCTCCTGCGTGACATCGAGGATGTCCAGGAGATGGTGCGGTATGCCCCGCCGCTCGGCCGGGGTGATCTTGGCGGTTCCGATGTCCATGCCGCGGTAGAACTGCATGGCATCGGCATTAATGACCTCACCGTCCAGCTCAAGTGCCAGGTTGACGGCAAGATCGGATTTTCCGGACCCGGTGGGACCGACGACGGCGATGACGGGCGGGGTGCCCACGGATCAGGAAGTGCGCACGGGCAGCGAGGGCATGCCGAGCGAAACGCCCTTGCGCGCGTCGCCGGTGCCCGGTGCGGGGACACCGCAGGAATCAGCCTGGGACCTGTCCCAGGCGTCACCCGCGCGGGAACGCCGAAGGCTGTAATCCCCCGGCGCGGGATCCGCAAGGAGGTGGAAGGCGCCGGCCTCCGTAATGGTGACGCTGACGAGGTCGCCGGGCCTGGGGGCGGGCGCCCCCTCCGGGACCGAGAAATGAACCAGCCGCTGGTCCCGTGAACGTCCGGACAGGCGGTGGGTTTCTTCTGCCTTCCGCCCGGACTGCGCGGTGACCATAACCTCCACGCGGCGGCCCAGCTGCTTTTTGTTCTCTTCAGCGGCGATCCTGTCCTGCAGGGCCGTCAGACGCTCGAAGCGTTCCTGGACCACTGCCTTGGGCAGCTGGTCCGGCAGGTCCGCGGCCGGAGTGCCGGGACGCTTGGAGTACTGGAAGGTGAAGGCGGTGGCGAAGCGGGACTTTTCCACGACGTCCAGCGTGGCCTGGAAGTCCTCTTCGGTTTCGCCGGGGAACCCGACGATGATGTCGGTGGAGATGGCTGCGTGCGGGATCTTCTCCCGGACCTTGTCCAGGATGCCCAGGAACTTCGTGGACCGGTACGACCGCTTCATGGCCTTCAGGATGCTGTCGGATCCGGACTGCAGCGGCATGTGCAGCTGCGGCATGACGTTGGGAGTTTCCGCCATGGCGTCGATGACGTCGTCCGTGAAGGCTGCGGGATGCGGGCTGGTGAAGCGGACACGTTCCAGGCCCTCGATGTCGCCACAGGCCCGCAGGAGCTTGGAGAACGCCTGGCGGTCCCCGAATTCCACGCCGTATGAGTTCACGTTCTGGCCCAGGAGGGTGACCTCAATGGCGCCGTCGTCCACGAGTGCCTGGATTTCAGCGAGGATGTCCCCGGGCCTGCGGTCCTTTTCCTTGCCACGCAGCGCCGGCACGATGCAGAACGTGCAGGTGTTGTTGCAGCCAACGGAGATGGAGACCCAGCCGGCGTAGACGGAGTCACGCTTGGTGGGGAGTGTGGAGGGGAAGACATCCAGGGATTCCAGGATTTCCAGCTGGGCTTCGTTGTTGTGCCGGGCCCGTTCCAGCAGCGCAGGGAGTGCGCCGACGTTGTGGGTACCAAAAACGGCGTCCACCCACGGGGCCTTCTTCAGGATGGTTTCGCGGTCCTTCTGCGCCAGGCAGCCGCCCACTGCGATCTGCATCCCCGGGTTCGCGGCCTTGACGGGCGCCAGGATTCCAAGGTTTCCGTAGAGTTTGTTGTCCGCGTTCTCACGCACGGCGCACGTGTTGAAGACAACGACGTCGGCCCGGTCACCGTCCGCGGGGACGTAACCGGCGTCCTCGAGCATCCCGGCGATCCGCTCGGAGTCGTGGACGTTCATCTGGCAGCCGAAGGTCCGCACCTGGTAGGTACGGGGCGTGGCTTCGCGTGGCAGGCCTGACACCGGTTCTTCGGTGGGGGCGCCGGAAAAGGGGGAGGGAATGGTCAAACTCACCTGTTAAGGGTACCGGCTGTGCAAGGTTGGGGCTGGCTCCCGGAGTCCCGGGCCATGCTGGGGCCCGCTACCCGGGCCTGGGCAACTGGTTTGTTGTGTGGCCCGTCAGTCTTCGCCGGGATGGCCGGACCGGGAGTCGAGGACCTCGCCGACAATGCGGAATGCCTGGGACGGCTGGTAGCCCTTGCGGGCCAGCATCGACGCCAGCCGCCGGGTGGCCTTGTCCCGCTCTGCACGGTCTTCGAGGTCCGTGCCGGGGCGAAGCTTGCGTTCGACGAGAGCCCGGGCGGCCTCCTCCTCATCCTGGTCAGAGAGCTGTTCCAGTGCCGCGGCCGCGGATTCCTCGTCGATGCCCTTCTCTGCCAGTTCCCGGCGCAGTGCACCCTTCGCCAGCTTGCGTGATTGCGAGCGGCTGCGGACCCACATGTTGGCGAACTCGGCGTCATCGATCAGCCGGGCATCCTCAAATTTGTCCAGCACCGATTCGGCAACGTCCTCCGGGATATTCCGTTCGGCGAGCTTTTTGGCCAGCTGGAGCCGGCTCTTGGCCGACACTGTGAGCTGCCGGTAGACGATGGTCTGCGCTACGGTAACCGGGTCAGGCTCGCGGTCGCCGAATCCCGGTGAACCGGGATAGGCCGAGAGTTCCGTTTCCTGCGGGCCTGCCGAGGAGGCGCCGGTTCGCCGGCGGCGGGCCCCTGCGGACCCGCCCCGGCGTTTTTCAAAGCCAGTCAACTGCTAGAACCCGTCGACGGCCTTCAGCTTCGGGGAATCCTCTTTGGATTCCGCGTCAGCCGGCTTGACCCCGACGCCCAGCTTTTCCTTGATCAGCCGTTCCAGCTCGGCCGCAAGTTCGGGGTTGTCGCGCAGGAACCGGCGGGAGTTTTCCATGCCCTGGCCCAGCTGGTCACCGTCATAGGTGAACCAGGAGCCGGACTTCTTGATGATGCCGTGCTCCACGCCCATGTCAATGATTCCGCCTTCGCGGGAGATGCCCTGGCCGTAGATGATGTCGAACTCGGCAATCTTAAAGGGCGGAGCCATCTTGTTCTTGACGATCTTCGCTTTGGTCCGGTTACCCACGGAATCGGCACCCTCTTTGAGGGTCTGGATCCGGCGGACGTCGATGCGGACCGACGCGTAGAACTTCAAGGCCTTACCACCGGTGGTGGTTTCGGGAGAACCGAAGAAGACACCGATCTTTTCACGCAGCTGGTTAATGAAGATGGCGGTGGTTTTGGTCTGGCTCAGGCGGCCGGTGATCTTACGCAGCGCCTGGCTCATCAGGCGGGCCTGCAGGCCGACGTGGCTGTCTCCCATGTCGCCTTCGATTTCGGCGCGGGGTACCAGGGCTGCCACGGAGTCGATGACCACGATGTCCAGCGAGCCTGAGCCGACCAGCATGTCCATGATCTCCAACGCCTGCTCACCGGTGTCCGGCTGCGATACGAGGAGGGCGTCCGTGTCCACGCCCAGCTTGGCTGCGTAGTCCGGGTCCAGGGCGTGCTCAGCGTCGATGAAGGCAGCGATGCCTCCGGCACGCTGGGCGCTGGCCACGGCGTGGAGGGCGACGGTGGTCTTACCGGACGATTCCGGCCCGTAGATTTCGACGACACGGCCGCGGGGAAGGCCGCCAATTCCCAGGGCGACGTCCAGGGCGATGGAGCCGGTGGGAATGACTTCGATAGGGGCACGGACTTCGTCGCCCAGGCGCATGACAGAGCCCTTGCCGAACTGCTTGTCAATCTGGGCCAGTGCTGCTTCCAGCGCTTTTGCACGATCCGGGGCTGCCGCCATGGTTGACACCTCTAATGCTTTCTCGATGGTGGCCTTCGCGGCCGTTTATTGGTCATCTCTGACGCTAAGGGGACCCACTGACATTCCGGCCGGATGACAACGGCTATGTGGATAACCCGCTGTAAAAATCATAGTCATATCCGAACAGGTATTCGAACAGCTTCCCGGCGTGTCAGCCGAAAAACCGGGCATGGCTGCTAGTCGCGGCGCGGTTTGACGTCCCTGCCGAGCCGCCGCTCCGCGGGCACATCCTGGACGTCGCACAGGGCGAGCCACACCCTGCGGGGCTCCACGCCGGCAGCCAGGGCCTGGTCTGCGGTCCTGCCGCCAACGCCGGACAGGACCAGCGTGCTGCTCAGGACGCGGGAATAGCCCGCACCGAACTCGTCATCCATCAGCCGCCAGTAGTCGCTCAATCGCATCGGAAGATTCTCTCATGCGCCGGACCCTAGAATTGTTGCCATGAGCAACTCCCCCGACGCCCTGCCGGGCAGCACTCCGACCGAGGACACCGTGGACTCCGCGCTGCAGAACGTGGAACACCAGATCAGCCTGTTCTGGCGGCGGGCCCGGGCAATCTCCAACCAGTTGTCCCGTGAGGTACACCCGGACATGGAACCGGCCGCCTACGGGCTGCTTTCCGTCATCCGGAAAGAGGGCACTATCCGGCTCACGGATCTCGCCATTAACATCGGAGTGGGCAAGCCGTCGGTCAGCCGCCAGATCGCCTTCCTGGAAGGCCTCGGCCTGGTGTCGAAGGAGGCCGATCCCCTGGACGGCCGGGCGCAGTCCATCAGGCTGACGCCGAAGGGCGAGGAGAAGATGCACGAAGTACAGGACGCCCGCCGGCAGGTATTCCGGGAACGGCTCGGCGAATGGCCGCTTGGCGACCTCCAGGAACTGGCGCGGTATATGGCGAAGCTCAATGCCACCTACGAACGCGACGGTTTTCCCCAGGACAGCGATTCCGAAGACCCCCGGGCCTAAGGGACCGGTTCAGGACCGAAACGACGAAACCCCCGGCCTGTGGCCGGGGGTTTCGTGTGCTCCAGGGCCCGTTACCGGGCGGGCAACCCTTAGCGGGCGCCGGAGAGGAGGCCGGTAGACAGTTCGTCGTTGAGTTCGGTATTCAGGTCGCGCTCAAGGTCGCGGCCGTAACGCTGGGAGAATTCCTGCGGAACGGTGTCCGGTACGGCGACGCCTTCTGCGACTGCCACCCGGTCGCTGACCTCGCGGAGCATGCTTGACAACGGAACATCCAGGGCCGAGCAAATCGAGGACAGTAGCTCGGACGATGCTTCCTTCTGTCCGCGCTCAACTTCGCTGAGGTAACCAAGGGAGACCCGGGCGCTGTGCGAGACTTCACGGAGCGTGCGCCCCTGACGCTGGCGGACATCGCGCAGGACATCACCAATTTCGTGACGAAGTACAACCATCTTGCGCTCCTTTTGTTCGCTCTTAGCCTGATCGGCGAGGCCCACATCCTTCCAGCGGACAACGCCGTTTACGGATACGGGCTGCTTTACCATCTGTATCGCCTTGCTCCCTCATAAGTCAGGTCCGCCGTCAAGCGAACCGTCGTGGTCATTTCATCCTAGGCGCCTCCGCTCTTCGGAAGCGACACAATGTAATAACTAATCGGTACCGGCTTTTGTTCCCGGCAACTTTACTCCCGGTAACAAGGGGCGCCGCTGGCTCGGCTCCTGCCGGGCCTGATCAGGAGAAAGTGCTTCGAGGAGCCGTTCCAGCGCCGCTCCGCAGGCCTGTCCCCGGATTTCGGGACGGGTCCCCTCGAAGTGGTACTCATAGGCTGCCGCTCCCCCAGCTGTGGCAATGCCTACAAAGACAGTGCCAACGGGTTTGCCGTCATGCGGCTCGGGGCCGGCGACGCCGGTAGTGCTGACGCCGATGTCAGCGCCCAGGGCAGCCCTGGCGCCGGCGGCCATGGCACTGGCCACACCGCCGTCCACGGATCCCACCTTGTCGAGGAGATCGCCGGCGACGTTCAACACGGCTTCCTTAACCGAGTTCTGGTAGGCCACCACCCCGCCCTGAAGCATGCCCGAGGCTCCCGGGGTATCGGCCAGGACGGCTGAAACCATCCCCGCGGTCAGCGACTCCGCAGTGGCCACCGTCCGTCCGGCCTCCAGCGCCTGCCGGACCGCCTCGCCGGCCAAATGGTGGAGGTTGGTCATGGCTGTTCCTGGCCCCGGTCCGCGCGTGCCTGCAGCTTGCCCTTGGCCCGGAGCCGCAGAGCCTCTACGACATACTCGACGCCGGTCCAGACCGTGATCAGCACCGCGGCGAGCATCACCGCGAACGCCACCCACGTCAGCCAGGGCGCCACTGCCCCCAGCGGCAGGAGATAGAGGAAAATCGCGGCGGTCTGGACCACGGTCTTGAGCTTGCCGCCCCGGGAGGCCGGGATCACGCCGTAGCGGATGACGAAGAACCGCAGGCCGGTAATTCCCCATTCACGGACCAGGATCACCAGCGTCATCCACCAAGGCAGTTCGCCCAGCACGGACAGCATCACCAGTGCGGAGCCGATGAGCAGCTTGTCGGCAATGGGATCGGCGATCTTGCCGAAGTCCGTGACGAGGTTCCGGCTCCTGGCGATGTCGCCGTCGAGCTTGTCCGTGTAGATCGCGACGGCGAAGGCCACCACGGCGGCCCAGCGCCAGATCCCGGATTCGCTGTGCAGCCCGGGGGCGTCGGCGATCAGGAACCAGACGAAGAAGGGCACCAGCGCGATGCGGATCATGGTCAGGACGTTGGGTAGGTTCCAGACCCCGGCACGGCCCTTGCCGGCGGCGGTTGCATCAGTGCTAGTCACGTTTCTAGGCTACAGTCCCCGGGCTAGCGACCGGTCAGTGACCAGGCGTCCTCGGACCCCTCGTCGTCGTCCCCGTAGCCGCCTGGCGCGGAATCGGAGCCGTCGTAATATTCGACGTTTTGCTTCCGCTGGTCCAGGTCGGCCGCCACCAGGTCTTCGGCGTATCCTCCTTGGGCGATGTTGGCGTTGGCGTTATCGCTCAGGGCAGCAGTCTGCGCATCCGGCGCCGCGGGTGATTGCTGGCCCTTCATGGCTGCCAGGACGGGCGCGAGGTCGTCCGGCTTGACCAGGACGTCACGGGCCTTTGAGCCTTCGGACGGTCCCACCACGCCCCTGGACTCGAGGAGGTCCATCAGGCGGCCGGCCTTGGCGAAGCCCACCCGCAGCTTGCGCTGCAGCATTGACGTGGAGCCGAACTGGGTGGTGACCACCAGCTCGGTGGCCTGCAGCAGCACCTCGAGGTCGTCCCCGATGTCGTCGTCGATCTGCTTCTTTTCCGCTTCGGGGGCGACGTCGTCGCGGTAGACGGCCTGCAGCTGTCCCTTGACGTGTTCCACCACCTTGTGGATTTCGGATTCGGTGACCCAGGCGCCCTGGACGCGCATGGCTTTCGAGGCGCCCATTGGCAGGAAAAGCGCGTCGCCCTGGCCGATCAGCTTCTCGGCGCCGGGCTGGTCCAGGACAACGCGGGAGTCCGTGACGGAGGACGTGGCAAAGGCCATGCGCGAGGGCACGTTGGCCTTGATCAGGCCGGTGACCACGTCCACGGAGGGCCGCTGGGTGGCCAGCACCAGGTGGATGCCGGCCGCACGGGCCAGCTGGGTGATGCGGACGATCGAGTCTTCGACGTCACGCGGGGCCACCATCATGAGGTCGGCGAGCTCGTCCACAATCACCAGCAGGTACGGGTAGGGACGGATCACCCGCTTGGAGTCGGGCGGCGGCTGGACCTTGCCGGCACGGACGGCCTTGTTGAAGTCGTCGATGTGCTTGAAGCCGTAATTGGCGAGGTCGTCGTAGCGGGCGTCCATCTCGCGGACCACCCACTGGAGGGCCTCGGCGGCCTTCTTCGGGTTGGTGATGATGGGCGTGATCAGGTGCGGAACGCCTTCGTAGGCGGTCAGTTCCACGCGCTTGGGGTCAACCATCACCATGCGCACCTCGTCAGGAGTGGAGCGCATCAGGATGGAGGTGATCATCGAGTTCACGAACGACGACTTACCGGCACCGGTGGCACCGGCCACCAGGAGGTGTGGCATCTTGGCGAGGTTGGCCACCACGTAGCCGCCCTCGACGTCCTTGCCCACGCCCATGACCATGGGGTGGTCCGTCCTGCGGGCGTTCTGGCTGCGCAGCACGTCGCCCAGGGAGACGGTTTCACGGTCAGTGTTGGGGATCTCGATGCCGATGGCCGATTTGCCCGGGATGGGGCTGAGGATGCGGACGTCGCTGGAGGCCACGGCGTAGGAGATGTTCTTGGACAGCGCCGTAACGCGTTCCACCTTGGTGCCCGGCGAGAGTTCGATCTCGTAGCGGGTCACAGTGGGGCCGCGGCTGAAGCCCGTCACGGTGGCATCGACGTTGAACTGCGTCAAGGTGTCGGTCAGGGCGGCGACGACGGCGTCGTTGGCCTCGGTGCGCTCCTTAGGGATGGACCCCGGGGTAAGGAAGTCCGAGGCAGGGAGCGTGTAGGTCACGTCCCCGGCGAGGGAGAGCTGCTCGGTCCGCTGCGGGATAGGCACGGGCGGCGGCGCGGGCGCCACCGGGTTGGCGGGCACCGTGGGTGCGGCGGCCGGTTTCCCGGGAGCGGCGGCGCCGGGGATAACCAGCGGAATGGCCTCGGTGGCGTTCTCCGGCGGAGCCGCCTGCGAACCGGCACCCAGGCCCTGGGCCGCCTTGATCTTCTCGACGGCGATCTCCGCCTGGGTGGGCCGGCGGACGCCGGGAGCGGGCCGCGACGGCTGTGGCTCGTCGTCGTCAATAACCGCGTGCTCAAAGGCTTCGTCGCCCACGTAACCCTCGAGGCCGGCGTCGGCTTCTTCGTCCTTGCCGAAGAGGCGCCGCTTTTTCTTCTTGGGCGCGGCCGGCTCGGGCCGGTCCAGGTAGCTGCGGTCGTGGGCATCGCCAGCCTGTTCCTGCTCCATCAGGTCGATGCCCATGAGGTGTTCGTAGGCTCCGCGCAGGCGTCGCGGGATGGCCGTGAACGGCGTGGCGGTGATGATGAGCAGGGAGATGAACGCCAGGACGCCGTAGAGGACCGTCGGCACGGCAGGATGGATGGCTGCCAGGGGGGTTGCGACGAGGAAGCCCAGCATGCCGCCTGCCTGCCGGAGGCCGTCGAAACCGTCGGCGACAGTGGGCTGGCCACCCAGGATATGCGCCAGGCCGGAGCCGGCGAACGTCATCACCAGGAACCCGATGCCTACCCGGTTGTTGCCGCGGCCGTCCGATGGCACCCGGAAAAGCCGGAAGGCACACACAAAGAGCATGAGGGGCAGCAGCAGGGAGATCCAGCCGAAGGTGCCGTTCACTACCGCGTAGACGGCGTCAGGGAACCACCCGGTCAGGCCCCACCAGGCAAATGTGGCGATGAAGACGCCCAGGGCGAGGTTGAACAGTGCGGCGCCGTCGCGGCGTTCCTCGGCGGGGATGTCGCTGACGTCGTGGCCGATGCGCCGGACTCCGCCGCCCACCATGTGCCCCAGCCCCAGCCAGGCGCCGCCTACCACCCTCGCCAGCCAGGGCTGGTGGTGTTCGACGGCGGGGAGTTGGCGGGTGCGCGCGGTGCTGGACGAGCCGCCGCGGGGGGCCTTGCCTGCTGACGAGCCGGTTCCGCGGCCTGTGGAGCTGCCGGCTTTGCTGCCGGAACCGCCCCTGCCGGTACCTTTGGGCGCGGAAGTAGTACGTGTGGCCATAGTAGCCACGGTACCGGAAGCATGCTGTGATTCCGGGGATATCGGGCCGCCCGGCCCCCGCAATCCAGCTGGGCGCCGGATGGACAAAGGGCCCGGTTCCAGTGGAACCGGGCCCTTTGCCTCCCACGCGCTGGGGTTGGAACTGCTGCGGCGGTCAGGCCTCGAGCACCACGGGGATGATCATGGGCTTGCGGCGCAACTTGCGGTTGACCCAGGTGCCCACTACCCGGCGGACCACCTGCTGGAGCTGGTGGCTGGTGTGGTCCTTGTTGTTGAGGACCGCTTCCTCCAGCGCAGCGTTGATCTTGGGGATGATGTCGTCAAAGACGGAATCGTCCTCGGCTACGCCGCGGGCATGGATCTCCGGTCCGGATACCACCTTGCCGGTGGCGCGGTGGATGACGGTGATGATCGAGATGAAGCCTTCGTCACCCAGGATGCGCCGGTCCTTGAGGTCGGCGTCGGTGATCTCGCCAACGCTGGAGCCGTCCACGTAGACGAAGCCAACTTCCACCTGGCCCACCACGTCCGCGCGGTGATCATGCAGGTCAATGACGGTTCCGTTGTCCGAGAGGATCACGCTTGCCTCCGGGACGCCGGACTCGATGGCGATCTTGCCGTTGGCCAGCAGGTGGCGGGTCTCGCCGTGCACGGGCATGGCGTTGAGCGGCTCGAGGATGTTGTAGCAGTACAGCAGTTCACCGGCGGCGGCGTGGCCGGAGACGTGGACCTTGGCGTTGCCCTTGTGGATCACGTCGGCGCCGAGCTTGAGCAGGCCGTTGATGATCCGGAACACGGCGTTCTCGTTGCCGGGGATGAGGCTCGAGGCCAGGATGACAGTATCGCCGTCACCCACCACCACACGGTGGTCACCGTTGGCCATGCGCGAGAGCGCTGCCATGGGTTCACCCTGGGAACCGGTGGACATCAGGACCACGCGGTTATCCGGAAGGTTGTCGATGTTCTTGATGTCCACGATGAGCCCGGCCGGCACGTCGAGGTAGCCCAGCTTTTCGGCGATGGCCATGTTGCGGACCATGGAGCGGCCAACGAACGCCACCTTGCGGTTGTGCTTGGCTGCGGCGTCCAGGACCTGCTGCACGCGGTGGACGTGTGAGGAGAAGGAGGCCACGATGATGCGCTTGCTGGCCTGGCCGAACAGGCGTTCCAGCGTGGGGCCAATCTCTTTTTCGGCGGTGGTGAAGCCGGGCACGTCAGCGTTGGTGGAGTCGGACATGAACAGGTCCACGCCTTCTTCGCCGAGCTTGGCGAAGTGCCGCAGGTCCGTGATGCGTCCGTCCAGGGGCAGCTGGTCCATCTTGAAGTCGCCCGTGTGCAGCACGGTTCCGCCGGCGGTACGCAGGAACACGGCCAGGGCATCCGGGATGGAGTGGTTCACGGCAACGAATTCGCACTCGAACGGGCCGAACTTCTCCACCTGGCCCTCTTCGACCGTGAGCGTGTACGGCCGGATGCGGTGTTCCTGCAGCTTGGCTTCGATCAGCGCGAGGGTCAGCTGTGAGCCCACCAGCGGAATGTCGTTGCGGAGCCGCAGCAGGTACGGGACAGCGCCGATGTGGTCCTCGTGGCCGTGGGTGAGGACAACGGCCACGATGTCTGCCATCCGGTCCTCGATGTACGAGAAATCAGGCAGGATCAGGTCAACGCCGGGCTGTGTTTCCTCCGGGAAGAGGACGCCGCAGTCGACAATCAGCAGCTTGCCGCCGATTTCGAACACGGTCATGTTCCGGCCGATCTCCCCAAGCCCGCCGAGCGGGACGATGCGGAGCGTGTCCTGCGGCAGGCGCGGAGGTGTGACAAGGCCGGTAAGGGCAGTTTGGGTCATATTGCACTACTTTCCAGGCGGAAGGGTGCCGGTCGTCGTCCTCAGGAGTAGACCAGCCCCGCTTCCGCCAAATCCCCGCGGATGGTTTCGATCTCGGCTTCGTCCGGCTCCACGAGGGGCAAACGGACGATCGAGTTGGGCAGGACTCCCTGCCATTTAAGAATCTGCTTGGCGGCCACGGCGCCCTGGACCCTGCTCATGGTGGCGCGCACCACGGGCAGGAGTTCGAAGTTGATCTTCCGGGCGGTGCCGAGGTCGTTGGCGTTGACGGCGTCAATGAGCTCACGGAACCGGCGGGTGGCCACATGGGTGGTGACGCCCACGAGGCCTACGGCACCCAGTGCCATCCAGGGCAGGGTCAGTCCGTCGTCGCCCGAGTAGAAGAGGAGGTCCGTCTCGGCCATGACGCGGGCGGCGGCAACCATGTCCGCCTTGGCGTCCTTGACGGCAACGATGTTGGGGTGCTCCGCCAGCCGGATCATGGTGTCCGGTTCGATGGCGATGGAGGACCGGCCGGGAATGTCGTAGAGCATGACGGGGACATCCACTGCCGAGGCGACGGTTTCGAAGTGGGCCTGGACGCCTGCCTGGCTGGGCTTGTTGTAGTAGGGCGTCACCAGCAGGAGGCCGTCGACGCCGAGGGCTGCAGCCTGCTGGGAAAGGTGGACCGAGTGCGCGGTGTCGTTGGTTCCGGTGCCGGCGATGATGGCGGCGCGGCCGCCCACGGCGTCCTTGACCGCCCGGAACATGCCGAGGTTCTCTTCGTCCGTCAGGGTGGACGTCTCGCCGGTGGTGCCGGTGACTACCAGGCCGTCGCAGCCGTCGTCCACGAGCTTGCTGGCCAGGGCCGCTGCCTGGTCGTAATCCACGGCGCCGTCCTTGGTGAACGGCGTGACCATAGCGGTCAGGAGCGTACCGAGGGCAGGGATGTGCGCGGAAGAGTCAGCCATGGGAAAAACGTTACCCTGTCCCCCGCTGGTTAGGACAATGCCGCGGGCGTGATGAACGTCAAATTGGGGGTTCCCGGGGTCATGGGCTGCCGCAGTACCGGCCGACGGCTGCCCGGCGGAGTTCCTCGGCCCAGTCCGAAAGGCGCTGCGCGGCCCGGACGTAGTGGAACAGTTCCAGCGGCGTCAGGGCGTCCAGGTCCGTTTCGGCCAGGCGGCGGGCAAGCTCGGCACCTTCGGGCTGTGCGGCGAGGCTGACGCCTTCCCGCTCCCACTGGACATCCTCCGCGGGCTTTCCGGCCACGAGTTGGCGGAAGAGGAAATCGACTACCCCAGGGCTCATGGCCTTCAGGAGTCCCGTTCCCGGCTCGGGGCTTGCCGGCACGCGGCTGGCGGTACGGCCGGTGGACTCGTGGCGGCCTGACCCGTAGGCGGGAATCTCCGGCGTTGGCGTCTGCATGCGCACCATCGTATTCGAACATATATTCGAACACAAGGGTTGCCGCTCCGTCCGCGCGGCTGCCAGGGAGGACTCCCCGGCGTGACAGCAGGCCGCGCCGCCCGTGTGAGACGATTCGGTTCATGACTTCCCGCAACCCGGCCAGGGCACCCCGGAAAACGGCAGCCGGCCAGGCACCGGGACGGCTCTACGGCATCGATGCCGCGCGCGGGATTGCCCTGCTGGGCATGATGGCCACCCATCTGCTCCCCACCTTTGAATCGAACGCCAGCCTTACCCCCACCTGGATCGGACTGGCCTTCTCCGGGCGGGCGGCTGCCCTGTTCGCCGTGCTGGCCGGCGTCGGGCTGGCCCTGTCAACCGGTAAGAACAGGCCACTCGCAGCTGGTGAACTCTCAGCCGCACGCCGCGGAGTGGCGCTCCGGGCCCTGGTGATCGCCGCCGTCGGACTCAGCCTGGGCGGCCTCGAAGTCAACCTGGCCGTCATTCTGGTCCACTACGCAGTCCTGTTCCTGTGCATCCTGCCGTTCCTGGGCATGGGCCTGAAGCAGCTCTGCGCCTGGGCAGCCGGATGGATCGTCGGCTCCCCCGTCCTGGCGTACCTGCTCCGCCCCTGGCTGCTCACCGCGGAGCCGCCCCTGCAGCTTGGCCACAATCCCGGCTGGGAGGACCTGGCAACACCCGCCCGGCTGGTCGCCGACGTGTTCCTCACCGGCTACTACCCGGTGTTCCAGTGGATGTCATACCTCCTCGTGGGGCTCGCCATCGGCCGGCTGGTGCTCAGCAAGGCCCTGGTCCCGGTGGCGCTGCTGGCCGGCGGGACAGTTGTTGCGGTCGCCGCGAAGGTGCTGGGCGTGACGGCAATGGAGGACTGGGGCGGGCGTGCCGCACTGGAGAAGGTCCTCAATGCGCCGGGATATCCGCTGGACAGCGTCCTGCAGGTGAACCTGACCGGTATCAGGCAGGAGGGGTCATGGTGGTGGCTGGCGTCCGCCGCCCCGCATTCCGGCACCTCCCTGGACCTGCTGCACACTTCCGGCGTAGCAGCGGCGGTCATCGGAGCCTGCCTGCTCCTGGGCCGGTTGGCGGAGTGGGTGGACCTGGACCTGCTGCTTCCGCTGCGCGGTGCCGGCGCCATGACACTCACCCTGTACACGGTCCATGTGTGGGTGGTGTCAGGCTTCTATCTCAAGCCGCTGCCCGCCGGCTGGACCGAGGACGGCATGTACTTCGCCCAGGCAGCCACAGCTGTGGTGGTGGGCATGGTCTTCGTACTGCTGAAGTGGCGGGGTCCGCTCGAGTGGGTGGGCCATGCGGCCAGCCAGCTGGGCCGCGGGCAGCTGAAACTCCCGCGGTAGGAGCTAGGCAGAGACCTTGCCGCGGAAGAGCCTGCCGGCGTCGCGCATGGACGCGCGGGCCCGCTTCCTGTCGCCGGCGGCATCGTAGGCGCAGCTGAGCCGGAACCAGGACCGCCAGTCGTCGGGTGCGGCTTCCGCTTCGGCCTTGTACTTTTCGAACTCTGCGTCGGCCGCTTCCCGGATGATCCGCCCGGCCGGTGTCCGGGGCAGTTCGTCCACGGGGAGGCCGCCCTCGGCTTCAAGGACCTTGGCCATCTGCTCCGTCCGGGCACCGAACATCAGCTCGCGGATCAGCGCCCATGCGCCAACGATCGGCAGAACCAGGTAGGCGGCCCCGATGGCCTGCGCCGTGAGGTTGCTGTCCGTCAGGAGCAGGATGGAGCGCTGGAGGGACACCACCAGGTAGAACACCAGGAGCAGCGTGACAAGCCCCACCCAGATCTTGGTGCGGTTCTTGCGGAAGCCTGCCAGGAAACCGTCCATCGCCTAGAAACCCAGGTCCAGGTAGCCGTCCAGCCCCACGGTGAGCCCGGGGTGGGCGGCCACGTTGCGGACGCCGAGCAGGACGCCGGGCATGAAGGACGCGCGGTCGAACGAGTCGTGGCGCAGCGTCAGCTGCTCACCGGCGCTGCCGAGGAGGACTTCCTGGTGGGCCACCAGGCCGCGGAGCCTGACGCTGTGGACGCGTACACCGTCAACGTCGCAGCCGCGGGCGCCGGCCAGTTCACTGGTGGTGGCGTCCGGGCTTGCGGGCACCTGGGCGGCCTCGCGTTCCGCGGCGATGAGCTGGGCGGTGCGGACAGCGGTTCCCGAAGGGGCGTCCACCTTGTCCGGGTGGTGCAGCTCAATGATCTCCACCGACTCGAAGTACTTTGAAGCCTTGGCGGCGAAGGCCGAAGCCAATACCGATCCCACGGCAAAGTTGGGTGCGATCAGCACGCCGGTTTCCGGGTGCGCTGCCAACAGGGCTTCGAGCGCGGACAGGCGGCCGGCATCCCAGCCGGTGGTCCCCACAACGGCGTGGATGTTGTTTTCGACGGCGAAGCGGACGTTGGCTTCGGTGCTTTCGGGAACTGTCAGGTCCAAAAGGTACTGCGCTCCGGCGGCGGTGACCTGGTCCAGGGAGTCGCCCCGTCCCAGCGCAGCGACGAGTTCCATGTCGGGTGCGGCTTCAACGGCTTTGACGGCTTCGGCGCCCATGCGTCCGTTGGCGCCCAAGATGGCGACGCGCTTGGCTTCGGAGTGTTGTTCGGTCATGCCGTTAACCCTACCGTCGGGCCCGGGGCGCCCCGGAACCGGACGGTGTGCGTTACCTCGCAGGACGCCGCGGCACCGCCCGAAACGGCAGGAAACAGCCGGAAACGGCCGGCGGTCAGCCGCCGGCGCCCACCCATTCAACAGTGCCGTCGGAGAAGAACTGTTCCTTCCAGATGGGCACCTGCTCCTTGATCCGGTCCACCAGTTCGGAGCACACGGCGAAGGCCTGCCCCCGGTGGGCTGCGGACACGGCGCAGACCAGTGCGGGGTCGCCGATCTGCAGCATGCCGATCCGGTGGGCCGCCCAGATGCGGACCGGCTTTCCGCCGTCCTCCCCCGCACCCCCGCCGGCGTTTTGTTCGGCAACCAGTTGGGCGACGACGTCGGCCATCACCTGGTGCGCCGTGGGGTGCGCGCTGTAGCTGAGGCGGTCAACTGCCTTGCCGCCGTCGTGGTTGCGCACCACGCCGCTGAAGCTGACCACCGCACCCGCGGTATCGCCTTCCACGGCAGCGATGGCCCGGTCTACGGAGATTGGCTCCGCGCTGAGGACCGCGGATACCACCTCGAATGCTTCAGTGCCCATGGTTGCCTTCCAACTGGTCGCAGAGGTGCCCGATCAGCGGGTCCAGGACGGTGAGTCCGTCCATGACGCCCTTTGGTGAGCCGGGCAGATTAACAATGAAGGACTTCCCCGCCGCGCCCGCGTAGCCGCGGCTGAGCGCCGCCAGCGGCGTTTTGGCGGCGCCGGCACGCCGGATCGCCTCCATGATGCCGGGGATTTCGCGGTCCAGCAGGGGCCGGGTGACGTCGGGGGTCCGGTCGTCCGGGTTCAGCCCGGTGCCGCCGCTGGTGATCACGACGGCGGGACGCTGGGTCAGGAGGGCCCTGATCGCGGCGCCGACCGGCTCGCCGTCGGGGACCACCATCGCCGGGAAGACCTCGAAGCCGTGTTCGGTGAGCCAGTCCGTGATCACCGGGCCGGTTTCGTCGTCGTAAATACCTGCCGCTGCCCGCGTGGACGCGATCACCACGCCGGCTTTCCGGCCCTGGACGTCGCCGTGCCGGTGCGGCTCGGCGGCGTGGGACGGGGCGGCATGGGACGGTGCGGCGTGGGACGGTGCTGCGCCGGATCCGCCGAAGCTGTCATCGTGGGTCATAGGGTCCAGTCCCCGCTCTTGCCGCCGCTCTTGGCCAGCACCTTGATATCGGTCAGGACGGCGTGCTTGTCCACCGCCTTGATCATGTCGTAAACGCTCAACGCGGCCACGGATGCCGCCGTCAGGGCTTCCATTTCCACGCCGGTCACGCCTCGGGTCTTGACCGTAGCCAGCACCTCAACGGACTCCGCTTCGAGCCCGAAGTCAACAGTGACCTTGGACAGCGGCAGGGGGTGGCACAGCGGAATCAGCTCGGGCGTTTTCTTGGCGGCCATGATGCCCGCCACCCGGGCGACTGCCAGCGCGTCTCCCTTGGGAAGGCCGCCGGAACCGAGCAGGCCCATCACCTCCGCCGTGGTGCGGACCGTGGCTGTTGCTGTGGCTTCGCGGGTGGTTTCGGCCTTGGCGGACACGTCCACCATCTGTGCGCTGCCGTCCCGGCGCAGGTGCGTCAGGGCAGCGGGGGTCTGTTCTGCATTCACAGCATCCATACTTCCACCTCGTCCCCGGCCGCGAGTTCCGTTACGCCGGCAGGGACGTGGACCAGGGCGTTGGAACCGGCCAGCGCACGGACCAGGTGGGAGCTCTCGCCGCCCTCCAGCCGGACAGTGCCGTCGGGCTGCAGGTTGCCGCGCCGGACCTGGTGTTTGTGCTGCGGGGACGTCAGCGGGTGGCTGAGCCTGGCGCGGACAGGCAGGCGGAGGGCCGGAGCCCCGAGGACCGCTGCGAGGGCCGGCCGCAGGAACATTTCGAAGGACACCAGGCAGCTGACGGGGTTCCCGGGGAATCCCAGGAAGGGGACGCCATCGAACATTCCGATTCCCTGCGGCCCGCCTGGCTGCATGGCCACGTGCAGGAATTCCACCGGCTGGCCTTCCATGGCCTGCCGGACAACCTCGTACGCGCCTTTGCTGACGCCGCCGGTGGTGACAATGACATCGGCGTCCGCGCCCTGGCTCCGGAGCAGCTTCTGCAGTTCCGCGGGGTCGTCGGTGGAGATACCCGCCCGCCGCACATCCAGGCCGGCCTGCGCCATGGCGGCTTCGAGGAGGGTGCCATTGGCGTCGTAGATCTTGCCGGCGGGCAGGTCCTGCCCCGGTTCCACCACTTCGTCGCCGGTGGTGACGAGCAGGACCCGGACGGCGCGGTAGACCTCCACAGCCGGGATGCCCAGCGCCGCAAGCAGCCCCAGCTGGGCGGGACCAAGGCAGGTTCCGCCGGCCAGGGCCCGCTCCCCGGCGGCAACGTCGCTGCCCACCGGGCGGACGTAGGTCCCCGCCGCCGTCGCCGGCAGCGTGACCCGCGCGTCCGTGCCGGGGGCAGGAAAGTTGTCCGGCACCGCACGTTCAATAGGTACGACGGCGTCAGCACCGTCCGGGAGCATGGCGCCCGTCATGATGGGTGCTGCTGTCCCTCGGGCCAGCGCGGGCGGACGCATCCCCGCCGGGACCGGTGCCGCGACGGCGAACTCCGTTCCGTCGTCGTGCATGTCCGCGGAGTTGACGGCGTACCCGTCCATCTGGGAGTTGGCGAAGGGCGGCAGGCTGACGGGTGCCAGGAATCCGTGCACCAGTGCCCTGCCGAGGGCCTGCGACAGAGGAACAGTTTCGGTGCGGGATTCTGACCGCAAAGGGGCCAGTAGGTGGGCAACAGCGGCGACATGGTCGGCAACGGAGCGGGCCTGGTGGGGCGTGCCCGCGTGGGCGTGGCGGTGCGGGCTGGTCATGGATGCGCCTTCAGTGTGGGCGGTCAGGATTTCACGTCCACTCTAACCGTGTGGAATCCGGTAGCGCCGTCCGGGACCACTGGCCGGGATGCCTCGTCCTGGACGGTGCCGGCAAGGTCTGTGGCCCGGACCTGAACCTCGTACTGCCCGGGTGTGAGGTCCATGCTGAGTTTCCATTGGTACCAGGTGTCCGTGGAGATCCCGGATGACAGCTCTGCGGGCTGCCAGGAACCGCGGTTGACCCTGAGTTCAACGGCGCTGATGCCGGCGTGCTGGGCCCACGCAATGCCGCCAAAGGTGACCGTTCCGGCGTTGACGGGCCTGCCGCTGCGGGGGACGTCGATGCGGGAGGACAGCTTGATGGGACCATGGTCGGACCAGCCCCTGGTGGTCCAGTAGGCGGTGTCCGCCGCGTAGGTGGTGACTTTCAGCTCGGTAACCCATTTGGTGGCGGAAACGTAGCCGTACAGGCCCGGCACCACCATCCGGACGGGGAATCCGTGTTCGAGCGGCAGCGGGCCGCCATTCATTCCCACGGCCAGGAGGGCGTCCCGGCTGTCCGTGAGCACTTCCAGCGGGGTGCCGGCAGTCCACCCGTCAGCACTCCGGGACAGCACCATGTCCGCACCACTGGCCGGCCCGGCCATCGCCAGGAGTTCGCGGACCGGCCAGCCGAGCCACCGCGCGTTGCCGATGAGGTCCCCGCCTACCGCGTTGGACACGCAGGCGATGGTGATGTGGCGTTCGGTCAGCGGCTTGGCAAGGAGTTCGGCGAGGGTCAGTTCCACCTCGCGCTGCACCATGCCCGTGACCTTGAGGACCCAGGTATCGGGGTCGACGGCGGGCACCACCAGGGCCGTGTCGATCCGGTAAAAGTCGTTGACGGGGGTGACGAGCGGGTGCATGCCCTCCACGCCTGCCTCCGCTCCCGCAGGGATGGGCGGTGCCGGTACCGCTGCCCGGGGTATCGCCACCCGGGCCCTGGCATCGTTGACCTTCAGCACGGTCCCGCGCCAGGCTCCCGCCAGGACTCCGCCAACGGCCGTCAGGACGGCACCTGCGGCGAGGTTCCGGAGGAACGTGCGGCGGGCCGTGGCCTGCCCGCCGGCAGGGGCCGCCTCCCAGGCCTTCAGCTTGCCCATCAGCAGCCGGAGGATCAGGGCAGCGGCGGCCGCCGAAGCCACGGGAAGGGCCAGGGCCACCGGCGTGGCCTGGGCCCGGCCGGCAACTGCGGCCACTCCCGCGAGTCCAAACACGGCAATCACGGCCAGCCCCGCAAAACGCCGCCGCCGTTCCACTACTCCGGCGAGGGCCGCGAGGACCACGATAACCAGGGCCATGCTGACAAGGAGGGCCGCCTTGTCCGCTGTGCCAAAGAGCGAAACCGCCCAGTCCTTTACTCCCGGCGGGACGGCATCAATGACGGCCCCACCCACCGCCGTCAGCGGCGACACCGACGGGCTCCACACGCCGGCCAGCAACTCTCCGAGGACCACCCCGCCGGCCACGGACA
Organism: Pseudarthrobacter sp. 10T415; assembly: GCF_056394175.1. Lineage (NCBI taxonomy): Bacteria > Bacillati > Actinomycetota > Actinomycetes > Micrococcales > Micrococcaceae > Pseudarthrobacter > Pseudarthrobacter sp. 10T415. Next base: position 2,205 of record NZ_JBFTHJ010000024.1, on the reverse strand, counting down.
CCACGCCGGCGGCCGCAGCGTGCCCGCCCAGGCGGCGACGTTCCCGCTGTTCCCGCTCGCTGGGTTCGGCCGAACCGCCGTGGCGGGTACCGTCGTCGTGCATGGCCTGCTGCCGGGCGCTGTTCACCCTTCAAGCATAGGTTCGCGCGCCCATTCCGGCGGTTGCCCGGCGCGGATTCATGACGCTCCCGGGCAGCACCCGTCACGGGTGTGATGTGGAGCCCATCGTGGCGTAGCCTGAATTCATGAGTGTCCAGCTAGGCATGCCCCAGCCCCGCGAAGAAGCGGGCCCGGCGCTGCCGTCCGTCCCGGCTGCGCGTCCGGCTGACGCGCCTGCGGGCCTGGCTGACAGGTACGGGCGCCGGGCCAGCGACATGAGGCTGTCCCTGACCGATAAATGCAACCTCCGCTGCACCTACTGCATGCCCGCCGAAGGCCTGGAATGGCTGGCGAAGCAGGCCGTCATGACGGCGGAGGAGATCGTCCGTATTGTCCGGATCGGGGTGGAGCAGCTCGGCGTCCGCGAGCTGCGGCTCACCGGCGGCGAACCCCTGGTGCGGCACGACCTGGTGGACATCATTTCCGCGCTGCGCAGCAACCATCCGGACCTCCCCATCTCGATGACCACCAACGCCGTGGGGCTGGCGAAGAAGGCCGCCCCGCTCAAGGCCGCGGGCCTGACGCGGATCAATGTCTCGCTCGATTCCCTGCACGAAGAGACGTTTACCAAGCTCACCCGCCGCCCGTTCCTTGACCAGGTGCTGGCGGGCGTGGACGCTGCGTGGGCGGCCGGACTCGGTCCGGTCAAGCTGAACGCCGTCCTGATGCGCGGGATCAACGACGCCGAGTCGCCGGCCCTGCTGGGTTGGGCTTTGGACCGGGGCTATGAGCTGCGCTTCATCGAACAGATGCCGCTCGACGCCGACCACGGCTGGACGCGCCGGAACATGATCACCGCCGCCGAGATCCGCGACATCCTGTCCGCCGAGTACGTCCTGAGCGCCGATCCGCGGGAACGCGACGGGGCGCCCGCCGAGAGGTTTGAAGTACGACGCCGGGTGGCCGGGTTGGATGCCGCCGGTGACCCTACCGCGCACGGGCCCGTCCTGGGAACGGTGGGAATCATCGCCTCAGTCACCGAGCCGTTCTGCTCGGATTGCCGCAGGACGAGGATCACCGCCGAGGGCAAGATCATGAGCTGCCTCTTCTCGCGTGAAGAGTACGATCTCTTGGGCCTGCTGCGCTCCGGCGCTGACGACGACGCCCTGGCGCGCCGGTGGCAGGACGCAATGTGGATTAAGCCAAAAGCCCACGGCATGGACCACGTGGGACTCGACGCTCCGGACTTCGTCCAGCCGGACCGCAGCATGAGCGCCATCGGGGGCTGACCGGAATGCATATACGTTACTTCGCTGCCGCACGCGCGGCCGCCGGGTTCGAGGAGGAAAAGTTCGACCTCCCTGCCGGGGCAACCGTGGCGGACCTGCTGGACGCCGTCCTCGCCGTGCCGCGGGAGGAGCCCCCGGCAGGCACGCCGCCGCTGGCCCGCATCCTTTCGCGCAGCAGCTTCCTGTTGAACGAGGTGGCGGTGCGGGACCGTGCCACTGTTGTGGGAGCCGATGACGTCGTGGACGTCCTGCCGCCGTTCGCCGGAGGGTAAGCCGGCCCCGAGGCAGCGCCACTGAGGAGTTCTGCCGTAGTGCCGTAGTGGGCTTGTGCACCAGTGCCGGTTTGGCCCGACGCACTCAATGTCAGACCCTCGGTGGATCATGGGTCTATGGGAATCGCGGCGACTGCTTCGGTCGAGGGAACAACGGTGATGGAGGGTCTTATGGCCTCCGCCGCCAGCCTTGACGCGCTGTTCCTGAAGGACGCGGAGCTGGACCGGGCTGGCTCGGATGTGGCTGGCTCCGGCGATGCCGGCATGGATGTCCTGCAGCGGAAGTCCGAGCTTCTGCTGCAGCGGCTGGCGATTTGGAAGCGTTTGGAAGCCCAGATCGCGGGCGGCAAAGCCCTGGACGCTGCAGAGTTCGCGGAACTTCAGGAGGCGATGACTCCGCCGGATGCCACAGGGTCGGAGCGGGCGTTCGTTGAGATGTCCACGACGGCGGAGCTCGCCGGAGTCCTGACGCTTAGCCCGGGCGCGGCGGCAGCATTCATCAGCCAGTCCCGGAAAATCTGTGCGATGCCGGCGGTCGCGGCTGC
>NZ_JBFTHJ010000023.1:0-45905 GCF_056394175.1 Pseudarthrobacter sp. 10T415 | reverse complement strand
AAACCCCAGGGAGAGGCCCCCACCGCCTAAGACGCGGTCGGTTCAGTAAGGAAGTGGGCAGATCTCATGGCCACCGGCGGGCAGTTCCACTGGCCGCCAGCGGGCACTTTCGTGGCCGCCTATGGGCAGTTTTTCATGGCCGCTAACACATGTGCGCCAAACCTGAGATTCCCGTGAAGCTGAACAGGGATTGTCCTGATAGCCGGAAAGTCCAGCGCCTCTTGACGCGCCCCTGCGCTGCCTTGAAACTCAATCTCACACGTAAGGGGTTGGAGGCGACATGGCAGGGCAGCGCATCGGGTACGTACGCGTGAGCACGCTGGACCAGAACGAGAAGCGCCAGCTCGAAGGCCAGGTTTTGGACCGGGTCTTCACGGACAAAGCCTCCGGCAGAGACACTGCCAGGCCAGAACTGAGCGAGCTCTTACGGTTCGCCCGCGAAGGGGACACCGTCCTGGTTCATAGCATGGACAGGCTCGCACGCAACCTCGATGACCTACGTGCCCTCGTCCAAGGGCTCACCGGCAAAGGCGTGCGGGTGGAGTTCATCAAAGAGAGCCTGGTGTTCACCGGCGAAGACTCCCCCATGGCCAACCTCATGCTCTCCGTCATGGGAGCCTTCGCCGAATTCGAACGCTCCCTCATCAGGGAACGCCAGCGGGAAGGGATCGCCCTGGCTAAGCAGCGCGGCGCTTACAAAGGACGGAAAAAGATCCTCGCGCCGGAACGGGCAGCTGAGCTCGTCCAGCGCGCCGGCACCGGCGTTCCAAAAGCCCTCCTGGCCCGTGACTACGGGATCAGCAGGGAGACCGTCTATCAATACCTCCGCCACGCAGAGTTGGAGTGATCGGTCCCTTGCTGCGCTCTCAATGTGTCATAGTCCGCACAGCCATAGGTGACGGAAGGTGCCATTAAGGCATTCCAAAACGTTCGCGGCAGGCCTTAAAAGACCTTCTTTCTACCTCCGCCGAGAAGCGATAAAAGCCGTCGGCAGGACCGTCGTCGGTGGGCGTTGCATTGCCCGCCATAAGCTGAGCGGCGACCCTCCCGGCAGCACTGGCGGGGTCGGACCACGGAATTTAGCCTTGCTTGTTGTCGATACCCTCATTGACGAGCTTCACGAACTCATCAGTCCGGCCTAGTAGCGCCGCCATTTCGTTTTCTACCTTGTAGAGCTCGAGTGTGTCTTGCTTGGAACGGTTCTCTACTGTCCTCAGAGCCTCAGCGTAGGCCTGCAGCTTTTGGTACTGATTCTTCAGACCTGCACTCGCCGGTGTCCGTTCCTGGCGTTGCATCTGAGGGGCGCCAGCCAGGCTGCCCTCGATTCTCGTAAGCCGGTCCACGACTTGCTCAAGCACGTCTGCTACGGCATCCGCACTGTCAGAAGGCTCCGCCCTGATTTGGCTGAACATCTCAAAACTGGTCAGAGGCGTTACGAGGTCTTTCGTGTTTTCGATGGCGTACTTCGCGTACTCACGGAGCTGCTCTACAGCTTCCTCCACCGAGGCCAAGTCGGTGATGTCATAGAAAATTGTCCTTTGATCAACGATATCGAAAGGGACCGTTTCACCTTTGCTAATCAAATGGACAACCGGCTTCCGCCAGCCATGAGCAATAGCCAGCTCGTAAAACACATTTGGGTTATGCCCAGTTAGATCAGCTACAACGAGATCAGCTTCGTACAGCTTTCGGATCACATGTTGCCCGATGGAGTCCGGGCTCTTCCCTTCATCAGCCCGGTGAACCTCCCACTCGTCCCCCTTCAAGGCTTCACGAAAAATATACTTCAAGGCATACCGTGCCTTTCGGTAAATTTCTGATCCAGGGGCACCGATGGGCGAAACCACGAACACGGACTTCGGTCCAAGCTTCTGAAAAGTTTTTGGGGCAGGACTTGGCATGACAAATATGCTACGGGACCTACAGGTGCGGAATTGCTCTTATGCCATCAAACTAGCCATTCGCGCCTTTGGAGCAACCTTGTCGACCAGTTCAGAGGGACCTGGCAGACGCTTGGACCGCGAAGAAAACTAACAGACCCCCTCACCCAGTCTCGCGTCGCGGTGGAGAATCACATTTCTGACCTCTTCCCAGCTTTACAGAATATCCATTATCGGCGTCCGGCACCGGAGCATAGGTAGCTGCAATAGCTTCCTATTCATGGATGAATTGGACGCCTTGGTAGCTCGAGCGCTGTTACGCCAACGATTGGTTCGCCCTGATATCGACGGCGGCGTTTCCGAGGGGCAGGTGCCCGGCACACTGTACGGACGCCTTACGTTGGTTGCCCACCAGCGGAAGAGGCGCGGCCTGGCTAACCGGTTAGTACTCGTTGGAGAGGCGGATGACGGAAACCCCGAGTGCGGTTGGCGGCATCCGAGAGAAGGTAGACCGCGATGGCCGCGGGTTCATTCATGCCGAAGCCAGAGTTCTCGGCAACTGCTTCGAGCGCAGCCTCCCCGTCCGGCAGGCGCGTTCCATCCGTGCTACGTAGGTGAGTTGGACAGCTGGAATCCTTTGGACAGGAGAACTGTAGGCTCCAGCGATCTGCGCGCGGTAGTTTCAACCGCTCTTGCCACTGCACGCGTTACGCCGCTGCCCTGCCAGTCCGGAAATACCTGATCACGCTCTAGGTCCTTCTCCGCGACGATGTCGGCTATGACGCGCGCCGCCGCGACCTTCATGTCCAGGGTGATGCACTTGGAACCGCCGTCCAGGGCACCCTGAAATGTGCCTGGGAACGCGAGGAACTTGTTGATCCGGGTGGAGATCACGGGCCTCCCAGCCCCAGCGGTCGGCTCCGTGGCGGGAACAAACAAGGGGTGTGACGGAACGAGTTCAAGAGCAACGGCGTCCGGGGCTAGCCCGTCAAGGTGCAGGTCAGTGATCACCTCACCGCCCGATGCGATAATGGCGTCTGCCCCGTTGACCGCTTCCTGCAATCCGCCTATCCGATTACCTGGGTTGGTGAGCCATGCTAGATCATCCTTCACGGCATTCAACTCACTACGTTCCCGGGAAACAATGCCTTGGGAGTCTACGAGAATGATGTCTGCGATGCCCTGGGCGAGGAGAAGTTCGGCTATTCCGGTGCAGGCGGGGCCATCTCCTGCTATGACCACTTTGAGTTGCCCAACCTTTCGGCCCCTTAGCCGAGCAGCATTAATCAGCGCAGCAAAGACAACGATGGCAGATCCGTGTTGCTCATTGTGCATAACGGGAATTTGCAGCTCATCATTCAAGATGGTTTCTATTTCATAGCATTGCAAGGTTGAAATACTGTCGAGGCAAACGGCATCAACGTAGCGGCTGACCTGCTTCACACTTTCGACAAACTCAACCAGGTTTTGACTCCCCAAAGTTATCGGGATCAGTTCCAGCTGATCACAGACCCGAGAGCGGGCTTGCGTTGCTTCCTTACCGGGCCGGGAATCGCCGCTCCGTGCGCTGGGCTCAATGATCCGTGATGACATGCCACTGACCACCGCCACCTTTCGCAGGTTGCTATGTCGGTCGAGGTGGCGGCCCCGCGATACAGCCGAGCCGTTCTCAAGAAGGGCCGGCCCCGCCTCCACCCTCATGGAGGGTTTAGGAATGCCTCGAGGGTGTCCATGCTTGGCCCATGATTCTTTCACTTTTCTCGGCTTTCACTTTGTTCTCAAGGGTTATCGGTAGTCCTACCTCCGGACGGCGGAAGATATAGGACTTCTGTTCAGAAGGTCGTTTGGACTTCGTTGACCGTTTCTTCTCGCTGCGGCGCCCTCTTCATGGCTGGCACCTGAAGGTCATCGACGAATTTTGTCCGCACCTGGAGTGAGTTTCTTTGGTTGCGTCAAAGAGCTAAAGAATCGAGGAATTGCTCGATCATGGCAACTACTTCGGTACTTTTTTGCTCCATAAGAGGGATGCGGCCACCTTCAATTTCCACTATCTGAACAGATTTTGAGTTTGTATATGCGGCCGCAATCTTGGATGTGTGCGGGTAAGAGACCGGGTCTTCAGTGGGGGCGAGCAACAGGATTGGAGCGGTGACGAGCCCAACACGGTTTTCCATGACATACCGTGCGCAAGCACGGTGGCCCTCGGCTGGGTCGACGCCGGGCGTCAGCGCATCCCTGATGAAGCGGTCCAGGAGATCGGGCCGCCCCTCCGGATAGAAGGAGTACCGCTTCGCCCACAGTTGCTTGAGATGCTCACCGTCCTCCTGCCCGGTGACCACGTCTACGCCTTTGCCCGGGGACGTGCTTTCGCTCATTTGGCGGGTGGTGCGAAAAAGCGAATCGGCGAAGGCCCCGGCTGACAGGACTGACGCCGAGACGCGGTCAGGCAAGGCGGCAGCGACCTCGGAGGCCACAAACATTCCTGTGTGATGACCGACTAAAGCGAAGCGCTCCAATTGAAGGGCGTCAGCGAGTGCGATCACACCAGCTGCGTACTGCTCAATGGTCTGAGGGCAGCCTGGCGCGGGTTTGGCGGACATGCCGAATCCGTACATGTCCATCGCTATCACCCTGCGTTTCGCCGCCAGCAGTGGGTGCACCTCGCGGAACTCATCAAGAGAACGCGGCGTCTGGTGAAGCAGGATCACAGCTTCACCTTCACCTGCCTCGGCGTAATGCAACTGACCGAGTGGCGTCTCGGCATACCCGTAGCGGAGTGTTACTTCGGACATGGATTTCCCTTCGATGTTTGCTGTCAAGCATCGCCCTGCTGTTACTGCTCTACACAGCGAGTGGTCCGCTCACCGGACCGCTCGCGTAGGATCCGTGGTTAAATAATGAACAATCTGGATAGCGGCTCGAACCGCTGCGCCACCATGGACTAGGAGAATGCAAGTGAGTACTGTGCAGCGAAACGTCCAAGCACCGGGACGGCCGGACGTCAGTCAGCCCGACTCTGTACTCTCCAAGGCGCATCTGTTGCTGAGCGCATTTAGGCAGGGTGTTTCGACGCTGGGGTTAACGGAGCTTAGCCGCCGTTCCGGCGTCTCTAAAGCCAGCGCGCACCGGCTTGCTACGGAACTGGTGGAACTGGGCTATCTCACGCGGACTCTTGGCGGCTACCAGTTGGGTTTGCAAGTGTTCGAATTGGGTCGAATGGTCCCCGGTCCAGCGATCCTCCGCGATGTAGCGCGGCCAGCAATGCAGGATCTCCGGGTTGTGACTCGTGGAATCGTGCACCTCGCGGTCCCTGAGGGTGGCGAGTGTGTGTATCTCGACCGGATCGCTGGACGGAACGAAGTCGTGGTCATCAGTTCCGTAGGTGATCGTGTCCCGTTTCATACGACCGCGTCAGGTCGTATCTTCCTGGCACACTCGGATCCGGACACGATCGATCAGCTTGACCCCGCCGGCCTGGCGGCACTCGGTTCGCGCAACCACGCTGAGGCCACCGCGGTACTAGCCGGGATCAGGACCCGTCGCTATGCGGAAGAACGATCGACATGCTTCCGGGGGGCCAAGGCGCTGGCAGTTCCGGTTGTCTACCCGGACTCGGAGCAGGTGGTTGCAGCAATCTCTGTCACTGTGCCTCTTGAGCGTCGTGACGAGCAGCATTTGTTGCGCGCTCTGTGGGCAACGTCGAGCGATATCAGGGGGGGTCTCCTGCGGACGTACGACGACAGCATGCCGTATCAGTCAACGAAAAGCCACCACTAGCTGTCAGGCGAAATCAAAGGCCAATCCGCCCAACGGACCAGGCACTTCCGTTCGACCCGCACGGTAGGGAGAGTGGGGGCATGGACGAAAAAGCCACCACCATCGACACCCTCGTTAAGCGCATCGAGATCCTTGAGGCTGAAGCGGAAATCCGCCGGATACAGGCCCGCTACATGTTCCTCTGCGACACGCCATGTCCGGAGTTCGGAGTGGAAAGCGATCAGGAGCGTATCGAACTAATACTCGACCTGTACACCGAGGATGCGGTGTGGGAGGGGGTAGGCGAATACTACGAAAACCAGTTCGGCCGTTGCGTCGGGAAGGAAGAGCTGCGCGCTCATCTGAACCGGTTCTGGGCATCCGACCAGGACCCGAAACTCCTGCTGAACGCGCACTTTCTGACCTCAGAGCAGATCCACGTTCACGGCGACGAAGCGGACGGGCAGTGGATCCACTTTCAACCGTGGCTCTTCACAGACGGAACGTCTCTGATCCGGAGCAGTCGACTCAACAACGCCTTCCGCAAGGTCGACGGCGTGTGGAAGATCGCCCGAACCCGTACAGAGAACGTCGCGATCGTCGACCTTCCGAAGTTCTTCGCCACGAGCTACCCCGGCAAGTCTGTGCTCATGAAGCCTGCGGAAACGAACCAAAGCACCAACCACGTCCAAGTAGACGCATAACCGGTTGCACCTCTACCGGAGCTGGGCGAAAAACGGCCAACAAGCGCCGATATAGGCCAGCAGCCGCTCAGACCTTCATGGTTCCCGCGACGATGAAGGCAGCTTGACCCAGGAAACGTGCACCCTTCTCTAACCGTATCGGCGACGACGAGGTGTTCTGGCCGTGGACACCCGCCCTGGTCCCGGTGCCCCTGATGCCAGTGAGCCGGCAGACGACGGCTGAGCCTGCGTGCTGGCGCTGCTGCAGGACCAACCGCAGACGGAGTTCGACAATGATGTCTCATTACTGGTGAAGAGGGTTCGCAACAATGGCCGCCAGGTTTGTCTGGAAGGGACGAGTCTTAGAGGTGCCGCTCAGCCCACGCCGCTGCACGCAGCGCCTGGATTTCGGTTGCGGCAACAACCTGGAATCCCAGGGGAAGGCCGCTGGCGTTGCGGAGGCCCGGGACGGCGACGGCAGCCAACCCCAAAGCCTGCCAGGCGCGGCTCAGGACAGGATCTCCGGTGTTTGTGGTTCCGAGCGGTGCAGACCCAGGGGCGGCGGGACCGATAATGGCATCGTGATGCGCAAGTACACGGTCAACGTTCCGGCGCGCGTCGGTCACCAATCGTCTTGCTTCCGTGTAATGTGCCTCGGGCATCGAGGATCCGGTCGTGAGGAGGGTAGCAAGGGGTTCACTGAGCTGGTCGATGTGTTCAAGTTCCGCGGCGCGTTCCCGCGAAGCTTCATAAGCCATGACAACCCGGTGGGCGGCCGTCACGTCGGCGATCAGCGCCTCATCCGGAAAGGGGTGGATTTGTGCTCCATTGTCGGAGAACGAAGCGCACGTGGCGGACATGGCCGTGCTCATCTCATCGGTGACCACCCCTAGCGGGTCGGCGGTCCAGAAGGCAATCCGTGGTGCCATCATTTTCCCCGGCAGATCTGGTTCCCCGCTGAGGGCCGACCACGCCAGTGAAAGGTCGGACGCAGTGGCGGCGAATATGCCATGTGCATCCAGGCTCGAGCTGAGGCCAACCACGCCAGTGAGTGGAAACTGCCCATTTTTCATCACCAGTGAGGCCACGCCGCAGTATGACGCGGGTCGGGTGACCGATCCGGCGGTTTGTGATCCGATTGCGATCGGTACCTGGCCTGCAGCCACCGCCGCTGCAGAGCCGCTGGAGGATCCCCCTGGTGTGTGATCGAGATTGGCCGGATTCCGGGTGGGGCCGGGCTTAAAATAGGCAAACTCGGTAGTTACCGTCTTGCCCACTGGGATGGCCCCTGCAGACCGCCAGGCTTCGACGATCGTTGCGTCCTTCAGTGCCGGCTTGGCCGCTGTGCGTAGGACTGAGCCGCACCGGGTGGGCATGCCTGCGAGATCGATGATGTCTTTCACCCCCATGGGGACACCTCGGAGCGGCCCGACGCCGGTAATTGCGGGGGTCGGCACTAGATCGACCCAAGCCTGCACAGCGGAGTCAGTCTCACGGATGCGGTTCAGTGCCCGTTGCGTTCCTTCTTCGGGACTTGTACGGTGCGCCGCCAAGTCCGCCACGAATTCTCGAAGGGACCACGGCTGCAGTAGGTTCATTCGTCACCCCAGGCTGCGTCCGCTTCCCAGTAGTCCATGCCATTGGCGCTCTTCAGGTGACGCCACTCCGAGGTCCGTAGGAGGGTGGGCTCAACAGTTGCTGTCACCTCGTCCGCAGCATCGGGACCATCAGCCGGCACCCCCCAGTGAACCCAGTTCAGTTCGAGGCCGCTTGCCTCCCGCACGAAGAGGTCAACATGTTTCCACCCGTAGCCGTAGGTGTCGTTGTAGCAAGTGAGGGTCATATGAGGTCGCGGATCAGCCATAGACCCATGCCATCGCAAATCTGCTTGCTGCACGAGCCAGTGGTTCGCTCAGCGGTCCAACCCCTGCGCTTGATCGGCCCTGATGCCTAACCATGGGGTTATCAGATTGCGAACGAGGAGGACCACCATGGGCAGCATGCGTACATCGTCGAAGGAGGAGATGTGGGATGCGGTTCTTGCAGAGCTCGCAGAGCGTCGTCAGGAATTCCATGTTCTTGGCTACGTACCACGCGATTTCATCGAGAAGTTTTTTCCGCTGGGGCTCTACCGTGCCGCGACTCCAATACAATTCGGCGGGGTCGTTATGCCTCCTGCGGACTTCCTGAGGAGCATCGAACGCATAGGCCGGATTGACGGCTCTACTGCCTGGGTCGTGGCGTTTGCGTCGAGCAACACCTATTGCGGGGCCCTTCCGCTCGAAACGCAGGCCGAAATCTACAAGAACGGCCCTGACGTTGTCTTCACTGGCGGCCTGTTCCCCATGCAGAAGGCTGAACGCACTCCTGGAGGTTTCCGGGCCACTGGTCGCTGGAAATTTGCCAGCGGATCCATGGCTGCGGACTACATCAGCGTAGGGCTGCTTGACGATTCCGCAGGGGGCAAACCTCGAGCTGCGGTGCTTCCCGCCGACAAGGTCAAAATCGTTCAGGACTGGGACGTGAGCGGTATGCGCGCCTCCGGCTCGTTCGACACCGTCGTCGAAAACCTTGAGATTCCCCTGGAATGGACCTTCATCCGCGGGGGCGAGTCACTCATTGACGAGCCGCTTTTCCGTTACCCGCTCATCGGATACCAGGCTCAATGCCATGCGGCCATTGGTCTCGGAGTCGCCCAGGGTGCTCTTGATTACGCGCAGTCTGCCGGCTCATACCGGGGAATCACAGGGGCCCCGCCGGTGGGGGAACGCGCCTACTATCGCGTCGAGTTCGCTAAGGCATTCGTTGCTCTCCAGTCAGCACGTTCCTACCTCCTTGATGTCGCGGAGGAAGTGTGGGAAACGGTGAGCAAAGGGCAGGAAGTGACCGACGATCAGAAGGCCCGCGTCCGGCTTAGCGCCGTCAACGTGTCAGATACCGCGAGCCAGGTGGTGCACGACGTAGCGAAGGTCTCCGGCGCTGCAGTCATCAACAACTCGCATCCACTGCACCCGATACGGATGGATGCCCAAGTCCCGCAGCTGCACGCATCACTCAGCCAGCACATGTACGACGACGCAGGCGCCGTACTACTGGGTTTGCAGGCCACCACTCCCGGATTCCTGTGACATCAAATCCTGTTGCCCACCACCCATCAACACTGGAGCACTAAGACCATGACCATTGAATTCACCTCAGAGAACATTCATGACGTACATCCAGCAGACCTTGTCCAGGCTGACCGTGTGGCCGCACGGGTCTATACCGACCCGGAAATCTTTGAACTCGAGATGAAAAACATCTTCGAGAAGACTTGGATCTGGGTCGCGCATGAGAGCGAGCTTCCCAGTCCCGGCAGCTTCAAATCGACTTACGTCGGCCGGAACCCGGTCATCGTCACCCGGGACCGCAAGGGGACCTTCAACACTTTGGTCAACCGGTGCCGCCACCGTGGCGCCAGCCTCTGCGAACAGCGCACAGGAAAGTCCAATGGATTCACCTGTCCCTACCACGCCTGGTCTTACGGCCTTGACGGAAAGCTTCGTGGCATCCCATACCCCGAGGGATACGAGGGAGTTATCAAAAAGGAGGAGATGAGCCTGCAGAAGCTCCGTACCGAGAGCTACCGCGGCATCATCTTCGCGACATTCAATGCCGAAGCAGAGCCCCTCGAGGAGTTCCTCGGCGACGCCAAGGTCTGGATAGACCGCTTCCTGCAACAGGGTGGCGACTACCCGATCAAGGTCATTGGAACCCACCGCTTCAAATACAGCGGCAACTGGAAGATCCAGCTGGAGAACACGAGCGACGGATACCATTTCCCCATCGTGCACCGATCCTGGATGGCCACGGTTGACGCGGAAACAGCCAACATGCTCAGCTTCATGACCGACCCCGCCTCGACATGCCACGACCTGGGAAATGGCCACTCTGTCATGCACATGGTGCCCGAGCACATGGATCTGGGCGCCGACGACGGAACCGAACCGCTCCAACCGCGCTTTGACGACCTGGTCGCCGAACTGAAAGCGGCCGGCGTTGACGACAGTCAGATTCGAAAACAAGTACACGCCATGCACGGCACAGGTTCGAACCTCGTTCTCTTTCCCAACATCGGGCTCTCTTCAGCGTTTTTCCGCGTGCTGCGGCCAATCAGCGCGAACGAGACGATCATCGAACACCTTGCCATCGGCCCCGACGCGCCACCTGAAATCGCCGGCCCGGTGAGCCGTGAACGGCTGCGCGTCCACGAACATTTCCAAGGCCCGTTCGGCTTCGGTACCCCCGATGATGCAGAGGGATGGGACCGCGTGCAGCGAGGAGCGCAAGCATCTCCGGAGATGCCGATCTTGGTCAACCGAGGGCTGAACCGTGAGGTCAGCACTTCCGAAGGCTGGCCCACCTCACACAGCACCGACGAAACCGGCATGCGAGCCGCCTACCAGATGTGGAAGAAGATGATGAGCAATGACTGAAGCCGTAACGATTTCAACCCCGCTGAACACCCCAATCGACGACGCCCGGGTCGTGCGGGCGATCCAGCTGATTTGGCGCGAAGCCGACCTGCTTGACCGCAAGGATTACATCACCTGGAACGAGCTGTACGCCGACGAAGGCATCTACGTCATCCCCGTGGATTCAGAGACTGATGATTTCGACAACAACCTCAACATGGTTTATGACGATGCCCGCATGCGAGCTCTCCGTGTGCAGCGTCTGGTGGAGGGTTATGCGATTTCAGCAGTGGACTCAGCGCGGACAGTTCGTACGGTGTCGAGGTTCGTCCCCGGGGAGGTAAGCGAAGATATCGTTTCCCTTCGCGCCGGCCAAGTGCTGGTGGCACACAAGCGGGGCAACTATGACCTGTGGGCCGCCGATGTCGACTACGTTATCCGGCTGGGACAGACTCCCGTTGATGACCGCATCGTCCGCAAAGCCATCCGCCTTATCGACGCCGGGGACGTGGTGCCGGCTGCCGGATTCCTCCTATGAGGGACGTACTGGTCGTTGAGGTCGCGGAGATCCTCCACGAAGCCGAGGAGATCCGCTCACTGCGGTTGAGAAAGCTCAACGGGGCTCCCTTTACGGCCTTTGAAGCCGGGGCCCATGTCGACGTCGCCGGCCCGACCGGGATTGTGCGCCAATATTCGCTGGCCTCCGACCCTCGCGACTCCTCTTCAATCATGATCGCCATCAAGCGCGAGCCAGCTTCGCGAGGCGGGTCCGAGGCGCTGCACCAACTTCGGGTAGGCGATCACCTCAGGATTGGCAAGCCCCGGAATCTGCTCTCGATCGCCCCCAACGCTGACCGCCACCTGCTCGTTGCAGGGGGCATCGGTGTCACTCCCCTACTCAGCATGTCCTATGAGTTGCACAGCCGCGGCGAAGAGTTTGCCCTCCACTACTTTGCACGGTCAAGGGACCAGCTTGCCTTCGCAGACTTCCTGGAGAACCGTGCGGAGTTCCGTGACCGAGTCACGATTCACCTCGGCACTCCGCGCACGCAGCTTCCTGCAACACTGTCCTCTATAGGGGAAGGCCTCACGGGATCCAGCCACGTGTACACGTGTGGCCCCACCGGTTTCATGGCCAAGGTGGCCGAAACCTTCACGCCGGTGGTCGGCACCGACCACGTCCACATCGAACACTTCGCTGCCGAGGAGACTGAGACTTCGAGCAACCGGGCCTTCGATGTCCAGCTCGATACTGGTGAGTCCTTTGAGATACCGGCGGATCGTTCGATTCTGTCTGTCCTTGAGGAAAACGGGATCGAAGTTTTCAAGTCGTGTGGAGAAGGTGTCTGCGGATCGTGCGTATCCGGGCTGCTGGAAGGAGTTCCCGACCACCGCGACCACTGTCTTTCCGAGGCGGATAAAGCGGCGGGGAAGGACATTGCGCTCTGCGTCTCCCGCGCACTGTCGGACAAGCTTGTCATCGAACTCTATTAAGCCTGAACAAAGAAGGACAGTCAGAATGCGCAGCCAGAAAGAGCGGACAGATACTCCTCCAAGGGATCACCCGGAGCGGAAGTCGCAGTGGCGTCAGGTTCTCGGAAAGTACCCCACCGGCGTCACGATCATCACAACGGTCGATGAGGCCGGACAACCAGTCGGGATGATTGTCGGGACGTTTACGTCGGTCTCCGAAGATCCTCCTCTGGTCGGTTTCCTGCCTCAAAAAACCTCATTTACCTATGCCAAAATTGAGAGTGCTGGTCGCTTCCGCGCGTCGGTCCTCGGGGCTGGACATGAAGAGCTGTGCCGCGCATTTTTCCGCGCGGCACCCAATGACCGTTTCGCCGGCGAGGAGTGGGAATTCGACGAGGGCGGCATCCCCAGGCTGAAGGACGCTGTTGCCTGGTTTGACGCCACCGTCCACAACATCCACCCTGCCGGTGACCACGTGATGGTTCTTGGCGAGGTAATGGACTTCGGGCTGGGTCCTCGAACAGGTGGACTGCCATTGGTCTTCCTCAACGGCGGGTATGGTTCATTCACGATCCCCCGGCAGGATTTCAACCTCGACAACCTGGGCGGCCAGTTGCGCCTCGCGACAAGCCTCGGGGATGAGGTTGAGGAGTTATCTCACAGCTTGGGACTGGAGTGCTCCATCTCAACGGTAGTTCAGGACACTGTGGTCGTGCTGACGGCATCTGATAGCCGATCACCGTACGTCGGCACTTACTTTCCCTTCGTCGCTCCAATCGATCCCGGCTTCGCGGCCTGGTCAACGCCCGCACTGCACCGCACGTGGACCGAAGGCTCCCGACATCTGAGAGGGCGGGTAGATGCGGCGCTGATCGAGGAAATCCTGACGCTCGTGCGGAAAAACGGCTATGCAATTTCCTTTGGACATACGAGAAGTGAGCAATTCAGCGCAGCCTTTTCGTCAGCTAAAGGCGACTGGGGCACGCTTTCGCCCGTTTGGGATTCCCTCGTGTCCGCCTATGAGGAATACTGCCGGCACCCCGAACCTGCAGCCCATGCAACCCTGATCCAGGTACCAGTCTTTGGACAAGACCAATGCGTGGCCTTCGAAATCGTGGTGAGCGGATTCGGGCCTGGCGCCACCAGGGAACGCTTCCGGGAAATCGTATCGCGCACCCTTGATTGCGCGGCCCGGCTAACGGATAAGATCGGCGGGCGCGCCCCTAGCGATTACTCTATCCAGTTGCCCTAAAGGCAATGAACCGCACAAGCATAGGCCCCGGTCCGCACCAATACGGCGGCTTTCCACTAGGCCTTGGAGTCAAGTAGCAGTCGCTAGTGCTGGGCAGGTTTCGGGGTCATCGTGCTCCTGCGTAAACGAATACTTACCTGCCCACACCCCGCTCCTTCCCATGCGCGGGTTGCCGGAGCTGCTCAACGCCATGTGGACGTGGTGGCCACAGACCTTCACTCCACTTTCAGACGAACGATTTGCGAGGAAGCACCATGACCGCTCTGCACTCCATTCCCCTGACCCTCATCGACGGATCGGCCACTGATTTCGGCCGCTTCAAGGGCGAGGTGGTGCTGGTGGTAAACGTCGCCTCCCGGTGTGGTTTCACCCCGCAGTACGCCGGGATGGAGGCGCTGCACAACAAGTTCCGGGAGCAGGGCTTCACTGTCCTTGGAGTTCCTTGTAACCAGTTTGCCGGGCAGGAACCAGCCGTCGACACCGAAATCGCCGAATTCTGCGAACGCAACTTCGGTGTGACGTTTCCGCTGACCGCCAAGGCCGATGTCCATGGCGGGAATCAGCACCCGCTCTATGCTGAGCTGACAAAATTCCGGTCCACTGGACTCCCGGAGCAGGTGCAATGGAACTTTGAGAAGTTTCTGGTCACTCGCGACGGGGCCGTCGCGGCACGTTTTGCCTCCGCTGTGGCGCCGGATTCCCCCGAGATCATCGAAGCTGTCCGGGCCGCGTTGAACGAGCCAGGGCAGAACCCCAGTGCAGGCTCCTATAGCTCTTGAGGAAAGAACCCGCATCCGGCGGCGAGACTCGCGGCGTTCCATTATGAGCCTCTACGAAGGCCTCACTTGGAACGGGTAAAGGTTCCCCGGGCACGGGCTACGCCCCCCTTCTCACGCCGGCCTGAAACTGTGGACGTGGATGGGCCCAGCAGCAGCACTGGGAGGGCTCCCAAAACGCAGGCAAAACAGTCCGTTAGGAAACTCGTCAAGCAATCACGTGGGTAATGAACCGGTACCGGCCGGGGTCAACGATGAGCAGCTGTAGTAAAAGCAAAAACAATCGGGGACCCCGGCTGCATCGGGTTCTCCCGCGCTGTATAAATTGCCGGCTCGGCCAGCTCCCCCTACGTGGTGTTAGATCCGGACCCAAAGAGCGTCAGAACAGGGCCCATCACCATTCCAGGACCCTGCCAAGGCCAAGACGCAGATCCCGCACAGAGGCGCCAATGCCAACGGTCACTCGCGTTTGTCCGCTCCCACTACCGGCTTCATTCGTTCACCCAGCGTCTACTCGATGTGATCCGTGTGTTCGTGGCGACATGGCGGGGGTCGGACTCCAGCATCCACTACTTCCTCGTGAAGCCGGGCAACATTCGGCTGGATGGCGATGTGGGCGGAGGTGCGGTAATGGACACCGGCTATTGTGGGTGAACGACCCCGCATCGATCTGCAAACCGTCTTCGTGCCGTCGTTCTCCCCGGTGGTGCCAAGGGCACCCTGGTTTCCGTCTCCGGGACCGAATCCGCCAAAGTGTGGCCCCTCTATCAGGGTGAATCCCATTCGTTTGTATGTGCAGTAGGCGACGGAGCGGTCCCGGATCTCTATGCGGGAACCACGGGTTTAGAAGGTTTCTCCAACTCGGCAGGGCGTCCAAGGCATGCAACAGGCAGTTGCGTGAAGGTTTACCGCACCGGCGACGACGAGCGGGGAGCGACCGTCCGGCAAGAGTCGGGGTACGTGGCTGCTGCCGAGCTCTGGTCGGCAGACAGATAACTGAGGGAGCCGCTGCTATACCGGAAAAGGAAATCCGCTTTCGGGGTGATCTGGCTGCCTCACTTCGGCCAGGCCTAACCTGACTGATGCAGGTAGACTCCGGCCTATTTGACGTCCGATGGGTGCTTTGCGAGCGGCACCACCGTGATGTCCATATAGGGGAACAGCGGAAGATTTTGCAGGACCTCGTGGAGTTCATCGTTCGAATCGACGTCGAAGATGGAGTAGTTGGCGTACTCCCCCACTACGCGCCAGATTTCCGGCCACTTGCCGGTGCGCTGCAGATCCTGGGAATAGGCCTTTTCCCGGGCCTTAACTTCGGCGGCTTCGGCCGGCGCCAGGTTCTCGGGCAGTTTGACGTCCATGTGGACCAGGTACTTCATGGTGTCCTCCCAATGGTTAGCGGTCAGTGCGGTAATGGTCCAGCTTGTCCTCGTCAATGGCAGTGCCTACGCCCGGTTCCTCGGGAACGCGGATGCGTCCGCCTGTGATGGCCAACGGCTCGGCCAGAAGATCGTCGGACATGTCCAGGTAGTTGGACAGTTCTGCTGCGCGTTTTGCCGTATGTGCGAAGGCTGCGCCGAAGGCAACGGACGCGACCGTACCCACTTGGGTGTCGATCTGGTTCCCAATGTAGACATCGATACCCATGCCCTCAGCCATCCCGACGATTTTGGCGGCCTCCGTAAAACCGGAGCGCGCTGTCTTCACTGCCAGGAGGTTTGCGCCGCCGGTCAGGATTTCCCGCGCTGCTTCACCGAGGTTGGCAGCGGATTCATCAGCAGCGATGGGAATGGGCGCATTCTCCACCAGGCGGCGGCGGCCCAGCACTTCGCGGGCGTCGTCAGGTTCCTCGAGGAACTGCAGGCCCAGATCGGCCGTGCGCCGCAATACCTCGGCCGCCTCGTTGGCGGACCAGCCGCGGTTGGCGTCCATGTAGAGCTCGGCGTCCGCGCCGAGCCCTTCCCTAAGGACTCGGGCGGCTTCGATGTCAAGGTGGAGCGGGTTGCGTCCGGTTTTAAGCTTGAATGTGTTGATGCCATATGTCCCACGAAATTCCAAGGCCAATGCCAGCAGTTCCTCCGCTGGTTTGAAGCCGAGCATGTGGGAAACCCGCAACGAGTCGGAGTAGCCGCCCAGGAGTTTCGTCACGGGCTGTCCAAGCGTTTTGCCGATAGCGTCCCAGACCGCGATATCAACGGCGCCCTTGGCTGTCTGGTTGTGGACCGTCCGGTGAAGTGTTGTCTGCATCTTCTCGCGGTCGAAAATGTCCACGCCGACCAGCTGAGGGGCGAAAACGTCTTCCACGATGGCAACTATCGATTTTTGCGTTTCACCGTACGTGTAGGGGCGCGGCGGCGTGTCCGCGGTGCCCACTGCCCCGTCGTCCGTGCGCAGCCGGATCAGGACATGGTCTGCCTCGTGCACGGAACCGGATGCGAAGTGCAGCGGTTGGAGGTACGGGATTGAGTAGGGTATCGCCTCAATGGATGCGATCTTCATCGTTCAGGAAGCCTTTCATCAGGCAACAGATGTGGACCCTGGCAGGCGGAAACGGGTGCACCGCGGGATCGGCGTCTTGGGGAAACCACATTCGCGGGCGCCAAAGAAGTTCCGTTTGGCGGGTACGACAAGGTGAAGCCTCGCGAGGAGGCTTCACCTTGTCAGGAGCGTTTTGGTCTTCCCTGTCTATCAGTCCTCAGGGTCGAGGATGAAGTCGTAGGTCACTTCGCGGCCGTTTCCTCCAGCGCGTTCCGTCGGCACAAGGATCAGCTCGGGCTTTACGGCCGAAGCGATGTCGTCATCAACATGTTGATCACCCGGGAAGTACAGCTGTGTGGTGATGAGCTGGTGTCCCGGCGCCGAAACCTTGACGTGGAGGTGGGCTGGGCGCCAGGCATGCCAGCCCGCTGCTGAGATGAGTGCTCCGCAGGCGCCGTCGGTGGGAATCTGGTAGGGCGCTGGCTGCACAGTGCTGATCTGAAAGTTGCCCTGTTCATCCGCAACGATAGAGCCGCGAAGGTTCCACTCCGGCAGGCCGGGGGCGAACTGGGAGTAGAAGCCGCGGTCATCGGCATGCCACAGCTCGATCAGGGCACCAAGGAGCGGTTCGCCGGCCGTATTACGGACCTGTCCCTGCAACAACAGCGCGGTGCCCGGCTCATCTTCTCGCATCGGAAGGGTTGCCGGTGTGCGCAGGGTCGGCGCGTTGGGAATGTAGTAGGGACCCTCGATAGTGCCCTTCGAGCCGTGGCGATTGGCGTTGGCTACTTCCTCCACCGAATGCTCGACCCAGACATCCAAGAACAGCGGCCACTCGCCGTCTTCCCCCACCTGGATAAGCCAAGCCTTGAATGCGTTGTATTCGTCGTAGCTCACTCTTTCTTCAAGGACCGTTTCATTAATCGCTTTAATGACGCGCCCTGCGAGAGTAGCAACGCGTTCTTGGCTTGCGTCAGCCGCGAACTTCTTATTTTCTCTGAAGCGCGCGGTTGCTCCAGCTCCCGAAGCTGCTGCGGTCGCTTGGGTTTCGGTCGTCATGTTGACTCCTTTGTCGCTGCACGCTCGGCGTGCCTTTTTCGATGCCCGCCAACTCAATTCTGGCGGCGGATAGAGGATAGATCTGACATTTTGCGCGCTGGCATACCTGCGCGGTTTATTCAGCACGCGGGACGGGATTACTTGGATAGGAACACCACGAAATGCCGGTCCCGCAGCGCCGACTGACTTGATTTGCAGCCAAACACAAGCGGGTTGGTACAGCGATTAGATCTTTGCCTTATACTTCGCGAGAGGATTGACCAGCAACCGCAGGGCACGGTCGAAGAAGAATCCCAGGACTCCCAGAGTGATGATGCCGACAAATGTCCAATCGATACGGCCGTAGTTGCGGGAGGTCCATATCAGAACGCCGAGCCCTTGATCAGCAGCGACCATTTCAGCGGAAACGATGGTCAGGAAGCTGTTTCCCAGTGCCAGGCGCGCGCCCGTGACGATATGCGGAACAGCGGACGGAAGGACAATGGAATAAAGCGTCTGGAAACGGCTTGCACCCAAACTGGCTGCCGCCCGGAGCTTCGTCCCATCCGTTGCTACTGCGCCAGCCATTGTATTAATAACCACAACGAATACGGAAGTATAGAAAATCAGGAGAATCTGAGATATGTCGCCGAGACCGAACCAAACGACGGCAAGCGTCACGAACGCGATCGGAGGGATAAAGCGAAAGAACTCAATATAAGGCTCGGCGAATTCGCGAATTATTCTCACACGTCCCATAAGCAGCCCCAACGGTGCGCCAACGGCAACGCCGAGCAGCCATCCGAGGATAATCCGATAGCTTGAAGCGGTGATTGCCTCCCAGAGCGTCCCATCAGTCAGGAGCTCCAAAGCTGCTTCTGCCGTCTTGACGGGGGAAGCAACCAGAGCCGGCCCGAACTGCAGAGACAGAAGTTGCCAAATGACCAACCCGGCCAAGATAGACATACAAGGGATTGCAAGCTTGCGAAATTGAAAACCATACCGCGCACTCGGTCGTGCGATCGGCGGCGTAGCCCGTTGGGCCACCTGTACCTGCGTCATGAATTCTCCTTAGCGAGCCCCTGGTTACGGAGCGCTGCTCGCACTTCTTCGCCAATATCTGAACGGAGCTTCTTGTGCAACTCGATTGCCCCTGCCGAGGTCTCGTCCCTCGGGCGGGGAAGATCCACCTCATAGCTGGACTTGATTTTCGCTTTCGGTCCCGCAGACATAACCAGGATCCGGTCGGCGAGTAAAATTGCCTCGTCAATATCGTGCGTGACGAAAACTATGGTGCAACCGCTTTGCTGCCATATCCGATCCAATTCGGTCTGCATAATGTGACGCGTTTGGGCGTCCAACGCGCCGAAAGGTTCGTCCATTAGGACCACTCGTGGTTCGTTGGCGAGGACCCGGGCGATCTGCGCTCTTTGGCGCATCCCTCCGGAAAGCTGCGAAGGAAATTTATCCGAGGCTCCCGTCAAACCCACCAACTCAAGGTGCCGCTCTGATATTCGACGCCGTTCCGAAGAAGCCACGCCCCGCATCTTGGCGCCGTACTCGACATTCTGCCGGATGGTGAGCCAGTCGAATAGCGCCTCGGTCCCCTGAAAGACCATGCCCGTTTCCGGGCTCGGTCCATTAACCGGTTGGCCGTCAATGAGGAGGGAACCACCCTTGATCTTGTCAAAACCGGCCACAGCGGTAATGAGCGTCGACTTCCCACACCCACTTGGACCGAGAAGGCAGATAAACTCGCCGGGCGCCGCGGCAAAATCAACGCCATCAACCACCATGAAGTTTCCGAAGCCTAGTTGGACTCCTTCGGCGGCAAGGGCCGCTCCTGCCTTCGTCGGAAGGGTTTCTGTTTCGGGCATCATACTGACCTCAATCACTTCACATTTTCCGAATACCAGGACGGGATGAAGATTGTCTTCAAGGCTGGTGCTTGTTTCAAGGTTCCGGCCTTGACGAAGAAGTCGGCCTGCTGTGCTACGGCGCTGTAATCTGATTCTTTGTAAGCTCGGGCGCCATAGTTCACAATCGCCATATCCTTTTCGCTCTGGTTTTTATCGCCCCCGGTCGCTTTAGCAATAGCAGCAGAGGCCTTTTCAGGTTCGCTCCGAATGAAGTCCGAAGCCTGTTGCAGGACCTTCGCGATCGTTACCACTTCGGTTGCATTCTGGTCAATCCACCCCTGGCTGCCTGCCATGACCTGCATGATCGGCTGACCAAAGGATCCGCTGTCCTTCAGGACTGTCAGCCCCATCGCGACTCCTCGGCTAGGCCAGGGCTCCCAAAGCACGAACGCGTCCACATCGCCTTTCTGGGCGAGGCTGGGAAGGGTCGCCGGGTCGCTGGAAACGAACTTAATATTCGCGGGATCGATGCCTTCAGATTGCAGATAAGCGTGGGCGAGAAAAGTACTCAACCCTGGAACTACGCCGAAGGTCTTGATGTCAGCGGCCGCTTTGATGGCCGGCCGTGCGACTACCTTCGTGTAGGAACCTGAATCCAAGTAAACAAATGGGGCGCGCAGATCCGGGTTTTCCGCTGCAACCGAAAGAAGCGTCGTCGGACTGGAGCCCGCGAGCTGGACCTCTTTGCCGGCAATTGCTTGGATCGCGTCGCCGCCAGCGGCGAATTTCCTGATCTTGACGTTCAGGCCGGCCTTCTTGAAGAGCCCCTGGGCGTCCGCTACAAAAAACTGCCCATAAGTGGCATCGGCACCTACGCCGATAGTAATTTGGTTGGTCGAGCCGGATGTGCCAGAGCTAGCCCCATCCGCACCACTGGCGCACCCGGCAAGCAAAAATATGGCAAGAGCACCAAAGAGCATCTTTAGCACCCAACGATGACGTGTCTGCATGGGTTCAATTCCTTTGTCTGGGCCAGCCCAGCGCTGACCTGAGCGGGGCATAGGAATCAAGGTCCTCCTCGATCCCTGTTGAACTCAACACACAGGTTCGCTGAGCGGACCAAACAGCTGGGCCGGAGCCTTTTGTGACGGGGATAACCACTCAGAGGCGGCTGGTGGCAGTCACCCGGAGATGGCGGGTCCGCTCAACGAACCGAGGCGCCCAATCCTTCAGTCGGACGATGCAGGCTATGAGAACCCTTACTCCTAGCGTGAGAGGCATTTCCATGCGCGCCGCCCTGATTCACGAGTGGAACACTCCCCCCCTCATTAGCGATGTTGTCGAACCGCACCGTCTTCCCGGCGAGACTCTCGTCCAAATTGATGCTGCAGCGGTAGGCCACCTTGACATCACCGTGGCAACCGGCGAGTTCACCCTGCAGCCGCCACTGCCCTATGTCCCAGGCGTGGAGGGATCAGGGACTGTGCTTGAATCGGACACGTTCGAGCCCGGGACTCAAGTAATTCTCCGGGACGGAACGATAGGCGTGGACCGTAACGGCACCTGGCGCGAACGGGCCGCTGTTCCTGACGCTGCGCTGACTCCACTCAGAATTCGTGTAAATCCGAGCGTCGCGGCGACCTTCTTTGTCCCGACTGCAACTGCTTACATCGCCCTGCACGACCTCGGAAGCCTCAAAAACGGCCAGACCGTCATCATTTCTGGCGCTACCGGAGCCGTGGGCTCAATGGCCGTCCAACTCGCGCTTCAAGCGGGCGCAAACGTGATCGCACTCGTCTCACGGTCCTCACGTCTGGCGCACCTGCCCGACGGCGTACGTGGGATAACAGCAGATGATGCGGCAGCGTCCGCCCTTCTCGCAGCCGAACGACCGGCCGACCTGCTCTTAGACACTATCGGCGGCTCCAACCTAAGCCAACGAATCAAATGGGTAAGGACAGGAGGAAGGGCAATTTGCGTGGGATACACAGCCGGCGCGAAATTCACTATCGATCTACCAAACTGGTTACTCACTGACGTCAGCATCGTGCCCCTGAGTCTGATAAGCAAGCAAGCACGCGCCAAGGAAGTCATAGCGCAGCTGTTACCCAAGATCGCCGATGGAACTATCCGCGTCGATTTCACCGAGTTCCCGTTCGAACAGACAGCAGACGCACTCCACCTGCTCATGAGCAGGGAAATTCGTGGACGGGCTGTAATCCGCTTTTAACCATGGGCCGGCCTGCCAGGCCCGGTACCAGTACTTACCCTCGGAGGAGCCACGGGTCGCCTGCCCCATGCGGAATCATTCGTCCAGATTCTTTGGACCTTTTCGACTGTTCTCAATGACCGCACCGCCGGTTACGTCCGACGCCGCTATGCGTAGGGCCCATAACTTGAAAGGAAGTAAGCCATCTTGGACCTACCAAAATACCTTGCCCTCTTGTTCGATCAGCAGACTTTGGACTTCGCGGCTTGGGAGAAGGAACTCTCACGCAGTAGGGTCACGTTGACATCGTCAGCATGGGCTGGCTGGTATGACGAAGACAGTTAGCGCAACTCCTGCAGTGCGGCCTCTCCGTGGGGAAACAGCGATTCGATGTAGCTCCCGCCAGCCCACCTGTTAAGCCGGGGTTTCAGAATCTACCCGTCCCGCTTTGATGTGATGCCTCCGGCGTTTCGCGGCTGAGCATTCGATGGTGAGGGCGGCAGCACTACAGCGGCGT
The DNA here is from genome assembly GCF_056394175.1 of Pseudarthrobacter sp. 10T415. Taxonomy (NCBI): domain Bacteria; kingdom Bacillati; phylum Actinomycetota; class Actinomycetes; order Micrococcales; family Micrococcaceae; genus Pseudarthrobacter; species Pseudarthrobacter sp. 10T415. Next base: position 23,530 of record NZ_JBFTHJ010000023.1, on the reverse strand, counting down.
ATGGCTGACCTACACCCCAACCTGACGTCAGTTGATCCCGGCAGGACCGTCAGGGCAGGGTCCGAAAGGACGATTTCTTACATGCAGGTGAGTGGGTCTTAGGTTTCAACCGGACATCCATAGGTGGCCGATTTGGCTGCTCCGGAAGCCCTGACATATCCGGCCGCCGCGGCTGAAGGTCAGTCACCGTTGGGTGGCTCTTCGCTGGCATGTTGATCGAGGGCGGCTGTGATTGCTTCTGGTGAGGGGAGCGCTTCTCGTTCTTCCGGGGGCAAAGTGTCATAGGTATATGAGGTGACGGCAATGGGCTGTGAGGATCCGTCCAGCGCGTAGCGGACCGTAGGCTCGTGTTTGGATCCGCAGACCAGGATGCCTACGGTGGGCGCCATGCCAGGAAACTTCACGAGGTCGTTGACGGCGGATACGTAGAAGTTGAGTTGACCCAAATGTTCCGGCTTGAATTTGCCTGCTTTCAGTTCAACGACGACGAACCTGTTGCTGGGTACGTGCACCAGGAGTAGGTCGATGTAGAACCCCTCTTCTACATCCAGGTGGTACTGCCGGCCGTAGAAGGCAAAGCCCTTACCGAACTCTGCCAGTGTTTGGGACATGCGCAGCGTCATGGCTTCCTCAATGGCGAGTTCCTCGGCCTCTTCAGTGAGCCCTAAGAAGTCAAGCACCAGTGGGTCTTTGGCCACTTCCCGTGCCAAGGCGGTTCCCTCCCCTGGCAGTCTCGCCTCGAGGTTGTTCAGTGCTGCGCCTGTGCGGAGGTGGAGTTTGGTAAGAATTTGGTGTTCCAGGACGGCCACCGACCAGCCGTGCTCTACGGCTTTAGAGGCATACCATCGTCGGAGTTCGTGCTCTGGGAGCTTGTTCAGGAGTGCAACGTTGTGGCTCCAGCTCAATTGTCCAGACGGTGTCTGGACAATTGGTTCAGGGCCGTCCCAGGCGGCGGCGAAGGCGCGCATGTTGTAAACGTTGGTGCGGGAAAAGCCTTTCATGTGGGGAAACTCGGCCCGCAGGTCGCGCGCGAGCCGTTCGAGGACCTTGCTCCCCCACGGCTCGTTCTGCTGTCTGTCCAGAATTGTGCGCCCGATGTTCCAGTAGAGCTCGATCATGGCTGCGTTAACCACGCGGTGAGCTCGGTGCTGTGCTTCCCGTACGAGGCCTTTCAGGGCCGCCAAAGCGGCCGCGTAGTCTCCAGGGAGTTCGGGTTCGAGCTGCGTCATGGCTTCCACAGTAGCCGGAGGCACTGACCGCCCTCCCGCAATTGTCCAGACGGTGTCTGGACAATTGCGGGGCTTGGCCTACCTGTGCGTTATCGGACACCGGATCGGCGCATTACGCGCCTGCCTCCTGCCGGCACTGGCGGCTCCGCGGACTGGCTGGCGGGTTCCTTCCAGCCACCCATCCCGAGGAAGAATCCTCTGCACGGTACGTTCCCCGCCCATCGGGCTGCCTCGTCAGGCTGAAATAGTCCAAGCGCTTTGGACTATTTCAGCTGGTCGCCCGGACCGAGCTGCCTTACGCGTCCGGGTCGTGCCCAGGACCCGGAGCAGGTCGCCCGTGACGATACGTAATTCTTCAAAGCTGTGTTGGTAAAACAACGGGGTCATCTGGGTCAGGGGTGTGTTGTCCAGCTCAGCCAACAACGCCAAGGCCTCGGCAATGACATCTCTCACCAGGTCGGCGCCCTGCTCACCATCAGCCGCGTCAGGCTCCTGCGTCATATGATCCCTTCCTCAAAAGGCGCTAAGCGTCGTGCAGATCGGGTTCTTCCCCGGTGATGCCAGAGCAGGAAGCGGAAGATAGGCACGGATTTTCCCGTCCCCCTTTCCCTTCTATCGGCTCAGCCCGTTCTTGCTGCGTTCTGCCCCAACTGTGGCCCCTGGGTGGGACTTTCTGGCTTTGGTTGCACCCTTGCCCGGGGTAACCGCTGAGCTGGGGTGGGTGCCTTCGCTGCGTGCGGCCGTGAGCCGTCCGCGGACTTGGGCCTCGTTGGCGCCGGTGCCCTCGAGGGATTCTGCGAATTTTGCGTTGTGTGCGGCTGATCCGTAACCGGAGGCGGACGCGGTTTCTGCTGTGAGTCCCTGATGTTTTAGCTGGCGGCTGTCGTCGCCGGTGACGCGGTTCTCGATCTCACGGCCGACGCCTTCAAGGCGGACGAAGAGTTCCTTCTCAGCCCGTTCAAACCGTTGTTCCACCGATGCCACATGAGAGCCTGTGAAGCCGGCCTCGGCAAAGAGTTTGGCTTCGTGCATCTCCTTGGCTGCTTTCACGAACATGGGGTCGTGGAAGTGAGCGTCGCCGGCGCCGTTGATGTTAGCGGTGGTTTCCTTGCGCAGCTGGTCGATGTCGGGTCCGTTGACGCCGTCCTTGCCGATGAGGAACAGCCGCTCTTTGATGTCATCGTCTGCAGCTGCAACCGCTTTGGGTGTTTTCGCGTTGTGGGCACGCTGCAGGGCTTGTGCCAGTTCGGGGTTGGCGAGGTATTCGACGGGTATCTGGTGGCGCTCCATTTCGGGTGCCAGCCTCGTCGACTGGGCTCGACGCTCCTCTGCCTGCGACGCTGCGATCAGCTGCATGGCTTTCTCGTGTTCGGCAGCGGCTTTCCGTGCTTCGTCCTGGCTGCGGGCCAGTTCGTCCAGACGGGCCTTTTCGGTGGTGATTGTCGCGATTCCCGATTCAAGGTAGGCAGTGTCCGTGCCGACGTCGTGGGTGTCGATGCCGTACCGGGCAAGGACTTCCTCGCGGATCTTCGCGGAGGCTTCGAGGGCCGCGGGGTCATGGTCTTTCCAGCCTTCAGCGATGGCATGCGCTGTGGCGATGTCGGCCGGCTGTGCCTTGTCCCACCACTCATCCCTCTGTACGGGTGCGAGGACGGCGAGGGCTGAGCTGCGTTCAGCCGTAATGCGTGCCTGGGCTTCGTGCGCCGCTTGGGTGTCCAGATGTTCCTGCTGTCGGAGGGCTTCCTGACGGCGGCGGGCCAGCGTTTCGGCGATGCGTGAGGCAACCATCAGGGATTGGCGCATGCCGTTGTCGAAAAAGTCGTCGATGCCGTCTGATTCACTCATGGTGTTCCCCTTGCACTGGTGGTGTGATTCTTATCGGTCGAGTCCCGGGCCGGTGTCGCGGCTGGGCTGGTAGGTCTTGGCCGGTGTCGCCGGTGTCGCCGGTGTCGGTGTCGTGGGGACTGCCGACCCGGGACGGATGGGGGCCATGCCGCGGCGGGCGATATCAACGGCCCGCGGCCGCGCCGCGGCCATTTCGGTCTGCTGTTGCTCTGCGCCCACAAAGACGGCTTTGGGCATCGTCGCGGTGAACGGGGCGAGCTGATTTTCGACGACGGCCCGGATGCGTTGGGCCTCCCGGGTACGGCCGGACTGGGAGTGCATTTCGTACACCGCGAAGGCGGTGTTGATCAGCTGCACCATGAGCGCTGTCTGAGCTGCCGTTTTGTTCGTGCTCGATGCCGCCATGAACAACATGGCCGCACCGGCAATGGACGGCAGGGCGACGGGCTTGCCGTGCTGCCGTGGATCCCGGAGCTGGGCGGTGCGGGCCAGTTCCGCGGCCGTAGCGGCAAGCGGCCCGGGCGTCGCCTCGAGCTGGTGTGACCAGGCTGCGAAGGCACCGGAAACCTCACGCGCTGCCTTCGCCCAGGTCGCGTGGTCATCACGCGGAACGCTGCGCAGCTCGTCAGCCAAAGCGGTGGCATTGCGGGTGTACTCCACCCACAGATCCGCTGACGGTGTCACCGTCTCGGGGCCGGCCTTGTGGACCTTGCGCTTGTTCCGGGCGGCGCTGTTCCATTCAGCTGCGGCCTCGGTCGCTCCCTGGGGGGTGTCCGCCCAGTGCTGCCGGAGCTGGCCGAGGCCAAGGTCGGTGGCGAGGGAACTGCCGCCGAACCACACGGGCTTCTGTCCCGCGGCCGGGCGCTCCGCTGCCGCGTAGCCGACGATCACATCGGTGGTGTTCTTCGCATATCTTGGGCGGATCAGGAGCCCGGTGTCCCTGGCGCGGCGGACGAACTCCGCTTCGGTGGCCGAGGCCGTGGCGCAGGCCCTGACCTTACGGGAGATGGAGGCCCGGTGCATTTCGCGCTGGTCGCGGATGGCGGTGGCCTTCTCGGCCCGGTCGTAACCGCGGGTCGCGTGCACGCTGGAGAGTTCCTCGAGGCCGTACTTGGTCTCCAGTTCGCGGCAGGTCTGCTGGGCGCGTTTATAGTCGCCATGGGTGGATGCCTTGGTCCCGTCCTCGCGGACGAGGGACACGGCGATGTGGATGTGGTGGTTGCCGTTCTCACTGGTGCCGTGGTTGATCGCGGCCCACCGGCACTGGGCTTTGCCGCTGGCCTCGGTGAACCCCATCGCGTCGACGAAGTCGTTCGCGATGTCACCCCACTGCTGATCCGTCAGTGCACCCTCTTCGGCGCGGAGACTCAACGAGCAGTGCCACACGTCAGCGTGCTTGTGCCCGTTCGGAACGCGTTCCTTCTTCACCGGGTCCCAGCGAAAATCCTTCTGTAAGACTTCGACACCAAAAGCCTTGCGGGGCTGGTCCAAATGCTTCCCGATCGCGATCGCATCGTCCCTATCCAAGACGCCGTCGTCGTACCAGGCCATGATGGCCGCGTCCCCGGCCACCAGGTGCGGGTCGGTGTGCGCGTTCTTCGTCCTATCAGCATCGGTCGAGGCCAGATACAGCATGAGCCCGGACATCCGGGAGCCGCGGGTGATATTCGGAATCATCCCTACATCAGCCCCTCGATCGTCCGGTCAATCCGCACCGCGACCTCGCGCACATACGCCAGCGCTGCTGTGGCGTCCTGGGGGAACTTGTCGCCGGCATTTGCGTGCCGGGCGATCTGGTTCACGTTGTTCGATACCCTGGCCAACAGCGTATGAATCGCCATCAGCTCAGCCATCGCCGCCCGGCGCTCCGTCGGAGTCTCCGAGCCTTCCGACAACGCAGCCGTGAGCAGCAGGTTCGGGACCGTTACCTTCTGCCGGGCAGCCTTCGCGACCAGCGCGGCTTCCTCCTCCGCGGTCACCCACACATCGCGGCGCTTCTTCGTCCCCGCCGGAGAATTCGCCCGCCGTCGCTTCGAAAGTCGGGAACGCGGCACGCTTTCTTCAGACACGCACTCCCCCCATCCCTTCAAACAGCCCAGCGCAGCGACCCCGAAATCGGGGACCACACAGTCAGTGTGCCAAGCAAACAACCATAGGGCCGTGAGCGACACGCCATTTACACCCGTGTAAATGTATAGCTTGCTCCGCGTCTTCGGGAAAGCTACCCACCGGCGTGTTGAGCCGAAATGGGGGACGCCGTCGGGTTAGAGTATGGGTACGGAACGACACCATTTCTCAGGGGGAGACAATGCGTCCACATGAAACTTCCGGCAATCGGCTACAGACTGGCAGCCTCACCTACGAACCCGATCCCGATGGTTTCTGGGGCGGGATCATTCGAATCGATCTTCCCGTCGACGCACCGGCGCCGCGCGAACACCTGGTTGAAGCGGCCACTGGACAGCCGGTCGTCAAACAAGGCCAGGTACAACCCGAATCGTGGGACGACGAGTGGTCTCGGGAATGGGCCGACGAGCAGCTTGAACGAGTTGAACGCTGCATCGACAAGGTTGCCAACAACCACCTCTCAAACGCCACCGGATCCCGCGCGCTCATCCGGCTCAGTGGCGAAAGAATTACCGCATACGTTCCTCTTCCAGCGCCGCTCACCGACCGTGAACAAAGCCCGACACCCGAGACATCCCGATCCTCTTACGGCGGGGTGCCTCCGCTGCCGCCAAGAATCTATCTGTCCTACAGCAAGACCCGGTCACTCACACCCGACCAGGAAGCAATCCTCCCCAGGGTCGCCGAATCAGTGCGCGATGTAGTCCCGCCGACACTGCAGTCCTACGTCGATGACATCGCCCACTTGGTCGCTCAGGAGATCCCCGCGCAGTCAGACCTGCTGCGCGCCTACCAGCGGACGTCCATCCCGGAAGTCCTCGCCGAATACGACCGCGCTGGCAGGCCCAAACAACTCCCCCCGGAACACCAACAGGCAATGAAGACAGCGCACCTCTCGTTCCCCTCGCACGCCGCCGAAGCCCTCAAGACCTCGGCTCCAGCTGTCGCGGCGACACCAGCAAGGGCCGCGTCCGACATCACCGCAGCCCACACATTAGACCGCTAACCGAACACCCGAAAAGGACCAGGAACGGACATGCCAGCACTCAACATTGAAGCCACGAAAAATCAGGCACGGGAACTGCTCAACTCGCGCATTAAATCCGTCGAAGAACTCGTCCAGGCGCGCCAGCGCGTAACCGATCTGAAGGAGCAGCTTGCCGCCGCCGAACGCCATGACAAGCGCGCCTACGTCAAAGCCACCCGCGACGGCTGGAGCCCCGACGAACTAAAGAAGCTTGGCCTGGAACCAGCCGCAGCCGGTCGCCGGCGCAAGGCCCAGGTCAGGACCCCCGAGACACCCAGCCCGTCCCACTCAAACGGCGCCCAAGTGAACTAACCCCTCGCGCACATAGGCACGGCAAAAGCTACATCCTTCGGGCTTTTCCCGCACCCATGTGCACGACGGGACCCACTCAACCGGCTGCACACAAGCGCCAGATCAGCACGCGTTCTAATCTCACCGCCGGGACCGGCGATTGTGCACAGCCTGGGCAGCCGGAACGCACCCAACGGCAGCCTTCCCCATGGTCCAACACCGCCACTGCCGTAGCACCTGAAGGGGTGGACAGGTTTCTTCAGCAGGGATGCTTCTATATACGTCAAGCCCGTCCTGTCCGGTTGGGGACGCCGGTAGTTATCTCGGGACTGCGGCGGTTAGGCTCAGCCCATGACGACGTCTTCAACGGACCCTATGAAACCGGCTCGTGTGGGTGTAGCCAGAGCGCTCAGGATCGCCATGCTCGGGGGCTGCGGCCTGTTAGGCCTCGTGGTGGTTGTGTTGGTCGCTGTGGGAGACAGGAGTCTTCCTTCTCTCCTAGCGCTGACGGCGGGGCTCCTTTGTATGGCAGGCATCCTGCTCATAATTTTCCGGAGCCTCGGACAGTGGGGTCAGGACCCAGGGTACAAACTGTCGGGCACGCCCCTGCTGTCCATCTTTGGGCTGTGCGCCCTAAGTGGAGTGCTGGTCGTTTGGTCCACATCATTGTGATGGATGCACGGTTGGCCTGCGACGGTAAGTCGGATATGAAGACTCCCTGACGAGCTGCCCAGTCTCGAATCGCAGAGCTCTAATAAGCATGCCTCGAGATCGCGTGACTGACCTCGTGAGCCGTACCGAGGGTTCGAAAGATCTGTCGCGTGATGTAGCGCTTCAGACTGCGGATGATTTCCTTCTTGTTTCGTCCTTCACGCGTCCGGCGGACTACATATTCCCTGGTCTCCTGGTGCCAGCGCATTCTTACGACGGCGATCGTGTGGATCGCCTTGTTCAAGTGACGATCCCCGCCGCGATTGAGCCTGTATCTGGTCGTTCCCCCGGACGAAGCTGGAATTGGGCATGTGCCGGCAAGCGCTGCCAAGGCTGCCTCCGAACGAACGCGGCCCGGATGAGACCAAGCGGTAAGAATTGCTGCGGCACTGATCGGTCCCACACCTGGCATGTCCAGGAGCGCTTGATTGGTCTGCTGGACCAACAGGGCCATATCAGCCCGGTTCTGCTCGAGCTGATCTTCAAGCGCGAGGATTTGTTTAGCCAACCGGGTAGCCTCCGAACGACTTACCCGGGTACCGACACCTTCATCCCGCATCCTCCACGCCGCGATGGTTCCGATTGTTTTTGAGGTCAAAGACTTACGAAGATCGATTCCCAGGTCAACGACGCGCAGCAGCGCGATCAACGAATTGATCGCCGCCGTGCGTTCGCGAACCATTGAAGTCCTAGCAACGGTAAGGACGCGCAGCGCCGTATGGTGCTGGCCGGCACGCGGTTCTCGAAGCTCATTCGTCTCGATTCCGAGGACGGCCCTGTCCGCCCGAGCTGCGTCGATACTGTCTGACTTACCCCGTTTTCGCCCAATTCGACGCTCAGGAAACGGTGCTTCAACTACTCGGAAGCCCGACTCCGTTGCCAGCTGCCGAAGTTTGGCACCGTATGATCCGGTTCCTTCCATGGAGAGCAGTACCCCTGACTTATCCCCGGTGCTGCGACGGGAAATCCAGCGGAGCGCCCGGCTCATCCCAGTACTTGTTGACGGGAAAGTTTCGTTCGCAATCTCGGCTCCGGTTACCGCGGAGATGATTGCCAAGGTATGAGTTTTCGAGTGTGTATCGATGCCAACAACAAAGTCGTAAGCCTGCGCCACTACGGCCATTTGTACCTCCTGCAGTTCCTTCGGATCAGTGCGGGTGTCGGCGGAATACGGCGAGGCAAGTCTGGGATGGGCCACAACTTATGAGGCTGGGCAGGCTTCTAATCAAGCCATCGCAGTAGACAGAACCGATGCTGGACTCCCGATGAGCGGGCAGATCCCTGCAAGCGCACCTTAGATAATCCCAAGGGCAAAACGACACAAGGGCCACGTCCGTCCGAAGTCACAGCACCAGCCTGACAGCCAGTCTCGGACCAGCTGCATATAACAGTCCCAGACGACACTGGCGCTTCCACGCCGAGCATCCCCGGACGCGGTAAGGAATCAATCTCACAAGCCGCCCCGGGAGTCCGCGCTCTGGAAGAGAAGGTGTTCCTGGCCGACGTACAGCGGTACGGCGTGCGTCGCAGTCTGGGGTCCTGTGGAATTTGTGCAGACAGTGTCTGCACAAAGTTCCTCGCTCCTGGAATTTCAAGGGAAACGGGCTGCGCGAAACCGGTCCCAGGGAAGGCTAGGGCAGGTGTCCCCATAGCCCTACGAGAGGCCCCTACCTGAGAATGAATAAGGGTGCCCCACAGGGCGCCCGGACGATGAGTCCGAGAACAAAAATGACTGGGGAGACTTCATGAAATTACCGATGCATAAAGCAGCTACTGCCGTTGCCGTACTGGCTTTGGGTGCCACCGCATTTCTTGCCGGAGCGCCCGGGGCCAACGCGTCAGGCTCGGGAACAGCGTGCCCGTCAGGACGGGTGTGTTTCTACTTCAATTCCGACTTCCAAAGCGCACGGGCTGACTACGCCTACAGCGACGCCGGCATGGGCAACGAACTGTTCACCGACGGCCCGGCCGGGCGGAGCGGATGGGGCGTCCAAGTCAACAACAACGCAGCCTCAGTCATCAACAACAGCGGCCACACCCTCTACCTCTACACCGAACCCAACTGTGACGCCCGCAGCATGGTCGGCGGTGGCGGTCTGTTCCCCGGTACCCGCTACAACCTGGCCTCGTTCAACGCCAAGAACGACATCTCCTCCATCCAGATCGCAGGAGTCGGGTCGGACTGCATTTCCCGAGACCAGTCCTGGGCATAACCCAATACGACAGCCGCATGAAATCCTGCCTGCGTCTTCACCGGGCACGACCAACAACCACCAGCATGTGCGCCCACTGAAAAATTGAGCCAAAGCACAAAGAGCGGTAGGCCGGCACCCATCACGGGCGCCGGCCTATCCGGGCTAAGGGATGGCGTTGTCAGTCCTCAACAGATGCAATAACGTCGTCGAGCTGCCCGCGGGTGATACGCTCCGCCGTCTTCGCATACGCGGCATCAATGAACGCCTCCAAGTCCTCTTCCCGGATCCGCCAGATGGCACGGGGCCCAAACTGTGCGCCCCTCAACTCACCGCTACGCAACAGCGCGTACACCATCGGTTTGCCAAGGTTCAGAATCTCCTGCACTTGATCAATGGTCAGCATCCTGGGGAACGGCAGGGACGTACGGACCTCGGTCTTGTTCAGTTCTTCAGTCCAGCGAGCCATCGCCTACGTGTCCTCGTTTCGGTGCTGCATTTCATCCATCGTTCTCTGCCCCCGACGCAGTTCCCCAGCCTGCACCGGCGGCCAGGGTTTGCCGCCGTTGTACTTGCGCTGCATCCGCTTCACCTCACGCATCGTCGCCCTCACGATGAGGTCCGACACGCTCGCGTCACCCTCATCCAGACCAGCGGCCTTGAAGGCGGCACGGACCTGCCCGGCCTGGTCCTCTGTGTAGTACGGCGTGAACGCCGGAAACCGCTTCGGTTTCGCCATCACCATGGATCCCGATTAGACGGCACGCAACGCCCGCGGCCACGGATGCAGACTGTCCAGATAGCCCTTCCCCAGGGACATTGTCCCGTCTCCATTGAACCGGACATCAGAGTGCTGGTGGCTGCCGCCGGCGTGCGCGATAGCGGCCAGCACCAAATCCAAGTTCTCCCGGTCCAGCCCCGACACGACATCACCCAAAACGACGGGAACGTTCTCCGCAAGCGACGCAGCCAGCAAGAGGAATCGTCGCTCTCCGCCCGAGAGCAGACCCGCCTCTTCAGGGATAGCCTCGAAGTCGATCCAAGCCTTCACCTGGCCGGGCCCCTCCGGTTCGGTACTCGTGTGGATCCATGGATTGCTGGGAGCCGCGAACTTCCCACCGAAAGCCCTGAGCAGAAGCTCGGTTGCCGCTTCGGTGCCGTACATCCCTCGCGCCCAGGAGCGAAGATCATCTGCGTGCGTCATCGTGGGTGTCCTTTACTCGGGGCCGGCGTTTTGCGGTGGTGCCTGTCGGGGCCAGCGTATCCGCTGACCCCGACAGTTGCATTGCCTTAGAAAGGCGGTTCGGAGTCAGGCCCGTTACCCCTTCCTCCGTCGGTGCTGCTGTTGGCCGGCACGGCCCAGGGATCCTCCTGCTGGCCGGACTGTGGCTGAACGTTTCCGCTGCCCTGGAAGCCATTCCTCTGCCCGGCCGGGGCGTTCCGCGGGGTGCGGTTAACCTTGGCGTTCGCGTATCGGAGCGAGGGGCCGATCTCATCGACTTCGAGTTCGATCACGGTCCGCTTCTCGCCTTCCTTGGTTTCGTAGGAGCGGGACTTCAGCCGGCCGGTAATGATGACACGCATGCCCTTGGTCAGGGACCCGGCAACATTCTCCGCCGCTTCCCTCCAAACACTGGCACGAAGGAAAAGTGTCTCGCCGTCTTTCCACTCGCTGGACTGGCGGTCGAACGTCCTGGGCGTGGAAGCGATGGTGAAGTTCGCAACCGCTGACCCGGACGGGGTGAACCGCAGCTCGGGATCGCCGGTGAGGTTCCCTATGACGGTGATAGTGGTTTCTCCGGACATAATGGTCGCGCCTTTCCATGAAGTGCTCGGGATGTCACGGGCAGCCGCGCCATCGGGGCCGTGGGGGTCCGTGAACCCCTGGTAAGGGTCCTCGAAGGGGACGTTAATGGTGCCTTCCTCGTTCGCTGCCAAGCCGAACCAGTCGGCATCAGTGAACTGCCGTGCGCTGAGCTGGAACCTGTCCCCCGCGCCGTGGGCCGGGGCGCTCATGCGGCACGGTGGTTGATGTGGGCCTGGACCAGCTTGTCCCGGCGCAGACCCGACCAGCGGTCCTGGTCATCGCCGTTGTTCACGACGACAGGCGCCTGGGAGTAGCCGAGCTCGGCGGTGATGTACTCCAGCGCTGCCGGCACTTCGGTGATGTCCACGGCCGTGTAGGTGATGCCCTTGGCGTCGAAGTAGTCCTTCGTCTTCTCGCAATTAGGGCAGTCGGGCTTGGTGTAAACCGTGTAAGCGGTGGGTGAAGCAGTCATTTTCAGTACCTGGTTTCGTATCAAAAGAGTTCGTTCGTCTGGCTGACCTGCTACCTCAATTCTACCAACCATTCAACTGAATGAATAGCTGTTTTACCCTTTACTCTAGGGATTTTCTACTTACATTCTCGGTCCATTTCGGTGATCCGGACCTCCCTGGAGGTCAAGGTTAAGATCGGCCCGCTTAGACTGCTTCTGTGAAGCGGACTTACGACTCGGGTTCCATGGGGAAGCCTTCCGGTGTGCAGCGCAACAACGATCCCAACCAGCGTCCCAGCAAACCTGGCCTCCGGTTCTGGGCTGGATTCTGGACCGTGCTCTGGGCCCTCATGTTTGGGGCGGGGGCTGCCCTCGGTACGTCTTCCTGACTGACCGTCATCCAATCGGCATGCTCTCCATCCTCTTTTTCGTGCTCGGATGTGCCCTGGGACTGGGCCTGTATCTGCCCGCTCACCTCAGCCTCGCCCGTAAGAAGCGGACATGTTTGTCAGCGTTGGCGGTGATCCGACGGGCATCACTCCCTGGATGTTCGGAGCGATGGGAGGCAGCATCACTGAAGACGGCGTGTGGGAGTGGTACACCCCCTCAGGATCAAGCGGAGAGTCAAGCCTCTAAACTCTCCGGGCTCGATCAGACGAGCAGCTCAGCCATTCAAACGGCTCCTCGCGGAGGCTGTGCTGCGCCGCTGGTCACGTGGTCATCCCGCCGGTTCCCCACCATGGGACTCCCTGCGCCTGCAATCGCTGGACCTTCCCCCGGTGACATACCCATCAGGGTCCATGTGCCACGGCGAATGAATGTCGTCCCTGCTGGACGAGACCCAACCGGCGCCGAACGGTGAGCCGGCAGGCCTGGTGTCGGACCATGGGAAACCCACCCGCGGCGCATCATGCCGCCTCCGCTGCCCCGCTTCAGCGGCCTGTACGGGAGCGGCCTGTACGGGAGCGGCTTTTCGACGGGAGTTGTCTATTCGGCGGGTTCGATGAGTTCCGGGCCGTTGTTGCGGACGCTGTTGACCCGTGTGCTGACGATCCGTGGGGTGAGGACCGGGTCGGGCAGGGTGTCGAGGAGGTGCTGGACGTCGTTCTTGTCGGTCAGGTCGGGGTCGAGCCATTCGGTGAGCCGGTCGCGCGGGATGATGACGGGGGACCGTTCGTGGATGTGGCCCAGGGTGTCCTGGGTCGATGTGGTCAGCACGGTGCAGCTGAGCAGCCAGCGACCCGGGTCGTCTTCGGGGACGGTCGGGTCGGCCCACCATTCATACAGGCCGGCGAAGGCCAGCAGGTCCTCCTGCTCCGAGTAGAGATAGTTCGGGATCTTCTTCCCGTCCTCGGTCTTCTGCCACTCGTAATACCCTTCGGCCGGGACCAGGCAGCGGCGCTTGACCGCCGCTTTCCGGAACGAGGGTTTTTCGAGGATCGATTCGCTGCGGGCGTTGATGAGCTTGTTGCCGATCTTGATGTCTTTGGCCCAGGACGGCACGAGACCCCAGTGGGCGACGAGGAGGTGCCGGTCGATCGCGCCCTCGTCGAGGCGTTCGGCCACGATGGGAACGGCCTGGGTTGGGGCGACGTTCCAGCTCGGAGGCGGCGGGGTCCCTTCAACTTCCTTGGCTTCGAAGGCGCTGAGCAGGTCACCGGTGGCTTTGGACATCACGTATCGGCCGCACATGAGCCCATTCTGCCTGACCCGGTACGGCTCATCACACGCTCTCCGGGCATAGGGGTCGGTAACCTACGGTGAGGCGGGAAGATCCATAACGGCGGAAGGGCTTGAGGGGGCATGGCAGGGCGAAGCGTTCGGCGCCGTATCCGGAGTGGGTGCAGATGTACCGGCAGGGTCTGACCACGGGCAGGATCTCGGCCCTGTGCGGGGCCGCGCAGACAACCATCCGGTACCACCTGCAGATCGCTGCCCGCGCCGAACCGTCCTTGAGGGATGACCATCGAGCCGCGCGGGCTCCCGCACCCAGGCTGGAGATCCGCAGCCGGCAGAACCTTCACGATGTCCTGGCCCTCTACCGGGCAGAACAACGGCTGCCACGCAGCAAGGCCTCCTCACGGCGGGAACGGACCCTATACACCTGGCTTGTCCGCCGGCGGCAGGAGTTCGGGAACGGCACCCTCTCCCCCACTTTGAAGGAAGCCTTGGATGAGATACGGGGCTGGGACACCCCGCGCCCGGCAGCAGGAGGATAACGGGACACTCCGCCGTGACCGGCGGGCGGCGTGCCGAGCTTGAAAGGTAAGCATGCTTGCTATTAGGTTGGTGTCAGCTTCTCCGCCGGTCCCCCATTCTGCGGAGGGGTTAGGAAGGCCCCGCTTGCTCCCAGTGCTGCGGGGTTTTTCGCTATCCGCGGTCGCGCGGCAGATGTCCGGAAATCGAACGGTAGAGGGAGTGTGCAGTGGCTCAGGGCGACGTCGAGACGTACTACGAAGATGGCCAGTGGAAGAACAAGCGCGAGGGTACCGGCCGCGCTTTTGGTGCCGGCTACGGCACGAAGGACGAAGCGGTGGCTGCGGGCCGGGAAGCGGCCCAGGCTGACAAGGTGGAGCACGTCATTAAGAACCAGGACGGTCAGATCGGTTCCAAGAACAGTTATGGCAACGATCCACGTAACGTCCCGGGCTGAATCGTCGTGAGGACTCAAGTTCCCGGTTAACCCGGAAAGGAGCCGGCATGTGCCGACTCCTTTCGGGTTTCTCTGCAAAGAAATCTGTGGTCAGTCTAGCTGAAGTGGTGGCCGCTGGCTTGCAGCTCCATTGCTGCAGCGCGGCTCTTGCTTTGTTCCTGGGTGGCGCGGAAAACGGCGGTCCGCCGCTGATGAGTGGTTGCTGTGGTTCGCCCTGGGCGGCGGACCGCCCGACTTCTGGAAGGTTCCTGGCCTTCCTGTGGTGATTGGCTGGGGGCCTTGCCGGGCGGTGGTGGTTCCGCCCGGCAAGGGGTTCTATTCAGCCGGTTCGGCCTCGGCGGGTTTGCCGCTGTCGATGATGATCTGCTCAGTTTCGGATGCGGTGTATCCCCAAGCAACCAGCTGGTTCAGGTAGGCCCGGTGGGCTTGGCCCGGTGAGCGCCACGAGTCCTTTTGGATGGTCTTTTCGTACCCTGCGCAGACCAGCGCAATCAGTGCGAATTCCGGGCGGGCGGTGGTCTTGGCAACGTGGTCCCTCAGCGGGTTCCATACCCACTGATTGGATTCTTCGACCTTCGCCCCGACCATTTCAGCGGCCACCTTGCCCTCGTAGCCGCTGGCGGTCTCCGAGTGGTGGGTGATCGCGTGGACGGTGAAGTACTGCCAGCCTTTCGGGGCCTGCTTCTTGGCCAACAGATTCTTGACCCATTCACGCCTAACAACAGTCGCTGACTGCATCAGCTTGTTGTTCTCGATCAGGGTTTTCCGCTCGGCTTTCTGTTCCTCGGTCATCGGCCCTTTGTTGGCCGATGAGGACGAGTAGTAAGTGTTCCGCGGGGTGAAGCCCAGTTCCTTCCATCCGACGATGACCGGGACGGTGGTGTGCTCGCCGTGGTAGTTCTGATTGATGTAGACGGCGTTGCCGTCTTCTTCGGTTGCCGGTTCTCCGTCAGCGCGGTTCAGCGAGCTGACGCGGAGGGTTCCGCTCTCGTCGTTATAGCCAGGGGCTTCAACAATGGTGATCCCGTCCTTTTCGAGATCGGCGGTGAATGCGGCGAGAGCGGCGGCGCGGTCGCGCTTGTCGCGCAGCTGCTGGGTGACGTGCAGGAGCATGTCGGGTTCGTCCATGATGACCGACTCGAGTTCGGCGGTGGCGTCCTCGTCCGACTCAAATTCCGCGAGGACAAGCGCCTCTTCGATGGTGTATCCCTTGCCCAGGGCGGCGGCTCCGGTGTCGGTGGACTTGGCTTTGAGAGCACTTTCCACGGTGGTCTTGGTCCGCCCGGTCTTCTTGGCAATCGCGGCCGCCGAAACACCGATCAGGGAAAGCTGGTGGTAGGCGTCGGCTTCGTCCGCTTCGGTCAGCTCGGCGCGCTGGATGTTCTCCACTACCTGCGTGACGATGCGTTCAGCTTCTTCCGGGCTTTCGATGATCATGACCGGGATCAGGGGCCGTCCAGCTTCGACAGCGGCGCGGGTGCGGCGCTGGCCCATCAGCACGTGCACGGTGCCGTCGTCCTGGCGGTGGGCAATGACCGGTTCCATCACGCCGTGTTCCTTGATGCTGGCAATGAAATCGGAGGTCAGGGCGGCGTCTTTCCGGACGTTGATATCAACGGTCAGTGTGGCCGGGTCGAGCATTTCAAGCGTGGGCGTTGCGTTCATGTTTTTGCCTTTGCAGAGACGTGGGGGTTGGGGCGGCTTAGGTGACCGGCCAGCTTCCCTCTCCCCCCCGTTGTTTTTTGGTTGCTGGCAAGCTTGCTTGCTCGGCGGCCGACGGAGCCCTGTCTACCCAAAAGGCAAGGGGCGGGAAATTCCCGAAGGAAATAAGCGACGCAGGAGCACCGGAGGGACATTTCCTGCACCGCAGGCCCCGGAGCGAAGCGGAGGGGCTAGACGGGGTGGAGCGGACGCCTAGAATCCGAAGGACAGCAACCAGAAAACGGTAATACTGGAACAGTCCTTGAGCCGGCGTGACCCAGCCAAAAATTGACGTACCAGGCGGCACTGTCTTCCCGACGATCTGTCCGCCGGCTCAAGGTCCGTTAAAAGGGGTGTCGGGCCAGGCGGACATGACCTCATAGGAGCCTGATACGACCAGTCCCATTACCGTTTTGTCTGCCCACCTGGCCCGCGCCCGATCAATCAGCATTCGACGCGACTGAGGGGCAATTTCCATCTTGGCAAGCGAACCAATAAAAGTCATCGCGGGTATCGACACCCACGCCGACACACACCACGTAGCCGTGATCAACGAACACGGCAAACCCCTTGCAGACAGGGAATTCCTGGCCGTGGGATCCGGATACCGGAAAATCATCGACTTCATCACTTCCTACGGCACAGTCGTAGCCGTCGGGGTCGAAGGAACAGGCTCCTACGGTGCCGAACTCGCCCGAACTCTTCGGGGTGAAGGGCTCACCGTGCTGGAGGTAAACCGCCCGAACCGGGCCGCCCGTCGTCTCAAAGGGAAGTCAGACCCGTTGGATGCCTACCAGGCCGCCAAGTCCGTGCTCGAGGGGCGGACCAAGGCGATCCCTAAGGCCAAAGACGGCCCCGTCGAATGCCTGCGGATCGTACGTTCCGGGCGCGCATCAGCCATCAAGGCCCGCACTGCGGCCATCAACCAGATCAAGGCGCTCCTCGTTTCAGCCCCGGACAAGATCCGGGCGAAATACCGGGCGCTGGCCACCTCAGCGCTGATTCCTGCCCTGCAGCGCACGAGACCTTCCGGGCATATGGCTGACCCCGAGTACGTGACTCTGCTGACGCTCAAGGCGTTGGCAGCCCGATGCCAAGCGCTGGGAACGGAAATCGCGGCTGCTGACGCTGCCCTCAAGGAAATCCTGGACGGCTATGCTCCGATGCTTTGTGATCTCCCAGGAGTCGGAACCGAAGTGGCCAGCCAGTTGTTGATCACCGTCGGGGACAATCCGGACCGTCTGGGGAACGAGGCCCAGTTCGCTTCGCTCGTCGGCGTCGCCCCGGTGCCAGCCTCATCGGGCAAGACAACCCGCCACCGGCTCAGCAGGGGCGGCGACCGCAGCGCCAATAATGCCTTGCACCAGGTTGTTCTGGTGCGCATGGGCTCGTGCCAACGGACCAAGGAGTACGTGGCTAAACGCACGTCAGAGGGAAAGAGCAAACGCGAAATCATGCGCTGCCTCAAACGCTACGCAGCCAGGGAAATCTACCGTCAGATCACCAATCCCCGGCCCGCACCCGACAACTCCGACCTCCGCCGCAGGCGGACAGACCTCGGCATGACCTTAACGACCGTCGCCGGCGAACTTGGTCAATGGGTTTCCATCATTTCGCGTCTGGAACGCGGACATATCCGCAACGATGCCCTGGCCGGCGCCTACCGGAAATGGCTCATCGACCAGGCCGAAATGCCACGCCGCACACCTCCGACGACAGCTGCAGCAAGGACAAATGCGTTACCGGGCGCCGTTAGCTGAGACTCAAGGCTTGACGCTTTACTCAAACCAGACTTACTCTAAAACCACAAGGTTATATAACGAAAAGGTTATGGTTTTGATGGTTGATGAATTGAGTGCAGTGTTCGCGGCGTTGGCCGATCCGACTCGGCGGGCTATTCTGCAGCGGCTCGCTGACGGTGACGCGCAGGTGTCCGACCTCGCGGCGCCTTTCAGGATCAGCCAACCGGCGATTTCGAGGCATTTGAAGGTATTGGAAAATGCTGGCCTGATCTCCCGGAACCGGGTAGCGACTGCCCGGTTCAGTCATCTGGAGCCCGACCGGCTTAAGGAAGCGAGCGAGTACATGGAGCGGTACAAGAAGTTTTGGGGTGAGTCCTTCGACAAACTCGACGGCGCGCTGGCCTCGTTTCAGCGCGACACCCCACCTATGGGAAAGGGCCGAGATGTCTGAGGGGCGCCAGCAGGAAGTCACAGAACACGATGTTTTCATTTCCCGCTCTTTCGCCGCCCCCAGGGACACGGTCTGGCGGTTCTGGACCGAACCCCAACTCCTCGCCTCATGGTTCGGGCCTGAAGGAGTTCACGTACCCGTGGACAGCATCATCGTGGAGCTCGTGGAGCAGGGCCGGTGGGAGTTGACCATGGTCGACAACGCTACCGGGGCCGGCCACCCCATCCGGGGGCGCATCACCGCCTTTCAGGCACCGGAATCCCTCGAGATTCAACTGACAGCGCTGACCGAGGCTGGGCCCGTGGACGACGTCGTGCTGCGGCTTCAGTTCCACGATCACGGCGACCGGACGCGCATGACCCTCCATCAAGGCCCGTTCACCGACGAGATCCGGGACATGACCCACGCCGGATGGATACTGTCCTTCACCAAACTCGACACCCTCCTCGAAAGGCCCACAGCATGAAAACCAGCGCCGCCCAAAGCCAGGTCACCCAGATCACCTCAGCGGACGGAACCCCCATCTCCGTCGAACACATCGGCTCCGGCCCCTCCCTGGTCCTGGTTGACGGCGCCTTCTGCGGCCGGTCCTTCGGCCCGGCGCGGGCCCTGGCCACCACGCTGGCCGACTCCTTCACCGTGTACTTCTACGACCGTCGCGGCCGCGGCGACAGCGGTGATACACGGCCCTACTCCGTGGAACGCGAAATCGAAGACCTAGCCGCCGTCATCACCCATGCGGGCGGAGACCCCTACGTCTATGGCATCTCCTCCGGTGCGGCCCTCGCCCTCGAAGCAGCAGCGGCGGGTATCCCGATGCGCAAGCTCGCCACCTACGAGGCCCCCTACACGGGAATCGGGAACGTCGACGGAACGCCCGTCGACCACGCCGGGCACCTGAACTCACTGCTCGCCCAAAACAAGCGCGGCGCGATGGTCTCCTACTTCTTGGTCAAGATGATCGGCGTCCCTGCATTTGTGCCCCTCATGCTGCGCCTCATGCCAAAGATCTGGAAGAGCCAAAAGGACGCCGCCAACACCCTCCCCAATGAAATTGCCGTTACCAACAACTTCACCGCACCCACCGGCCGGTTCGCCAAAATCACGGTGCCGACCCTTGTCATGGTCGGTGGAAAAGCCGCCCCGGTCATGACCTCAGCTCAAGCAACAACAGCCGCCGCGATCCCCCAGGCCCTTCACCGCACCCTCGAGGGCCAAACACACCAAGTCTCAGACGCAGCAATGGCAGCCGAACTCCGCGGGTTCTTCACCAACTGACCCGTTGACCACTCTCACCAAATTCATTTCGCCCACAGACCGGAATAGACCATGCCCAAAATCAGCTATCAGACCGAACATCAGGGATCCCAACGACGCCCGCCCGCCTCCTCTGCCACGCGGGTATTGCTGGCCTGTGGCATCACCGCCGGCCCCCTATACCTTCTGGTCAGCTATGCCCAGGCGTTTCTTCGCCCGGGCTTCGACGCGGCACATAACGACCTCAGCGTCCTAGCCAACGGCGACCTAGGCTGGATGCAAACCACAAACCTGATCCTCACCGGCGCCCTAACCCTCCTGACCGCCGTCGGATTCCGTCGCGCACTCAACCCCGGACGAGGAGCCACCTGGGGGCCGGTTCTCGTCGGAATCTACGGTGCCGGATTAGTGGGTGCGGGGATTTTCACCGCCGATCCCATGAACGGATTCCCTCAAGGCGCACCTCCCGGACCCCCTATCTCCGGGTCCCTCCACGGGTTTCTTCACTTCGTTACCGCAGGGATTGGCTTTGCCGCCTTCATCGCTGCCTGCTGCGTTATGGCCCGCCGGTTCTACACATCCGAAAACCGGAGGCTCGGAGCATTCTCCCTTGCTACCGGAATCCTGACTATGGCAGTTTGATTCAGGACCGGTGTGACGGCTTGAATCAGGACCATCCCACGACTCGCCGGTTGGTTGTGACGGTCTGAACCAGGACCACCCTCAATGTTGCTTCATCTGATGAAAGCAACATTTGGAGGTCCGGATGAGAGCGCGCTTGGAGCTGTTTGCCAGTATTCGCAGAGATGCCCGTATCGAGGGGTTATCCATCCGCGGTCTGGCAAAGCGGTATCAAGTTGGTAGGGACACGGTGCGGCAGGCATTGTCGGATCCCGTCCCTCCAGCACGGAAGACTCCGGTGAGGTCCTCGCCTCGGCTGGATCCCTTTAAACCGGCCATTGACGCAATGCTGGTCGAGGACACGACGGCTCCGCGGAAGCAACGCCACACGGCCCGTAGGATTCTTGCCCGGCTCATTGAGGAGCACGATGCGCTAGAGCTGTCGTATTCGACGGTGCGTGACTACGTCCGGGTCCGCCGGGCGCAGATCGATGTGGAGGCCGGCCGCAGGGTTGAGGTGTTTGTTCCGCAAGAACATGCCCCGGGCGCGGAGGCTGAAGTGGACTTCGGTGAGGTCTGGATCGTGTTGGACGGGGTGAAGACGAAGTGCCATATGTTCATCTTCCGTCTCTCCCACTCCGGCAAAGCGATCCACCGGGTTTACCCCACTCAGGCGCAGGAAGCATTTCTGGAAGGTCACATCGAAGCGTTCAATGAGATCGGTGGCGTGCCTGTGAAGCACATCCGCTATGACAACCTCACCAGTGCCGTCAGGACCGTGGTGTTCGGGCAGGGCCGGAACCGTGTGGAGAACGACCGGTGGGTGTTGTTCCGCTCGTTCTACGGTTTTGATTCTTTTTATTGCCAACCAGGTATTGCCGGGGCTCACGAGAAAGGCGGCGTCGAGGGCGAAGTGGGCTGGTTCCGCCGCAACCGCCTTACCCCGATGCCTGTCGCGAAGTCCCTTGAGGAGCTCAACGACCGGATCCGGTATAGGGAGGCGGAGGACGATCAGCGGCGGTTCGATGGCAGGATCCGCACCATCGGCCACGACTTCGCCGCCGAGCGCCCGTTCCTGGCGCCGTTGCCGGCCGAAGAGTTCGACCCCGGTCTCGTGCTGAACCCAAGAGTGGACAGATCCTCAATGATCACGGTGCGGATGGTGAAGTACTCCGTACCGGCACGGTTCATCGGCCGAAGGGTCCGGGTGTCCTTGCGGGCGTCAGAGCTTGTGGTGTTCGACGGCCGCGCGGTGGCGGCCCGGCATCAGAGAATCGTCGCCAAGGGCGGCCAGTCGGTTCAGCTGGACCATTACCTGGAGGTCCTCAAGACCAAACCCGGTGCTTTGCCTGGTTCCACGGCTTTGGCACGGGCTCGGGCATCAGGTTCTTTCACCAGCGCCCATGAGGCCTTCTGGGCCGCCTCGCGCCGGGTCAACGGCGACGCCGAAGGGACTCGTGAACTGATCGATGTCTTGCTGCTCCACCGGTCTATGGACGCTGCAGACATTCAGGCAGGGATCACCGCCGCGCTGCGGGTGGGTGCGGTAAGCGCCGATGTCGTCGCGGTCGAAGCCCGCAGACACGCAACGACCTCCGCCGCTGAGGGTGGGCCCAGGTCGGACCGTCATCGCGGTGCCCACGCTCAAGCGAAAGTGCAACGCGTTGTCAGCCTGACCCAGCGTCGACTCATGGACCCGGCGGCCGTCATCGCCGGGCTGCCTTCTGATAGCCGGCCCCTGCCCTCAGTCCGTGCCTATGACGAGCTGCTGGCCAAACGCGCCGAACACCCTGCAAAAACCGCGTCGAAGGAGAACATCTCATGAGCCCCACAGCACCTGCTACAACCGTCACCCCGGTCCTGCGCCGGCGACGCGGTCTGACCGAACAGGCCGCGGTCGCAGCCGTGGACCAGGCCTGCCGCCGGCTGCGCCTGCCCACCATCCGTGGCGTCCTGGACGAAGCACTGAGCGTTGCCGGGAAAGAACAACTGTCCTACCAGGGGTTCCTGGCCGAGCTGCTGCTGGCCGAATGCGACGATAGGGACCGGCGCTCATCGATCCGCCGCGTTAAGGCCGCAAACTTCCCCAGGGACAAATGGCTCGGAGACTTCGATTTCGACGCCAATCAGAACATCAACCCCGCAACGATCCACACCCTGGCCACCGGGGACTGGATCCGCAAAGGCGCACCCCTATGCCTCATAGGAGACTCAGGGACCGGTAAATCCCACCTACTCATCGGTCTCGGCACAGCCGCCGCGGAGAAGGGCTACCGAGTCAAATACACCCTCGCCACCCGGCTCGTGAACGAACTCGTCGAAGCTGCCGATGAGAAAATGCTGGCCAAAACCATTGCCCGCTATGGCCGCGTCGACCTGCTGTGCATCGACGAGCTGGGCTATATGGAACTGGACCGCCGAGGCGCCGAGCTCCTCTTCCAGGTCCTCACCGAACGGGAAGAAAAGAACTCCATTGCCATCGCCTCCAACGAATCCTTCTCAGGCTGGACCAAAACCTTCAGTGACCCGCGCCTTTGCGCCGCAATCGTGGACCGCCTCACCTTCAACGGCACCATCATCGAAACCGGCACAGACTCCTACCGCCTCGCCCACACCATCGCCCAACAAAACTCATAGCCCTCTCAGGTGACTCCGATCCAGCATCCCAAAGGAGACGCCTCACGCGGCGCAAGTCGCTGGGTCTAGTCCACGGCTTCCCTCGGGACCCTGGAGGGGACGCCAGAGTTGTTTCTGAGGTCTGATTAGGTACGAGGGCCTCGGGACTCCTTCCCTGTTAGGAATGCCTCAATATTGTCGAGCGTATTGGTCTGACCCGCGATCTCGAGGGGTCCATCAACAGTGTTCACCGGCAGAACGATAGCGTTGGCCTCCAATCGGTTGAACTTGTCCCATTTCGTAGCGGGATAGCGGGATCCGGTAGTAGCCATAACGCGAATATCGAAAGGGTCACCTCTCGCTATGCGTGTCCGACCTAGGACCGGCTGGAAGGTGAGTACTCCCTGGTCTGCCGTCACGAGTCCGATATTCCATTTCCTATAGCGGTCTCCCTGGGGCGCATCGGGTCGACGGATGTAACACTCAATCTGGCCACGCTGGGCCAGCCGCTGCGATGACCGGCGCCGCTGACGCACTAAGACAATGAGCATCAGACTGACGGCACCTAAGAAGATGAGAGTACCTATTGCCGCAAGGTCTGAAGGTTCGCCGGAGAGGAGCTCATAGAGAAAATAGGCCCCACCCCCGCCGACAAGCAAAAGAACCAAATATAGACGTCTGCGCTTCTCAGTCATGTCTGACTCTAAACGCCGGAGAAGCCATCAGAACAGCCAATCCTGGTACTAACGTGGTCTGGGTGGCCCTGAATCAGGCCGTCGTAGTGGTCCTGAATGACGTTGACATATTCA
>NZ_JBFTHJ010000022.1:0-60671 GCF_056394175.1 Pseudarthrobacter sp. 10T415 | reverse complement strand
GGGACTGCCCCCGGTTTTGTTGACTCCTTGACCTAGCGAGCTTGTGCTCGTGGAAGGATGTTGACCATGCCCACGGCTTATGGGGCGGAGTTCCGCCAGGATGTTATTGATGTGGCCCGCAAGGGCGAGGCGCCGCTGGCGCAGATTGCGAAGGATTTTGGGCTTTCGGTCACGACGTTGAAGCGCTGGATCGCTATCGCTGAGCGTAAGGACTCCGGGACCAGCCCAGCGGCGGCGGAGTCGGCTGAGGTGCGGGAGTTGAAGAAGCGGAACCGCCTGCTGGAGCAGGAGAACGAGATTCTGCGCCGGGCGGCTGCCTATCTGGCCAGGGACATCAACCCAAAATGATCTACCCGCTGGTCACGGATCTTGCCGCCGACGGTGTTCCCGTGGCGGTGACCTGCAGGGTGTTGGGATTTAGCAAGCAAGGCTATTACCGCTGGAAGGCCAACCCGGTCACGGAACGGGACTGGATCGATGCGCACCTCGTCAACGCCGCCCTTGACATCCACTCCGACGACCCGGCGTTCGGGTACCGGTTCATCGCCGACGAGTTACCCGGGAAAGGCATCACAGCGGGCGAGAACAGGGTCCAGCGCCTGTGCAGGGACCACGGCATCTGGTCGGTGTTCTCGAAGAAGCGTGGGCTGAACCGCAGACCCGGGCCGCCGGTTCACGACGACCTGGTCGAGCGGGATTTCACCGCCGCGGCGCTGAACGAGCTGTGGCTGACGGACATCACCGAACACCCCACGGCCGAGGGGAAGCTCTACCTCTGCGCGGTGAAGGACGTCTATTCCGGCAGGATCGTCGGCTACTCGATGGACTCGCGGATGAAGTCCTCTCTTGCCGTCGCTGCCCTGGAGAACGCGGTGCAGGCACGAAGACCGGAAAGAACGGTGGTCCACTCCGACCGTGGGTCGCAGTTCCGGTCACGCCGGTTCGTTGAATCGCTCCGTCGCCACGGGCTCACCGGATCGATGGGCAGGGTCGGTGCGTGCGCGGACAACGCCGCGATGGAGTCCTTCTTCTCGCTGCTGCAGAAGAACGTCCTGGACCGTCAGCGATGGCTCACCAGACAGGACCTCCGGCTGGCCATCACAACCTGGATCGAGAGAACCTACCACCGCCGGCGACGGCAAAGACGGCTGGGCAAACTCACGCCCATCGAATATGAAACAATCAACCGGACCGCGCTCACAGCGGCCTAAGACCCCGAGTCAACAAAAGCCGGGGCAGTCCCCAGTGCGCGGAGCCATTCAAGGAATGCCTGCATCGTTTTTTCGGAGCGCTTAAGCCCACGTTCATATGCCTGCTGCAAAGCAGTGCCATATTCGCCTTCAAAAGGATCTTCAGGGCGCTCAGAGGGAAGGTCGGCCTCGAGTGTCACGCTGACAGCGAGAAGCCGCACGGCAAGGGTCCGACTGTCCCAGCCGGGTTCGTCGTACACACCCGGCACCGGAACAACCGATGGTGTGGGCGGCGTTTCTGTTTCCCAATCAGCGGCTGTGAATTCGTCCGGCGATTCGGGAAACCTGATCTCAATGCTCTCGCCTCCACTTTCGAAGCGGCGGGTCCACCCCATCAAACTCGGATCTACCCATAGGTCGCTGATGAGGTACCTGATTCTGACTTCAAGCTTGATCATGGTTCAGTCAATCAGCAAGTCCCACTTCGCCCGGGTAAGGGACGCTGAGTCCACCTCTTCAGTGGCACTCGGATGGGCCAGGGCACCGACTTGGGAGTGGCGCGTATGAGAATCCTCCAGCGGACGTGCGGAAGGCTTATGCCTCGAATAGGTGGCCTGCCCGAGTCACTGGTTCATCCGACGTGGCTCCACTTGCGTCAAAGGGGCAAGTGCGGCCCAGCGGTCCGCTTCGCTCACCTGAAGCTCGGGAGGCAGACTCTTTTCGGGAAGACGGCGGCTTCTAGCACAGGGTCGCGCCGAACCCTCGAGATGCTCGACGGCAGCAAGAGCTACAGCGGAGTACACGCCGCTTGGGCCATCGGGGGGGTCTGGAACTTCTTGTTGCCGCTGACATTATTCGCACCGTTGCTGTCACCCCTACCTTCACCAGCGTTGGAGTACTGGCCGTCATCGTGGTCATCAGGACATTTCTCAGCTTTTCCCTCGAACTGGAAATCACCGGGCGCTGGCCTTGGCAGAAAGATAACCAGCCCACCAGGGCAGCTTCCTCCTGATGCGCCCGGCCCGCTCCGGGGCAGCTGCAGCGCCGTCCTCGCCCGGGACGCTCGCGCCTAAGCAGAAGCTGGTCGCATGCGCACTAAAACCCTCTCGTCGCACCCCAAGGGACCAGCCGGATTATATTTTGCAGGGAGCGCGGCGGAGAGGTGACCACAATGCTCTGGCCCGTGCGACGGTCCGGCAGGGCCCAGCAGCCGGCCGCGGGCTTGCGGAGTGGGCGCTCCCACTAGTGCGAGCCCGGCGAGGAGTCACCGCACGGGAGTGGTGCCCCGCTTTAGGCTTAGGACCGGTAGTGAAAGGAGGACCGGAAGGGTGACTACTGGTAGCCGGCGTATGGCGCCCGATCCTGAATTCGTTCTGCTGTACCGGCAGGGTACGCCGACGTCTGCGATCGCCGAAGGCGCCGGAGCCGCGGCGACGACGGTCCGGTACCACCTGCAGATCGCCGCGCAACAGGATCCGGGGCTTCGTGAGGAGCACCAGGCGGCCCTGGCTTCGCCGCGACGGCGGACAGTGTGGGCCGGGCGGCGGAACCTCTCCGATGTCCTGGCCTTCTACAGGAAGCACGGGCGGTTGCCGGGCACCCACGAGAAGACGCCGCGGAAGCGGGCGCTCGGGATGTGGCTGCTGCGACGCAGGCAGGAAGCAGCCGCCGGAACCTTCTCCCCCGTGTACAGAGAAGCTCTGGCGGTCATTCCCGGATGGGACACGCCGTCGACCCGTAAAACGGAGGACGAGGTGCGGTGGCAGCAACGCCTGGACCGGATCCGGGACGTCAGGTCCGGCGGCGGGGACTGGCCGCGGCACCAGAAGACCGACGACAGGGACGAGCGCACCCTCGGGGTGTGGCTGCATACCCAGCGGATCGACTACCGTGCCGGCAGGATGGACCCGGTCAAAGCGGAGCAACTCAACGACCTCCTTCCCGGCTGGCGCGAAGGCCGCCGGCGCAGCGGCCAGAAACCAAGAACCGCTCCGGCTTAGGACGCCCGGTCCGCGTCGTGCCCCGACCAGCCCCGGCGTGCACCGGCAGCGCAGAGCCGGGGGCAGCCGCACGGGGCTGGGCCGTCTCAGACGGCCGCCCACTCCCCTGCCCGCTGCGGCCGGGTCCGTTCAACCGGGGCCTGATGGCTTGTCCGGGGAGCTGCGTACCGGGTTTTGTGGGATGCTCTTAGATGTAAGCAGCAGGATGTTTACGCCCCTGAGGGTCCGCGTTCGCAGAACGCGGACCCTCAGGCATCCCGGGCTCAGCGAGTCCGCAAATGAGCCGACGAGTCGGCGTCTAGGGCCTAAGACATGGAACGGGACGCATCCGGGCAACTGACAGGGCAGACCTCGATCAACGAGCTGCTCGACGAGCCCGTCGGGGCCGACCCCGTCCAGCTGCCGCTGCCCCTCCTGGTCGAGGTAAAGCCAGGCCCCTACCGCCGCCTCTCCTAGACGCCCAGCAGCCGGCAAAACCTGGCCCGGCTTTCCTCTCCTCGGAAGGGCCTCCGCTCCCCCACCCGCCCTGCCCAGTGCGCCGCCCCTGACCACAAACCGAACGGCGTCCAGGTCCTGCCGTTGGATACAGCCTGGTGGAAAACCACATTGTCAGTGCCCCGCTGTAAGCTCTTCGAATATACTTTCGATTATAGGTGTGTTGCTGTCGTGCTTATTCGTTCCTATGTGCTATTTCAGTCTTCAGTGGTTCCGCTGGCGTCTTTTACGGCACCCCGGTGTGAGCACAGTGCCCCGTTGGCAGCCCCGCGTCCTAGCGGAGGAGCTGGCGGTGTCTAAACCTGCATTGATGCGGCGGATGCCGCAGATTGCGCACGTGGACGTGAACTGCTTCTACGCCTCCGCGGAGCGGGCATTCGACCCGTCCCTGGAAGGACGGCCGGTGATCGTGCTCTCGAACAATGACGGCTGCGCCGTGTCCCGCTCCCCCGAAGCCAAGGCACTAGGCATCGCCATGGGCGATCCCTGGTTCAAACTCGCACCCAGGGCAAAGGAATGGGGCCTGGTTGCCCTGTCGAGCAACTACGAACTCTACGGGGACATCAGCGCCCGGGTGATGGAACTCCTCGGCCGGTACTCAGCCTGGCTCGAGGTGTACAGCATCGACGAGGCCTTCCTCGGCGTCAAAGGCACTCCCGCGGAGCTTGCGGCGATGGGCCGGTCGATCAAGGCCACGGTCCGGCGGAACGTCGGCGTGCCCGTATGCGTTGGCATCGGCCCGACCAAGACGCTGGCGAAGCTGGCGAACAAGTGGGCCAAGAACAACAAAACCTTCAACGGAGTCTGCCACTGGGACTCCATCCCCGCCGAAGCGCGCCAGGCCCTGCTTGTCCGGCTGTCCGTCGAGGAAGTCTGGGGCATCGCCGGGCGGCTCACGAAGCGGTTGAACGTCATGGGAATCTTCACCATAGCCGACCTCACCCAAGCCGACCCGGTGCTGGTTCGGGACAAGTTCAACGTGGTCGTGATGCGCACCGTCCTGGAACTGCAGGGCACCCCCTGCATCCCGATGGAAGAAGAACGCATCGGCCGGGACCAGCTGATCTTCTCCCGCTCCTTCGCCAAACCCATCACCACAAAGGCCGGCGTCCGCCAGGTCAAGAGCGTCTACGGCCAACAAGCCTCCGCGAGGCTGGCCAAACATGGCTTACAGGCCAAAGTCCTCACCGCCTTCGCCGGGACCTCGCACTTCAACCCCAACGACACCTCCTACCCCGCCGTGTCAGTCCCGCTGCCCATGCCCACCGCCGACCCCGTCATTCTCACCAAAGCAGCCCACGCCCTCCTGCCGCGCATCGTCGAAGGAATCGGCTATGCCCGGGCCGGGTTCATGGTCACCGACCTACGGCCCACAGGCAACCAAAAACCCCTCGAACTGTTCGAAAATCCCCACGAGGAACGCCACATCGGCCCCCTGCTCGAAGACGTCACCCGCCGGTACGGCCGCGGGTCCATCGGTCTCGGCTACGGCGGGATCCGCGGAGGCCCGGACTGGACCATGAAACGCGACATGCTCTCGCCCAGATACACAACCCACTGGGACGAACTCCCCCTCGTCAAAGCCGCCTAACACCACTCCCCCACGCAGCTACCCCCGGAAAGAACAGCACCAGCAATGACCATCACCCCCGAAGCCCCCACACTCAGCATTCCCGTCGATGTCCGCTT
This sequence comes from Pseudarthrobacter sp. 10T415, assembly GCF_056394175.1. NCBI lineage: Bacteria > Bacillati > Actinomycetota > Actinomycetes > Micrococcales > Micrococcaceae > Pseudarthrobacter > Pseudarthrobacter sp. 10T415. The sequence goes on along the minus strand of NZ_JBFTHJ010000022.1, from coordinate 55,297 downwards.
CACCACCGCCGGCACTCCCCTGGCCATCCGCTACGACGACCGGATCTGGGCAGTCGACCCGAGCCTGGACAGCGCCCACTGGTTCACCAGAGACTCCTGGGGGGAAACCCGCAACACCGTGCCCGTCGGTGTCGGGAACGTCGTCGACATCGAACACTGGCAAGTCCAGGTTTCATCAGCAAGCTCAGCGCTGCGAACTTTCCTGCTACGCCGTGAGCCCACCTCCACACAATGGCTTTTGGGCGCCATCATCGATGCCAACTGACTTATACCGTTCCCCCATCCCACCGCAGTTATGGGACGCCATCCGCGATGAATTCGGTCTGCCAGCGTTGAGCAAGGCCCGGGAACGGTTCGAAGCCGTTTTTCCGGATGCCGAACCGGCGTTGCGCCAACTCGTTCGTGTCTTCATTGACGACGGCACGTTTTGTCCTGGTTTCCAGTTCCAGCGGGATCTGTCGCTGGATCCAGTCGTCGTGGGCCTATTCCAGCGCGCGATAGAACAGCGCATCCCTCATAACTACTTCGCCCTCTGGATGATGACACCCTGCCACCCGTTGGGTGGAGAGCGGCCGGTAGACCTCAGGGTAGGCAACCATGCGCCAAGACTGTTGGCAGCACTGGAAAGCACCCTGACCCGAAGACCCTGACATTTGGCCGGTGCGGTTCAAGGTTTGTGCGGGCGACGGTGAGAACTGACTACCGCCAGCAGGCGGGTCGTCCAGGCGCGCTACCAGGTCATGCTTTCCTGCATCGGTCTCTATCCCTGATGGGGAAATTTACCCCGCAGGGTGAAGGCGCCCCAAGCACTACGCTCCACACTGTCTGGAAGCCCTTGGCATACTCGACGTCTCACTGGCACGGTTCCTTAGGTGGTCCTGGTTCCTGCGGAATCACGCGACGTTTCTGCTCTCGGAGATTCGCATAACTATGTCTCAAAACCTTTTGTGTGAGGGGCTTTGCCAGTTTTTTGCTATGCGACACACTGGTGTCAGGCGGGCCCAACTCATTGGATAATGCCATGCCATGGCCTTAAGCGCCGTATTACACCATTGTGGTACCACATCGGTGTAATACCAGCCCAGAAAGTGGCCCGTAGGCAATAGCATCGCCATCCCCGAGTTGACGCCACCACCGGCAACGACGTTTGGACTCTCGAGAAGGTACGCCTTGGACAGCGACTTAAATACCGCCCTAGTCCCTTCCCCAGTGCACCCCCACCGGCCCCTCGCGACGCTGCTACCGCCGGCGAGCTGGTACCGCACCACCAGAGCTCCTGACCTGCACTGTGGGCAACTCTTGCACGAGGACCATACTGCTAACGGACTAGCACCAAATATATACCGAAACCGGTACCGTGCCAGTACCATACCAGTACCACACCAGTACCATCCTAATCCCCTACCACAACCACACCGGTACTTGCACCATGCCGACACCGTACCGGTACCGCACTAGTACCACACCGATTTAGGCGCACCGGTACGGCATGCCACACCAGCACCAACCAGCACCATACCGGTAGTAACTCTATACTGGTACCACACTAGTACCACACTAGTACCACACCGATGGCACGACCGCACCAGTACCGGACTAGTACCAGACCGGCAAGAGGACAACATTTCCCATACCGCTGAGTACCACACCAGTACGGCAAAGAGCTTGCACTTTGGCTATTTATCAGGCCGAAAAGGTGTCTCGGCAGGGGAGGCAGAACCGGGTCGGAAACAACTGCGGGCGGTACCACACCAGGATGGTGTGGTACCGCCCGCAATGACACTCAAGTGGGGGAGAGGCTATTCGGAGAGGCTCGAACCGTATTTCTCCTCGAGGATGGGCCAGACGAGACGCTCCAAGATCTTTTGCTGGCTGATCTCCTCGACGAGTGCAGCAGTCCGCAGCAACTCCAGCTGAGACGTACTGGCACGGAAGTTGATGCCCCCGTTTTTCGGCTCGCGGTTCCGCTGTTTCCAGGCTTCCATAGCAGGAGCAAGGATGCGGGCCCTGGCGGAACCGGATCCTGCGGCCCTCGGAGCCGTCGGCGTCTTCGATTTAACGGGCTCGTCGACCACGGCCGGCGTCACCTCAGCCGGCTGGGGGAGTGCAGTTACAGGAGCAAGGGGCTGTTCTGCCCGAGCAGCAAAGGCCTCTATTTGCTTCTCCGTCTGCGGATCGGTACGACCCCTCTGCCTCACCATGCCAGGACCTCCTCGGTCAGAAGCTGGATTTCACGCTTAGCCTTGGAATCCTTCATCTCGACGACACCCAAGCCTTCGGAGACGCTGGTCTGGTAAACCTTACGTTCGTGCAGCTTAGTACGGGCTACACGCAGCTCGGGAAAATCGGCAAGGTAAGTACGTGCTTCGGAATCCGCTTCAGAAAACACGTTGGTGGGGACTCGGTTCAGTACAGCTAATGCCCTCAAGTCAGGATTGAAGTCCCGTGCCTGATTGATGGTGACGACCAGACTCTCGGTCGTGTCAAGGTCGGGCTGGCTCGGCGGGACCGGCACCAGCATGAGATCAGCAGCTGTCATTGCAGTCCGCATCTCCGAGGAATCCTTACCAGGTGCATCTACTATCACCACGTCATATTTGTCTGCCAAATCGAGTAGCGTCCCGCGAAGGTTGCCGGTCTGACGAACAGTGGTGATAGGGGAGTATCCACTGTCTTCACGGTCTTTGGCCCAAGTGCTGGACGTTTTTACAGTCGGGTCAGCTTCGACAATGATGACGCTCTTACCTTTGGAGGTGAACTCTACGGCTATATTCACGGCGATGGTGGACTTACCAACCCCGCCCTTTTGATGCGCAACCAGAATGATCACTGAAATACCGTCCTAGTGTGGTGTCGGTGTGGTACCACTCTGGGGCCAGAGCGGTCCACTGCGGGAGTGTGTTTTGAGGGCCCCGCATATCGCCGGGGCTTCTTCTACTTCCATAATTCCGGACTAGGTCGGTCTACTCGGGGAGGCGCGCCGCGACTGGTTCCGCGCATTGCAAGGCCGTCCGACTTGCTTAGGAACGATCATTGAATGCTCATCAGCAGACCCAGATTTGAGGATCAGCCAGCCCGTCGAAACGCAATGTCGGAAAGCGACCAGTCGTCGGGTGGCCCCTCGAACATTTCCCAGGGGTAATCATCGTCGGGGGAGAGGAGCTCGGCGACGGTGTTGACGTTCTTGGCCAACCACTCACGCCAAATGATTCGGTCGGCGCGGTATCGCTGAACCTGGGCGGCCACGGCTTCCACTATTCCTAGCCGCTCGGCCAGCTGGTGGAGGGATGTGGCCGCTACAACTGACCACATCCGGCCAACGTTGCGGCTGATCAAATTCCAGGCGGCTAGGATCTCAAGAGCTTCGTGGACGGCAGAGCGGGAAAGGCTGGTGGCGCTGACGATTTCGGTGGTGGACAGCCCGGGGGAGTGCTCCAGTGCTTCGTAAACGAATGCCGCGGGCAGACCCAGTTCCCGGAAGACGGGCCGGAGGGCGTGCACCTTCCCCTTCTGCCAGGTGGCATCCTCAGCCGCAGCATTGAGCTCCTCGGGGACAGTAAGCATGTACAGATCGCCCTTCGTTCCGCGGGCTTCTTCCACCAGGGTGACCAGGGCATCCTTCTCGGCGCGCAGTTCTCGCAGGTGAACACCGACGGTGGTGTGATCGAGACCGGTGGCCACAGCGATGGACCGGACCCCAAATTCAATGAAGCGCGATGCAGTCATGTGGGCTGCCTCTCCCAGGGCCCGCAACACCATCCTTCTAGCCATCCCTGTCCTGGATTGCTGGTAGTTAGTCTCTCTGATCCTAAGAGCACTGCGCCAAGTCCGGATGAACCGATGCTCCGCATCGGGATTTGAAATCGAAGTTGAGTTCCTTAGCACTGCCCCCTGTGTATTTGGCTGGCTTGTGGGGGATCTGCGGACATTGTTATTCCCGTCTTCTTTGGCCGGGTTTTTACTGAGGTAGGCAAGGGCGTTCATCCAGTCCCGGCGCACGGCCGTGAGCCGGTGCCGGGCGGCGTACCGGGCGTAAAAGGAGGCCAATCCGGGCCAGGTACCCTGCAACATCCGACGTTCCACATCGACCAGCTCGAGGCCGGCCGCTGCGGCGCCAACGAGAACCGCCTGGCGTGCATCGGAGTCCGTGGCGTAGCGGTTCGTGTCGTACAGCCCGGTTTGTGCAAGGACCTGCATGGTCCGGGACATGCGGCCAGTAGATCGCTCCGTGGCCGGCGCCTCGGAGGTGGCGGCCGAGAGGGTTCCCTGCAGACGGAGGGCCCGGACTGCCTTGATCTCGGCGGCCAGGTCGTTCGTCATTGCAGTCCAGATTGTTGAGCTGTTGGGACGGCGGACGATGTCGTAAGCCATGGACAGACTCATTGCCAGCTCCTGGTACCCGCCACGCTTGTGCGGCGAGCCAGGGGTTCGCATGCAGCCGTGAAGCAGGTTCTGGTGCGGGGTCTTGTCCAGGGTCCGGTACCGGGTGCCCAGCGCCTCGACAAGATCACGCGCTTCAGAGAAGGTGACCCGCTGCGCCAGCGGGACGTAGACGTGGCGGCCACCGTTGGGTGAGTAGTCCTCGATCCAGCGGGCGCCCACCGAGTGCAGCCAGATCTGGACGGCCCGGACATCGGCCTGGACCCATTCTTGGCCAGCTACGGAAGAGTCGAAGTCGAGGAAAATCGCAGCGCAGGTGCCGTCTTTACCAAAGATCCGGACCGCAGCAGGAACAGAGGGAAGGGCCTCGGTAAGGTTTCGCTCATGCTTCTGCGGATACGACTTTCCAGCGTCCTTGGAGAGGCGGACTCGAGGTTGGCCAGCCAACAGAGGTGCCAGAGCTGCCCAGACATTGGACGCGGTGTCCCGTTGGCTTGACACGCCTCTAGCTGGGCATGCTGGAAGCACGGAGACATGCTGATGTACGATGTGAGTAATCCTTCCGGGGATTGAGGTACGAAAAAGGGCCGATCCTGCCAGATCGGTTTCATAGCAACACAAGGGATGGCCTTATCAGGCCCTCCACGACTTACAATCTGATCCGCCGGCAAGCAATCCAGAGAGTAAGTCTCAAGCTTCGAAGGCCCGCCTAGTGCGGGCCTTCTTTTGTCATGAGGCGATGCGGATGGGCAGCTCCTGCTGGTAGTCGTCCTGGTCGAGGGCAGCCAGATCTTCCTTCAGTTGTGGCTCGACAACGGACAGAAGATATTCCGTGACGGTCAGGCCCTTATGAGCTGCCACTTTGGCGATGCCGTCAGCGGTGGGTTCGGGTGAGCGAAAACCAATGAACTTACGCAGGCCCTTGCTGGGGCGCCCGCCGCCTCGATTAACTGCTACTGCCGTCATTTGCTGTGTCCTTTGATTTTGTAGCCGCCTGAACGCCTACAGCTTCATCGTTGTATTCACCGCCACCAGGACTAGGTGCATGTCCCTGCGACTGCTCCGAAACTATCACCGGCCGTATAGACCCTTCGGGATTTGTTTTCAGAAAACGGGCGCGTGTCGCTTTTTGTGACGTGTCCGACGACTCCTCGATAGGCATTGCCCTTCGTTGCATCCCATCAAGCTTGTTGGGACATCCTTCCGCGCGGTCGATTAGAGCGCCGATGTACTCGCCGAAGGCCATGTCGTACCGCTGCGTAGCCTCCCACGCAGCGTGGTGCTGATCTGGGAGCACAAGACAATTCAGGGGCGCCTTTTTGCCGAGCAGCCTGGGTGGACGGTATTCCTCCAAGTCCCTCACCCTCACTTCGGTTCCAGAGAACCTGTAGACCTACAGATTCTGCCGCGATGCCACCTGGCGCTCATTGGAAAGATGCCAAGCAGTCGACACACTACCTACATGCTCCGCACATGCACAACTCATCGCCTGTACCCTCCGGTAGTCATCGGGTAACATTTTTGACAGCTGCCCGCCTACTTTGTGTGGCGGTACACGCAAGAGGCTGAGCTGCTAAGGAGCTACGTAGATGGCAAATGGGGGCCGCAGCGTGTTTCTCACGCAGCAACAGAAGAAGGAGCGGCTGGCGGACCGCATGGGCATCCTGGTCGACATCTGGGAGTCTGATAACAACACAGCGCTCACGTACCCGCATGTGGAAGAAGCCCTTTCCGCACACGGAATCCACCTGTCCCGGACGCGGTGGTCCTACTTGATCAACGGCACCGGCAGCCTAGTGACCGATCAGGAACTGCTAAAGGGCATAGCAGAGTACGTTTTTGCTGTACCCGCCAGTTACCTGTGTGATCTCAACAGCGGGACTCCTCCTGAGGTGGACGCGCGCATGGAGTTCCTTGTGCAGATGCGCAAGCTCAAGGTGAAGAACTTTGCGGCAAGAAACCTGGGGGCCACCTCACCCGAAATGCTGCGGACGATTACCAGGATCATCGATGCATCGATGAACGGCGAAGAGGAAGACTGAATGGGCCTCCCGCCGGTCGCAGACAAGGTCCGGGAGCTATGCGGAGACAACACGACGTCGCTGGATGAAGTTGTGGACCGCTTGACCGTGATCTGTGAGAAGCCGATCAATCTGATCGAGTTTGATGAGTCCTGGGGCGCGTTAACGGCCTTCAAAGCCGAGTTTGAAGACCGCATTAACGTCTACTTCCCCCCACAGAAATCGCAGCAGTACAAGTTTCACTGCATCTATCACGAGCTGGGCCACATATATCTGGAGAGCCTTGGGACGTCCATAACTCTGCCGAATCTTTCCGAGGAAATGCTGAGGGAGACCGCGGACGCAATTAGTGTGACCTGCCGGTCTGTTCCGAATCATCCTGTCGAACGGTGGGTAGAGGAGTTCGCTTTCGAGATGTCCAAGAAAACCCGCGCACGCAGCTCGTCCACGCCTGAGCCTTTCCTCTAAACCATGAAACTGCTGCTCTTTGCTCTGCTGAGTTGCCTTTGCCTCCTTCGGATCCCCTCGGTGGTCAAAGTGGTGGAGGCCCGGGCATCGTGGGTGGCATCGATGTTCGGCCTCGCGGCGCTTTATGTGCTGGGGACGGTTACACCGCTGGCATCCATCGACAGCTACCTCGGTGGCATCAACGTAACGAACCTTCTTCAAGCCATCTTCGCGCTGCTGGCAATCTTCTTTTTCAACGACAGTGTGCGGCGGCTGGCAAACGTACCAGTCAGATGGACCTACTATGCCCCGTTACTGAGCGTTCCCGTCATGATTGTCAGCTTTGCCCTTATTAGAGACAAAGGTCCAACCTCTGCGGACTTCATTGATTACCGCATGGACCAGCTTGCAACTGCCACGTACAGCGGCACGTACATGCTCGCGTTGCTATTCACCGTGCTCAGGATCATCTACATGCTCCGGCACAAGGCCAGGGGCCTGTATGCAACATTTTCAGCAGGCTTGGTCGTGGTTGCGGCTGCCGTCTCGTGCCACATCGCATATGTGCTGCTGTTCCACTTCACGCCCTGGCATGCTGTCGCAGAGGCGATCGGAGCCTGGTTTGACCGGCTTTTCTATGCTGGCCTCTCGGTGACAGCTGCGGGGTGGCTGATTCTTCTCCTGTCCAAGCAGCTGCCGAAGTTGCGGCTCTGGATGATCGACGCGCTCTGGCTTACTGCGCTGAGGATCCGGGTGAATGCAGATCATTCCCGGGTTAGTCCGGCCTGGGACTTGTTCAATGAAACGCTGGAAAATGGGGTCTACAAGAGCCTCATTGTTTTGCACAACTACCAACGGGGAAACTTGTTCCCGTTCCCGGAGTCTGTTCAGGACAGGATCAACCAAATTGAGGCCAAGCTGGACGCGCAGGTTTAGCCTTGCTCGGTCAGGATCGTCCTGGTGACCCAGCTCGTGAGCTCCTTGGTGAAGATACGAGGCGAGGCATTCCATTCCTGCGTGTGGTGCGCCTCAGGTAAGGGAATTAGGGTCACGGTGTCTGGATTCGCGGCTTGGAACGCCGCCGAGATTTCCCAGGGGACCTGCCGATCCGCGGTTGAGTGCAGGACCAGCGTCGGGATGGACACCCGATTAGGTGCGTCGACCCATTCAAGGACATCGAAATCGATCGGTTCCTCCAGCCCAAGCATCTTCGCGAATGGGGGAACCTGCAGCAAGGAGGTGACCAAGTTGGCTCCCATGACCGGAACGCCGGCCGCTGCCGCCCCCGCCGTAATGGCTTTGCGCCAGCTCGTCACCGGTCCTACCAGGACCATCCCCACGATCCGGTCCTGGTAGGCGCTGCGCTCCGCTGTGAGCAGGGCAATGGTTCCGCCCATCGACCAGCCCGAAAGGATGATTTGCTGCGCTCCATGAGCCACGGCATAGGCCACAGCGCTTTCCACGTCACGCCATTCCGTTTGACCAAGGTGACTCGACTGGACCTGTGGCGGACTGACCTCCAGGTCGCTGCGGAATGAGGGCACCAAAGAGGTAAATCCCAAGGGACTGAAGGCGTGGACATCGCGGAACATGATCGAGCGATCAGTCCAGCTGCCATGGATATGGATCACCCAAGTTTCCGCGTTTTGGCCTTGGAATAGCCATGCCGGCGCCACACCGTAGGCGGTGGGGATGAGCACTTCTCCAAACCGCTCGGACACCCCGGAGGGTTCGAAGAACACGTCGGGGGTCCAGTCAACCACCGGTCCCAGATTCGCTGAACCGGAACGGGTCGGATGGATTAGCCGTTCGACGAACTTGTGATCCTCGTCGATCAGGGTGACCTTGCCAACCCGGGTATAGCGCTCGGCCGCAGGGTCGAACACGGCGAAGTCGCCGTGGGCTTTGGTGTAGTCGTCCAAGGCGATGCGGACTCTGCGGCCATCATCTGTCAGCTGGGCGCGACGGTAGTCCTTTGGACCTCGTTTGACGATCTTGCGCGCCATGACAACCGCGAATCCGAATAATGCGGCCGCCGGAGCAAGGAGGGTCAAGCAGGCCAGACCACGCCGTGTCGTCAGCATCTAAGTCCCGCCCTCCAGCACCGATCCGGGAAGAGTATCGAAGCCCATTCATCGTAAACGTTCCTCAAGCCTTGGAGGCGTATGAAGCGCGTCCACTACATGCATTGTACATGTCCACTACAGACCGGTATCCTTGGCAGGGGCCAGCCGGGGGCTCAAAGGGGGATTTACATGCAGCGAAAGTCACTTGGTCTCGTGGCCCTGATCGTGGTCCCCGGCATCTTGATAGGCGTGGTCTTTTCCATCCTCTTACTCCTTGCCCCGGCAAAGCCCGCCGCTGCCGACTGCGGCTCGGCCGTCTCAGTGGTCATCAACGGCGACATGAAGGTCGATGGCTACTCCCAAGAGCAGTTGAGGAACGCTGCGGCGATCATGGGTGCCGGCAAGGCGCTGAATCTGCCTGTGAAGGGCCAGATGATCAGCGTCATGGTCGCTCTGGGGGAGTCGGGGCTCCGTGTCCTGGACCGTGGCGACGTCGCCGGGCCGGATTCCCGGGGACTCTTCCAGCAGCGCGGGAACGGCGCCTGGGGATCGTACGCGGACCGGATGGACCCGACCATCAGCGCGACGAACTTCATCAAGGCGCTGCAGAAGGTGGATGGCTGGGAGCTGCTGGAGCCGACCGTTGCCGGCAATAAGGTCCAGCGCAATGCCGACCCGTACCACTATCAGAAGTATTGGCCCGAGTCAGTGAAACTCGTCCAGGCACTCTCGGACGGCAAGTTCTCGCTGGAAGGCAGCGGCTGCGCTATCCCTGGGCAGTCCGGAGCCGGGGATGACTACCCCTGGAAGAACTCACCGACCTGGATGCAGGCCGGAGGGGGGACAGCGGCAGCGTCGCCGTTGGGCATGTTCTACCGCGAATGCGTGGACTTCGCACTGTGGCGGGTGAACCAGCAGATGGGGTCCACCAGCGCCCCGTTCAAGCTTCTTAACGGCACCTTCCGCCCGGACGGCCAGGGATTGGGTTCGGCCCTGACTTGGAAGGCCGGCTGGGATGCCAAGGGCTGGGCCACAGGCAAGACGCCCCGGGTTGGGGCGGTCGTTTGGTACGCGCCCGGGGCCGGGGGAGCGGACTCGACCTTTGGCCATGTCGCCGTGGTCAAGGAAGTCAAGGACAACGGGACCTACGTCGAAGAGGGCTACAACGGCAACCCACCCCCGGATGACCACAACTACTACACCCGGACTGTCAGCAACACGGTGCCGTCAGCCTTCTTGTACCTGCCCACCCAAGAGGAGAAGAAGTGAAAAAGTCCCTGCCACTGGCCGCGATGGTCCTGCTGTGCACGGCGTGCGCACCGGCAGCGAACACCACTCCGGCCCCGGCGACCAGCACGGTCGCCACAGCCTCGGCGCCGGTCTCCCTGAGCGCGGGCAGCGGCCCGCAGGCCCCCGACGGCACCGTGCCGGCCACCATCGGCATCAGCTGGGATCAGGCCAGCAAAGACGCCGCCGTAGACATCGCCCAGAAGGCCATGACGGACTTCGCCCGCCCGGGCGTGGAGGACAAGCAGTGGGCCAACGACCTCGCCCGCTGGCTCACGCCGCAGGCCACCGCCGACTACTCCGCCGTGGATCCGGCCAATGTCCCCGCCACTCGGGTCACTGGCCCCGCAACACTGACAGTCGATGAGGTCAACGGCTACGGCGTTGTGGCAGCCGTGCCAACCGATGCCGGGACCTACACCCTGCAGCTGCTCCGCACGGGCCCGGAGGCCCCGTGGAAGGTCAACCGACTCACTCCGCCAACCTCTTGAGCGCCCGGACTTCACCGACCCCGTCAACGTAAGGAATCAGGTTTCATGAGCACCACACCAACAGAGGTCCTGGCCTTCCCGAACATCAAGGCCATCATCAGCGGCAACGGCACCGCCGAGGTCACCGTCGCCGGCAACTCACGCGTCGTCCCAGCAGGGGAGACCCTGCAGGACCTGCGCGACAATGCACTTGCCCTCGTCGTGGCCGAAGCCAAGACGCTGCAGCGCCCCGTTCGCGTCGGCATCGAGGATCCCGAAGGCCACGGCGAATTGATCGTCCACCCGGACGGCAAAGTCGAATCCGTCTCCTACGAGCCCCGCCCCGCCCGCCGCCGCACCGCGGCACCCGCCAGCACGCCCGCTGTGGCGACCGTCGAAGAAGTGGCCAACACGACTCCAGCGCCAACACCTGTGGTGAAGCCTGAAGCTGCCCAGCCGACCGTGGAACGCCAACCGTGGCCGCCCCTTCCAGCGGAGACGGCGTTGGCAGAGGACGCGGCTCCCGCCGACGCCGCGGCACCCGAGCAGACTGTTGCAGCCGATGCGCCGGTGACCCGACGCAGCTTGAAGGAGACCTCCTTCCTGGTCAGCGCCCCTGTGCTGGAGCCTGCGACACAAGGCTGGCGCGGGGCCTTGACCCGCTTGGGCTTCCGAATGGACCCCTCGGAAGAGGAGCTGTCCGAGCGTGAAGACATCCGCACTGTCAGCCAGCACTGGCCCGGCCCGCGGACCATCGCTGTGGTCAACCGCAAGGGCGGGGCCAACAAGACCCCCACCGTCGTGATGCTCTCGGCGATCCTTGCCCGCTACAGCGGCGCCGCGACCGTGGCCTGGGACAACAACGAATCCCAGGGCACCCTGGGATGGCGGACCGAGAAAGGCGTCCACGACCGTAGCGTCCTGGACCTGATCGATTCCTCCACCGAGCTGCTGTCCCCGTCCACGAACGCGGCCGAGATCGCAAAGTTCGTCCACCACCAGACCGCCGATAAGTTCGACGTGCTGCGCTCGGACGAAAACGAAGAAGGCGACCACGAAGTTACCGCAGAGGAAGTGGACATCGCCCACCAGGTCCTCACCCGGTACTACCGGCTTGTCATCATGGACTCCGGCAACACCGCCCGCGCAGCGAACTGGCGGCGGATGATCGACCACACCAACCAGCTCGTCGTCCCGGTCACCGCCATTGAAGACCGTGCAGAAGCCGCACGGCTGACGCTGCAGACCCTCGAATCCCGTGGTGGCCACGACGCCGAGCTGGCACGCAACGCCGTCGTGATCGTCTCCGAATCTACCGACGCCAAGCGCAGCATGACCGGGGAGGCTCTGAAGCGCGCCAAGGCCGAAGCACAGCGGATCGCGGACGGCTTCGAGCCGTTCGTGCGCGCCGTCGTCCGTATCCCGTACGACCCCGCCCTGATTAACGGGCCTATCCGCTACGAAGCGCTCCAGCCCGCGACCCAGCGGGCGTGGCTCGCGGCGGCGGCCGCCGTAGCCAAAGGCTTCTAGAACGATGCCACTGAACGTACGAGTTGTGGAGGAACCATGCAACAGACCCCTGAACCCCTGGGTTACCCGCCCCACAGCCGATGAACTGGCTGAGGAAACACTGGACGCGGCTGTTCCGCCGCCGGCCGCCATCAGCGCGCCGCTGCGGGGCATGGTCGAGCCAGACGCGGCAGACCGCCTCGCGTCACGCACCATGGTCGGCACAGCCCGTCTCTGGGTCGTCGGTACCCATGGGGGAGCGGGTGAAAGCCGCATTGCTGACCTTGTCGATTCTGCCCGTTCGACTGATCATTGCTGGCCTGTTCTTCCCGCCGGCGGCAAGCCGCGGGTGCTGCTGGTCTGCCGCGCAGACATGCGTGGCCTGACGACTGCCAGGAACGCGCTCACCCAGTGGGCGTCAGGTGCGGCCCCGCAGATCGACCTGCTCGGCCTCGTCGTTATGGCAGACGCTCCGGGAAAGTCACCCAAGGCACTCCGGGACTTCGCCGCCCTCGTAGGCGGCGGAGCGCCACGGTTCTGGACTCTGCCTTGGGTGGACGTCTGGCGACACACGGACACCACGGAGCTGCCAGCCGTCCGTGAATACCAGCGCTTCCTTACCGACGTGGCCGCCCTGGCCACGACAACTAGCCACTGAAAGGTCTCACCATGAACACGTTTACGGCACTCTCAACCGGCGTTATTCCCAACCCGACCCCCGTCGTCCCCGCGCAGGCTGGCGGTCTGTTGACCATCCTGAACTGGGCTTCGGGCATCGGCCTCGTTTTGGGCGTCCTGGGCGTCATCATCGTCGGCATCGGCATGGTCATCCAGCTCCAGCGCGGTGAAGGCGCGCAAGCGATAGGCAAGCTCGGTTGGGTCCTCATGGGCTGCATCATCATCACCGGAGCTGCGGGCATCGTCCGCGCCTTCGTCTAAGACAGCACCAATCAACGGGAGGTTCCATATGAGCCAGTCAACAGAGAGCACCACGGAAAGCAATCCGTTCACCAAGCCCGGATTCATCATCGCGGCAGTGCTGGTGGTCGCGCTGATCGCCGCATCCATCATCATTTTCTTGCTTCCCAAAGGACAGGAGGATGCCCAGCCAGCACCATCTACTCTCGAAACTGGCAGCACAACTGTTGCTAGCTCCAGCGCCTCTTCCGCTGGTGGCAGCGTCTGTGGGCTGCCTTCCGGGTCCGAAACAGCGCTGGGGACGGCTCCTGCTACAAGATGGGAGCTTGTGGGCAAGATGGCTACGCCTACAGAGCCCGATACCTTCGGCCCAGGAACCACTGACAAAGATGGCTTCCGTTCGTGCTTTGCCCAATCGCCAACAGGAGCGCTCTATGCCGCTGCCAACCTTCTTGCCATGGGTTCCTCGGGAGACCGGGCAGTCAATCAAAAACTGACGGACACCCTCTTGCTTCCCGGGCCCGGCAGGGACATTGCCAAAGCTGATGCCCAAGCAATGTCTGAAACCGCTGCGCCAAGTGCAACCGTTCAATTCCGTGGCTTCGTCGTTAAGAGCTACTCCCGGTCGGCAGCCAATGTGGACATCGCCTTCCAAACCGACACCGGCGTATTGGGTCATGCGGTACTTCCTCTGAAGTGGGAAGAAGGTGACTGGAAGCTGGCAATTGCTGACTCGGGTCGACTGGTAAACGAGATTACCCAGATCCGGGACCTCAGCGGGTTCATTCCTTGGTCAGGAGCCTGACATGGCGGAGAGATGCGGAATGCTCGACGCCGGATGTGAGCTGAAGAACTGGGCCGCAGGGCTGGCTGATGATGCGATCAGCAATTTGGCTAAGTCCATCATGGAGGGAATGAGCCAGATGGTGACGACCCTGTCGACGTTCTGGGTCTCCATGCCGACGGTGAACCTGATCAGCGAGGACCGAACGGGAGTTACCCCGGTGGTCTCGACGGTGAACAGCCAGCTGTGGCCATGGACGCTGACCTTGGCCGTGTTGGCAGTCATCTTCGGTGGTATCCGGATGATTTGGGAGCAGCGCGGCGCTCCGCTGAAGGATCTTCTGCGCTCCCTCATCACGCTCACTGTTGTGTCGAGCCTGGGTGTGGGGGTCATCTCGATCTTGATCATCGCCGCGGATGCTTTCGCGGCCGCTATCATTGCCCGGTCCACAGACGGCAAAGGGTTCGCCGCGTCCATGAATGTCCTGGTCATGACCGGGCAAACTGGCGTCGGCGTCTTCATTCTTATTGTCCTGGGGCTCGTCGGCTTGATCGCTTCCCTGGTTCAGATCGTTCTCATGGTCGTCCGCAGCGGCATGCTGGTGATCCTCGCAGGCATCCTGCCCACCACAGCCGCGTTCACCAATACGGAGATGGGCAGGCAGTGGTTCCAGAAGGCAGTTGGCTGGGGTATCGCCTTCATCCTTTACAAGCCGGCTGCTGCCATCGTGTATTCGGTCGCGTTCCTGCTGATGGGAAACACCAGCGGCCGCGACGCTCTCGTGGGCTCCATCAGTGGATTCACCCTGATGATCGTGGCTTTGTTCGCACTTCCAGCCCTGATGCGGTTCGTCACTCCAATGGTTGGCGCCGTCGCTGCTGGCAGCGGCGCTGCCGCCGGAGCAGCCGTGGGTGCTATTGCCACCGGAGCGGTCTCCCTAGGCCGTTCCGGTAGCGGGCGCGGCAACGCAGCACCGACCCCGGCAAGCACGAGCAACACAACCAGCACCCACACCAACGAATCTCCCAAGGGAAGCCCCGGGTCTTCGGGGCCTCGCGGCGGGGGAGGTCAGCCGACACCCGGATCTACCGGTCCGGGCGGCGCCGCTGGCACCACAGGGAACCCGGGCACAGCAGGGACGGCAGCATCCACCGCAGGTCCTGGGGCTACGACTGGAGCCGCAGCCACGGGCCCGGCTGGCATGGCTGTAGCCACAGGCGTACAGGTGGCGTCCGCGACGTCGCAGGCAATCAAGACGACCGCGCAGGATTCAACAGGGGAGGGCCCCAGTGGCAGCAATTAATACCGAGTACAAGGAACCGTCCTACGGCAACTGGCGCGTCCCGCGCTCAGCCGGCCTGGGCAATCTCGGCGCTATCGGCACCGGCATCGTGATGATCGGCCTCCTGCTGGGCATCGTCAGCTTCGCCATCTGGGGCCTGTTCGTCGGCCTCGGCGTCCTTGCCGTCGCCGGCGCCTGCGCGCTGCTGCTGACCGTGAAGGACAAGCACGGCCAGTCAGTAGTAGACCGTTTCGGTACCCGCCTGGCTTTCAAGGTTTCCAAGTCCTCCGGCACCAACCTGTACCGTTCCGGTCCGCTGGGTGTGACCGAGTGGGGCATGTACCAGCTCCCCGGGCTGGCAGCGAAGTCCACGCTGTACGATTTCACCGACTCCTACAAGCGCCCCTTCGCCATGCTCCACGTCCCGGCCACCAGCCACTTCACCGTGATCTTCTCCACCGAACCCGACGGGGCTTCCCTCGTGGACCCGGAACAGGTTGACGCCTGGGTGGCCAACTGGGGCGGCTGGCTCGCCGGGCTGGCAGACGAGGCCGGCCTGGACGCCGCGGCCGTGACCGTTGAGACGGCTCCGGACTCCGGGTACCGGCTGCGGAATGAGGTCATGATGAACATCGACCCTAACGCTCCGCAGTTCGCCAAAGACATGCTCCATGAGGTCGTCGACACCTACCCGGAAGGCTCGGCCACGGTCCGCGCCTGGGTGTCCCTGACCTTCAACGCTTCCCTGCGTGCGGGCTCGAAAAAGCGCACCCCGGAAGACGTCGCCCGGGATTTGGCCTCCCGGATCCCCGGGCTGTCGGCCCGGCTCCAGTCCACCGGGGCCGGGATCGCCCGGCCCATGTCCGCGCAGGAACTCTGCGAGGTAGTGCGGATCGCCTACGACCCGCCCGCAGCGCTGATCATTGACGAAGCCCATGCCGCCGGAACCCCGGTGTCCCTGAAGTGGGGCGAGGTCGGCCCGACCGCGACGCAGGCCAGCTGGGATGATTACCGGCACGACTCCGCGTTCTCGGCCTCCTGGACCATGACGGGCGCGCCCCGAGGGTCTGTCAACTCATCGGTCTTGTCCCGGCTTCTGGCCCCGCACGGGGACATCGACCGCAAGCGCGTCTCCCTGCTGTACCGCCCGATGGACTCCGCCCGCGCAGCAGCTGTGGTTGAGCGGGACCAGAACAACGCCAACGTCCGCATCACCTCCGGTAACCGGCCTTCCGCCCGTGCTCTGGTTGATGCCCGGTCCGCAGTGCAGACGGCGCAGGAAGAAGCCCAGGGCGCCGGTCTGGTGAACTTCGGCATGGTCGTCACGGCCACAGTCACTGACAAGGACCGCCTTCCGGACGCCGTCGCCGCCATTGAGCAGACCTCCGGTACCGCCCGGGTGCTGCTGCGCCGCGCCTACGGCTCCCAAGACACCGCCTTCGCCGCGTCCCTGCCCCTGGGGCTGGTCCTGCCCAAACACAGCATGGTGCCCACCGAGATAAAGGACGCCCTCTAATGGCCCGCATGAAGCTCGTGACAGCAAAGAAGGCAAAGACAGTAAAGACAGCAAAAGCCCCGGCTAAGGAAGCAGGCCCGGGCTCGCGGGGCTGGATCGGACGGGGCGGCGGCATGGCTCAGCTGCTGCCGGTCATCCGGGAGTACCGGGGAACGACGGTGCAGGTCTGCGGTCTGTGGCCGTTCTCTTCGGGTGCGTCCTCACCCATGATCGGTGTCCCCCTGGGCCGGCATGAGGAAACACAGGCAACGGTCTGCTGTGACCCAGTCAGTTGGTTCCAGCGCGCGCGGCTGATTTCCAACCCGTCCGCGTTCATCCTGGGCAAACCCGGACTCGGAAAATCCACGGTGGTGCGCCGGATGTTCATCGGCCTCTCCGCGCAGGGCGTCCACCCGCTGATCCTGGGCGACCTCAAAGGCGAGCACGTTAAAGCGGTGAAAGCCCTCGGCGGTCAGGTCATCAAGCTCGGCCGCGGCGTCGGCTACATGAACATCCTCGACCCCGGCCAGGCCGTCGAAGCGGCCCAGCTGCTCGAAGACAGCGGCCGCCACGACGACGCAGCACGGGTCCGCGCCGACGCCCACGGCCGGCGCCTGACCATGGTCGTCTCCCTCATTACGATCAGCCGGAACAACCCGCCCACCGACCAGGAACAGACCATCCTGGACCGGGCACTGCGCGTCCTCGACGAACGCTTCGACGGCGTCCCGGTCCTGAAAGACCTTCTGGATGTGATCGTCTCCGCTCCCGACGAGCTGCGCCAGGTCGCACTGGACCGCGGCGACATGAACATCTACCTGCAGGAGACCCGGGCGCTGGAAGCAACACTGCTGGGCCTGACCGGGGGAGGGAAGCTCGGGGAAATCTTCTCCCGGCAGACCACCAACCCCATGAAGCGGGACCGGGCCGTGGTCTTCGATGTCTCCAGCATCGACGAGACCGAAACCGACCTGCAGGCGGCCGTGCTGCTGGCCTGCTGGTCCTACGGCTTCGGGACGGTGAACGTCGCCAACGCCCTCGCCGACGCCGGCCTGGAGCCGCGCAGGAACTACTTCGTCGTCCTCGATGAGCTGTGGCGGGCCCTGCGCGCCGGCAAGGGCATGGTCGACCGCGTAGACGCCCTAACCCGGCTTAACCGGTCCGTCGGCGTCGGACAGATCATGATCTCCCACACCATGTCCGACCTGCTGGCACTCTCGGCCGAAGAGGACCGGATGAAAGCCCGCGGCTTCGTCGAACGCTCAGGCATGGTCATCTGCGGCGGCCTGCCCGCCTCCGAAATGCCGCTGCTGACCTCCGCGATACCGCTGTCCCGGCAGGAACAACAAAAGCTCATCTCCTGGCAGGACCCGCCCGCCTGGGACTCCCGCGGCGTCGACGTCGAACCACCAGGACGCGGGAAATTCCTCATCAAGGTCGGCGGCCGCCCCGGCATCCCCGTACAGGTCGGCCTCACCTCCGTGGAACACGGCCCCGACGGAGTCAACGACACCGACGGCAAATGGCACGGATCCCCGGAACCCATCCTCGACCCCACGGCGCCCATCCTGCCCGCCGAAGGAAGCTCACTGTGAAACTTAAGAAAATCATTAAATTGGCGAAAGCCAACCCGGGTTCCTGGTTCCACCGCACTGGGATCCTAGCTCTACTAGGGGCCGCACTAACTGCAAACTTTGTAGTTGAATATGCTGTGAATTCCGGCACCCCCATAATGGTGGCATCCGCCCTCCTGACTGCTCTCTTCCTCTCTCTTGTCATCGTGGTATGGAACCGAGCTGGAAGCATTGTGCTCATCCTCCTGAGCGCCTTGACACTCGTGGGAGCTGTTGTCACCTACCTGCAGGCACCGACCGTCCTTGCAGCACCACGGCTTCCAGATCCTTCCCCGTGGCTGTGGTTTTCACTCGCACTTACGATTTTCGCTGCGCTCCTGACACTCGGCCTATGGGCCATGTACAAGACAACTATCTACAACCCCGAAATCACGCCTATTCGAAACGGCATAACTCTTATCGGAGTTCTAGCTTCTGCGGTTGCCTTCAACCTAGACCCCAAGCTCGGCCCTTGGATTGGTTGGCCGGTGATTGTTGTCACCCTTTTCTCTTTAGAACCAATTTGGAGCAGTGAGGCCGAAACTGACGATCTGATTGCTGAGCTTCGAGCGGATATCGAGAGGCTGGAAAAAAGCAAAACAATTACTCCTGGAAAGGTAAAACCTGTCTTGAGGGGCCGCAAGGGGAGAGGTAAGAACAAGTGAGCGCACCGAACCGTAAGGGCATGGGCCTGGGGGATGCCACTCTGGTCTGGGTCGCCATCGGGTTCATCATCGTCTTCGGTGGCGGTACGTACGCCGCCGTGCACCTTGGATCGTGGATGGCCGGCGTGGATGCCCCTCCCACTCATCCCGTCGACCTGATCGCTGGGCTTATCAAGGGCAAGGTGCCGTGGCCTGTCCAGGCCACCGTCGTCGTCTGCGTCATGGCCGCACTCGTCTTGGCGCTGGCAGTAGTCGTCGTGGTGGCGTGGCGGCAGGGTGCGTCCAAGCGCGCCCGGGTCGACAAGGCCGCCCGCTACCTCGGCCGCGGAAAGTCCCTCAATGCTTTCTCCGAAAAGGGAGCGCAGGCCAAGGCCGATCGGCTGGGAATCAAGGACAACCCCGGCATCGTCGTGGGCAAAGTGGTCTCCACCGGCCAGATATTCGTCCAGTCCTGGGAAGACCTCAGCCTCGACATCTGGGGACCCCGAACAGGTAAGTCCACCTCACGGGTGATGCCCGCGATTCTCGACGCGCCAGGGGCTGTTGTCTCGACGTCGAACAAGCGCGACGTGGTCGACGGCACCCGCGGCGTCCGCGAGGCCACGGCCCCGGTGTGGGTGTTCGACCCACAGAAGATCGCCCAGGAAGAACCGGACTGGTGGTGGAACCCGCTCTCCTACGTCACGGACGAAGAGAAGGCCTACAAACTCACCCAGCACTTCGCGGTCGGTTCCCGGGTTCCCGGGTCCAAGCCAGACGCCTACTTCGATCCCAAGGCCGAAGACATCCTCTCTTCGTACTTCCTCGCGGCCGCCCTGGGCGGTCTGCCGATCACGCAGGTCTACCTGTGGGTGACCGAGCAGGTCAGCCAGGAACCCATCGAGATCCTTCGGGAGCATGGCTACGAGCTGCAGTACAAGGGTCTGGAGTCCACGCTGAAGCTGGCTGACAAGCAACGCGACGGGATCTTCGGTACCGCCGAGAAGATGATCCAGTGCCTCAAGAGCCGCAACACGCTCCGTTGGGTCGCCCCGACCGGCGGCGCGACCGTGGCCGGTGATGCGCGCCGGCAGTTCAACCCGCACGCCTTTGCCGCCTCGCAGGAGACGATCTACATTCTCTCCAAGGAAGGGGCCGGCTCAGCCGCACCCCTGACCACCGCGCTGACGGTGGCGATCGCTGAGGCGATGGAGGAACGGGCCGAGCGCAGCGGCGGACGCCTACCCAAACCGGCCGTGTTCGCCCTCGACGAGCTGGCCAACGTTGTCCGGTGGGCCGGCCTGCCGGACCAGTTCAGCCACTACGGCTCCAAGGGCCTGATAGTCATGGGCATCCTGCAGTCCTGGTCCCAGGGCGTCGAGCTCTGGGGAGAGGCAAACATGCGGAAAATCTGGTCCGCCGCCAATGTCAAGGTCTACGGCGGCGGCGTCGCCGAAGAAGGCTTCCTCCGCGCCCTCTCGGACCTGATCGGTGACTACAGCTACATCAACGTCTCCGTCTCATCCGGCAAATCCGGCTCCAGCCGCTCCCGCCAGGAATCAAAGGAGCGCATCTTCGACGTCTCCAACCTCGCGGAGCTGGACCGCGGCCGCGCCGTCGTCCTCGCCTCCGGCGCTCCGGCGACCCTGGTCCGCACGATGCCCTGGTACACCGGGCCCCACAAAGACGCCGTGGAAGCATCCATCAAGAAGTACAGCCCGCGGCCGCAAGAAGAACCGGTACCGGTGGCAGCGGCGCCGGCCGCCAATCCTTGGGTGACCGGGTAGGGGAGTAGGGCATGACAATCGACATCGGACGCTTCGGTGAAGCACCCAAACCGGACGTAGAGGACACTGGCGCTCAGGCCGGGGGAGAGCAGAAATCGCCGGAGCTGGTCTACGGCTCGGCCGAAGAGTTCCTGCACGAGCAGCTGCTCCCCACCTACGTCCGCGACGTCGACGGGCGTTCCGCAAAATGGTGCCTCGAATGGTACTTCCACCCAGAGGCTGTCTCCCGCTTGGAAGCGCTGTGGCGGGCCTGGGAACATCTCAGGCTCGACGGAGCCACCGGCATGAGCGTGTGGTTCAGAGACCACGCAGACCACCACATGAGCGTGCTTCTCGACCCACGCGGGCCGTTCTACAAATGCGATATGCAAAAGCACCGCGACCCCGAGCACCTTGAACCCAAGAAGGCCCCAGCCGGCTGGTTCCCCGATGTACGGGTTCACCTTGCGTAAGACAGTCACTTAAGGCTGGATTTGGGGGTCTAACGTTTGCATGGAAATATCGCGTTGAGTCCTCGCCGCCATTCCCTTAGGAAGCGCGACGAGTGCTATGAAACCGCGCGTTGCCACTTGTGCACAGTACACACACGATGAAAGAGGAGAGCTCGTGCCGAACGAGTTACTCAAGGGAACGCGCCGATCTGGTGACTTCTACGACACCTATGAGGACACTCCCGAAGTCAAGGTAACGCTTGAACGGTCGGACGCAGGCATTAGCGTCACAGTGCCTTGGTCCGACCCGAACGTACCCTACGCGGCTTGGTTCATGGGCAACGGCCGATCCTTGTCTGGCGTTGGATCTCAAACAGAATATAAGCCCCCGCCGAAACGCGTAGTGTTTCACGATTCCCACGGGACCATACTTCTGATTCGGTGTCGGGCACGCGGATACCACGCGAATGTCGGAGGACCGGGGAGCGGAAAGCTGTGGGCTCAAGCGGCGATCATGGGTGTGCGGGAAGATAAAGAATTCGACCGGCCACAGGGGCTGCAAACCGAGATATCTGGACTCCGTGAATGGCTGGGAGTCACCTCCTGGGAGGAACAACATGAATATGACGGAGGCAGTCTCAAGGTCACTCTGACCTCGCTCGAAACGCAGGAGTTGAAGGTGAGAGAGCACGCTGGAATAACCCTCGATTTTAGGTCAGGTTGGGAGGTCGTCCCGGAAACAGAGCAAGATCGTCGAGTCCTTCTTGACCATCTGAGGTGCACCACCCGCAGTGCTGAGCCGATGGATTGGGATGTTCACATGCAACTTCACCGTGCGGTTCGCGACCTGCTCGCCATATCGAGGTGGCGCGAAGAGTCCTGCGTCGCGGTCCGTGCCCTCCGCGAGGATGATCCCTTGACCACCTTGGACGGAAAAACTCACGGAGAACAGTGGCGCGAAGTCGTAGTTGCGGATGACGAGCGGACCCCTGCGCCAAAGAACTATCACCCGCACCTCTTGCAGTACCAGGACCTTGGCCTCGAAGGCATCGACAGCTGGGTAGCGCTCAGGAATAAGTTCGCCCGTGCTCTCGACCCGGTCATCACGAGCCTTGAACTCCGCAACACCACCCCTCAGACACGCCTTGCTCATACAGGGCCGGGCGTAGAGGCATTGGGGTACCTGCTTATGATCCGGGACGGGGTGGAGATAAAGAAGGCTGCCAAAGCCACGCTACAAGCACGGTTCGAACGGATCCTTTCTGACCTCGGTGAGTGCCTGCCCTTCGATGGCCCAGACTGGGCGAAGCAGACCGTTGCGACATACAACGCTTTAAAGCACGCCAATCGGATTCTGCCTGATGACGTCGATGTGATGAACTCCTGGGCTGAGAGCGTAATGGTCGTCCGAGCTTGGGTCGCGCTAGAGCTTGGCATCTCGATGGACGAGGTGAAGTCGCGACTCAAGAATGACAAGCAGCCGCGCCATTTCGTGAAGGTCGACTAACCACCTGCCTCCAAATAGGAGTCAGGACGGGGTCTAAGAGTTTCCAGCTCCACCGTCAGACAAGGGGAAACCGTACTCTACCTTGACGCCTTTTGGCCCATTTCCTGACGTCAGGTTGGGGTGTACTTCAATGTGACCGTCAAGGATGCCCTCAGCGGGCGCCGTCGTGGTTCAAGGCGCAAGCGTCCCGCATACATGGCCAGCGACGAAGCCAGACCGCCTATATTCCGGTGATCGGCATGCTGGGCTTACCCCAGAATTCCTGCTGGCTCCGGGGGTGATGCCACGTAGTTTCCACCGGTGCATTGAAGCAACGAAGGCCGCATTCGGTGGTCCGACCGGAATTGAGGACACACCCGAGTACCTGTACGGCCACCTGGTCAGCAGGTGTAGGTGCCCTTGTAGGGAGTTCCGGTCCACGTTCCCACGAGGGCGCTGAGTTCGTAGGTGAAAGTGCCATTCCTGAGGGCGGACGGTTTGGTCATGCTGATGGTGTTCGCTGTGAATGTTTGGGACAGCGAGGTGCCGTCGGGCGCGATGACCGTGAGCTGGTAGGCCGTGGCGCGCGGCACCTTGCCGAAGCTGGTGACGTTGATGGTGGAGCCGAAGGGCTTGGTGGTGTCGCAGGAGTAGGTGCCGCCGAGGGTCGCGGGGGCGGCGATCACGTAGGTGGACGTGGTGAACGGTGCGGAGGCTGTGGCCCTGAACGCGGCCTGGGCCATGGCGGGAGTGGCTGCCAGGAAAAGGGCCACGACGAAACCGGCAACAAGACGGCGTAGATGCCGTGCTGCGCCTGAGTGCCTTGACGTGCCCATGTTCCGCTGCTGCCTTCCGTGGTGATTGCCTTGTTTCAATTCTGGCCCCCTGGCTTCAACACCCGCATGTGGGCAGTTCAAGGTTTCCTCAAGAATCTTCGCGACTCCCTGCCCCCGTGCGGGGAACAGGGGCGGGCTGTCTGAAATGCTAAGGCTCATGCAGAATGAATCCGCCAACCGCAAGGCCGTTGTTGTTGAAGACGACAAGGACATCCAGCTGCTGCTGTCCAGGACGCTCAGCATGCAGGGCTTTGATGTGGTGGTGGCGGGAAACGGTGTAGACGGGCTGGCCCGGATCCGGGAACACCATCCGGAACTGATCACCCTGGACCTGAACCTTCCTGACCTGGACGGGACCGAAGTGTGCCGGCGGCTGCGCGAATTTTCCGACGCCTACGTGGTGATGATCACTGCGCGCGTGGAGGAGATCGATGAGCTCCTGGGCCTGCAGATCGGTGCCGACGACTTTGTGACCAAACCGTTCAGCCCGCGGGCCCTGGGCGCGCGCATCACGGCCATGTTCCGGCGGCCCCGGCCGGGGATCCGCGACGACGGTTCTGCAGTGCTTGCAGGGTCCGCCACTGCCGAGCTGGAGCAGCCTGCGGCGCCCAAGCAACCGGCCAGTGATGAGGCCGATTCCGGGGCGAGCGTTCACGGGCCGGTTCGTGTGGATACGGAGTCCCGGACTGTCCACGTGGGTGGCAACGAAATTGTGCTGACCCGGACTGAATTCGACCTGCTGGCGGCGTTCGTTGGGGCGCCGCGCCGGGTTTGGACCAAGGAATCCCTGCTGCGGCGTGTGTGGGGTGATGAGTGGGCCACGGACGAGCACCTCGTGGAGGTCCATGTCGGTAACCTGCGGCGGAAGATCCGCGCCGGCGGTTCCGATACCCAGATCATCCGCACTGTGCGCGGAGTGGGGTACGGCCTGGTGCCGCCGTCGTCCCTGTCTTGACGCTGTTGTCCTGACCCGCCGCCGTCGGCCGTGTCCTGACTCAGCCTGTACGGGTGGCTACTGGCCGGCGAGCAGGTCTTCGATGGCGGCGGCCACGGCGGCGGCGTCCGCGCTAAGCCGTGCTGCCACTTCGCGGGCTGCGTCGAGTGAGCCGGTTTTGAGGTGCTGGTTGATCAGCCCGGCATCACGGACCAGCTGCTGCGCCCCGATCATGGCCGCTGAGGATCCGAGGGACAGCGCTGCGGTGCGGGCTGCCTGCACGCGGGTGTCCGCGAGGGGTTCTTCGATGGCCTGCACCCGTTCCGGCAGCATCTCCACAAACACCGCGGCGAACTGGGCCGCGGCTTCGGGTGAGGCGAGCTGATCGGCCAGGTCGGTGAGGCAGGACCTGTCCAGCACTGCGCCGGCGTCCTGCCCGGTGGGATGCGGGACGTCCGCAGTGGCGTTGCTCATGCGGGAATGGTAGCCGGAAGTGCCGTGCCGTGGGCGGAAGCGGGGGATTCTTTGGGCTTTGACCAGATGCTGGTCAGCAGCAGCAGGACCAGGATGCCCGGGGCGCCGTAGAGGAGTACTTTCCCCACTACCGGTGAGCGGAGGGCACGGATGGCATCGCCCAGGTGCGGGATAACGGCCACGGTAGTGAAGGCGTGGTCCTCGGCCATGATGGCGGTCCAGGGGTCCGCGCCGTTGTTGGCATCGCCCTTGGTCTGGATGGTGGTGGAGGCGCCGGCCCGCGTGACGCCGGTGATGCGGTGGGTCTCGATCCGCTGGTCCTCCACGGGGATGTGGTACGTGACGATGTCGCCCACCTTGAGGTCATTGACCGGTGTAGGGACGCTGACCACCACGTCACCCGGGTTGATCAGCGGCGACATGGACCCGGTCAGCATGGTTGAGGTCTGGTAACCGAACACCCTGGGGCCCACCGCAAGGAACAGGAAGGCTGCCGTGGCCACCACCATGATGCCCACCATCAGGACCTTGCCGGCCAGTTTCGCCGTGCGCTTCGCGATCCCTGTCAAGGTCCGGATCGCTGCGGCGGCGGTGGGGTACGAGGGCGCGGCGGCCGCGGCGCTCCGCCGTCCGGGGTAGGACTGTGTCTGCGTGGTCATGATGCCCTCGGTTCAGGTCTGGTAGGGGTTCTTGATTCCGCGGCGCGGATGCCTGGGCATCCGCGCCGCCGTGCGGAACGGCTGGTGGCGGAACAGGTTACTTGCTGTTGGCGGTGCGCTGCGTGCCGGTGAAGCTGAAGCCGACGGTGCTGGACAGGCCCTGGAAGGAGTTGTCAGCGGAGGCCGGCAGCGTCACGGTGACGCGGAGGTTGTCAGCGGCCGCGGAAGTCACGGAGTTCAGGCCGGCCAGCGCCATGTTGGCACCCACGGCGGCACGGGGAGCGAGGACCTGGGTGACCGTGCCGGCGCAGGTGTAGGTGAAGGCGGGGGAGATGCCGGCCTCGGTCCACGGCACCGAGCAGGCATCCACGGTCAGCTGGAGGCCGTTGACCGCATCCGTGTCCAGCTTGGACGTGGGCGAGGCCACCGTGGTCAGGGTGATGGCGGAGAGGTTCTGGTTGCCCGTGTTGGAGAGGGTAACGGCACGCTGGACGGTGTCGCCGGCAACCAGACCGGTTGCTGCGACGGACAGGCGGTTCGCGGCGGTGCCGGTGGCACCGAGGGCCACGTTGACCGTGCCGGAGGCGACGGTTTCGCTGGCGCTGGTGGTGGAGGTGAAGGCACCGTAGGTACCCAGGCCTGCAACGGAAGCTGCGGCGGCAACCAGGGCGGTGGAAGCGAGGACCTTGCCGGTGGTGGACTTGAGGTTGAGACCCATGATGGTGATCCGTTTCGTGATGGCCGGCCTGTGCGGCCTGCGGACTGTGTGCCAGCCCCATCGGCTGACAACAACAACTTTGCCGCCCCAGTTTCAAGGCCAACCGGGCATCACCGACAAGAAAAGTTCAAGACTTCTTCAACTTTCCGCAACAGGGCGCGGGAGGCACCAGCGTTGGTTCGCTACCGGGTCCCGCCCGCGCGGTACGCGTCGCTGGGAACTCGGTCAATTCAGCACAATTCCAGTCCCCAGCTGCTCCTTCGGTGCCACAGCCTCTTAGACTGATAGGGCTGGTGGGAACGCAACGTCCGACTCACTATGGAACGAGCCCTGCAGATGACATCCGCTCAGGAAGCCCACCTTCCGGTGGTGAACCAGTCCTTCCTCTTCCGGTTCTGGTCCGAAAGGGAGAAGGGCTTCGGCTGCAACGGGGCTTTTGTATCGAACTTCGTCAAAGCCTTGCCATTGCAGCTCAGCAGCCTCCGGCTGGCACTGACCACCGCTGACCTGCCGGGTGCACTGGCGGTGATCGTGGCCGTGAAGGTCTCCGGCCAGACAGTAGGCGCTGAGCAGTTAGTTGCACTTGCCGGGGATGTGGAAGCCGAAGTCCGCGGCGCGGCAACACAGCGGACATGGCCGATCGGCTGCCTCAGGTTGCGGCGAAGTTTCTGCCGCTCCTCGGCAGGTGCTGTCTGCAAACCCTGCAGCGGCTCAGGGATCCGAACATCCCTTCGGCTGCAGCTTCCGTGCAGATCCCGGTTGCCGGCTTTTGACATGGCGTCAACGCATTGAGCAGCCCCACGTGATGGCCAGAGCCTCGGGGAGCAGTACCCTCCATTCGTCACACTCCGTGGCAGGTCCAAGCCGCCATCCCGGGCCAGCGAGGGTATCCATGCCTGCTTCACCTGCGGATACTCGTGCCTGGATGGGATGGGCTCGCTGCCCGCTCACGCTGGCCGGGCGCAGGGGAGCGCGTTTCCGGTTTGACCAGTGTGAGCAGGAGAAGGGAGAGTGTGGGCAGCCGCTAAGCAGAGGCGGTGGTGTGGAAACCTCTGGAGCAGCTCGGAAGCACACCAGTTCACTGGGGTCCGCCGTCGCCCCGTGTCATGCCGGGACGGCGGCGTATCTTTTGGGCATTGCCGAAGGATGGGGAAGGCCGCTGGGCTTTTGCCATGGCGGGCGTTGTCGCGGGTGTCATTTTGGCAGTTCGAATTGGGACCGGTGCCTCGACGGAGTGCTGCATACGCTTTAGGATTGCGGCGTGCATGTGCGCCTGAACTGTGATGGGTAACGTCGGCGGTCGCAAGCGAGTGCCGGGCGATGCTGCCCCATGGGCACCGCAGCGGGTGAGGGGACCAGTACTGGCCGGCGTCGTTCCGGACCAGCCGCTGGAAATTGTGCACCGGGCGGTGGAGCTCGCCCTCAGCCTGGACGTGAAGCTGATCTGCGCCTACGTGGATGTCACGAGCTATTTGTCTGGTGAGTCGGTGACAGGACCCGGGGATGATTCTGAGGGGGTCAGTGCGGGCATCCGTGCCGGGCTGGAGTTGATCTTGAACCAGGCAGGGGTCCGCTGGTCCTTTCGTACGCTTTCCGGGGCCCCTGTCCGGGCCCTGAGCGAGTTCGCGGAATTCGCGGATGTGTCAATCATTATTGTCGGGACGCGCGAACAGAGACTCGGCGTCCGTCTGGAGCAGTTGCTCGTGAGTTCTGTTGCTGTAGAGCTCACCCATCACCGGGCACGGCCCGTTCTGGTCGTTCCGCTTGCCCGGTAGACCGGCTTAGGCTGCCTGCGCTCCCACCGGTTCCCGAACAGAGGATTTTACCTGGGCCGTCCAATGCCCGGTCTGCTCCTGCCGCTGCGGCAGCTGTGGATAGGAAGGTGCGATGGCATTAGAGTGGGCCCACGAGACCTGCGTGGGCGTCCACGCGCCGGGAGGAAGGACATTATTCGGGCCGGTGGTGATCGTTGCCTGACGCAGGAAGGCCCCTCTTATCCCGGTGGGGCTTTCCCGTGTCAGGGGGTTGTAGGTTCCCGGCAAGAGGCGGCAATGCCGGTCGGAGGGTTCCGTCCCGCGTCAGCTTCATTGGTGACACGGGACGGGGTTATGGTGCCGGCGACGGCTGGGGGTGGGGGTGCTCCGGTCTCAGTAAGCACCCTTTCGCCGCCGGCACGGTCTGGGTGGGTTTGTTTCAGGATCCGTGACGGTTGCACCGGAGGACGTGAACCGGTGCTGACTTCAAACCTACGGGTTCTCATCCGTGATGCACGGGTAGCCGGTACCTGTCTTGGGAGCCTGCGCAGCGTGGCGGTACTTGGCGGGGCCGGCTGGGTACTCAGGGGAGGCCGGGCAAAGATGTTCAGGATGCCCCGCTGGCGGGTCCGGATGATGTCGCCGGGGCGCAGGCGTACCGAACCGTTCGAAGGTCAACGCCGTCGTCCCCTGGCGCCGGGCCTGTGTCCTTCCGCGCCAGGGCGGCCGGAGGGGCCTGGCCCGGTGATGATTGGTCAAGAGTGGCTCAAGATCGGCTGAACCCGCAGGACGTCCTCCCTCGCCTGGAAGGGCTGGGCAGGACGTGGTCAGCGCCGCGAGGCGGAAGCTGCTAGCAGGGCCGTTGACATGGTTTTCCGGGATTTTGGTCAACCCTGCCAAAGGTTAGCTTTACAGCTGACTGGCCGCGGCATCTATCAGGGAACCGGCACTGATGAAGTCAAGAACCGGTCAAGAGTCTCTCAGGTTTTGCCCGTTTGGGATCTGCGGCCTTGAGGGCAGGGTGTTAGCGTGCTGCCATCCCAAGCGCATGGTCTCAAGAGGGGGCTCTCCAGTGGAAAAGCGCACCATGGCAATTATTGAGGACGATACGGATATTCGTTCGGTGCTGGCCGGGATTTTCCGTGAGGCCGGCTTCGACGTCCATGTTTTCAGGACCGGCCTGGAAGGTGTTGAAGGTATCAGCGAACACCGTCCGCAGGTGGTGATCCTCGATCTGAGCCTTCCTGATATTGACGGGTTCGAGGTGTCCCGCCGCGTCCGTCTCTTCAGCAACGCCTACATCCTGATGTTGACTGCCCGCACTCACGAGCTGGATACCCTCCTGGGCCTGGAAGCGGGGGCCGATGATTACCTCACTAAACCGTTCCGACCCAGAGAGCTTCGCTACCGTGTAGAGGCGCTGCTGCGCCGGCCGCGCATCCGCGGCGGATCGGTGAGCCTGACCGATTCCCCGCTGGCGGATC
Source organism: Pseudarthrobacter sp. 10T415 (assembly GCF_056394175.1). Taxonomy (NCBI): domain Bacteria; kingdom Bacillati; phylum Actinomycetota; class Actinomycetes; order Micrococcales; family Micrococcaceae; genus Pseudarthrobacter; species Pseudarthrobacter sp. 10T415. Next base: position 25,818 of record NZ_JBFTHJ010000022.1, on the reverse strand, counting down.
CAGAACCGTCCGGCGGGTCAGACTCTGCGGCCGGTATCTCGGCGGTTCGGGAGCCGTCGTTTCTCGAGCACAACGGGTTGCGGCTGGATGTTCGGGCCCGGACTGTTGAGGTCGACGGGTCAGAATTGAAGCTCACCCCCTCGGAGTTTGACCTGCTGCACGTCCTGCTGGCCGGCGGCCGGACCGTGCAGGGAAAGGAAGACCTGGCCCAGGTACTTCGTGGCGGACAGCCCGCCGCCGGCGGGTTTGGCCGGGAGGCGGACGAACAGGTCGTGCAGGTGCACATCGCCAACCTGCGGAGGAAGCTTGGTGATGCTGTTTCCAGCCCCCGGTGGGTTGAAACCGTCCACGGCTTCGGATACCGCCTGGCAGCCAACCTGGCTGGCTGGACCTGAGCTTTCGCATCCGCGGTGAAGTTTCCGGGGAGGCCCTGCAGCCGCGCACGGGTCACGCCGGGCGGCGCAGCAGGGCCTGGACGTGCGCCAGTAGAACCTTTGGCTTCACCGGTTTGACGAGGTAGCCGTCCGCGCCGCGTCCCAGCCCGCAGATCAGGTCACCGAGTTCATTGCTGGTGCTCAGGATCAGTATCGGGACGTTGCTGAACTGCCGGATCCGGCGGACGACTTCCTGTCCGTCAATGCCCGGAAGCTGCAGGTCTGTGGTGACCAACGAGGGGGGATCGTCTGAGACCGCATCGATGCCATCCTGGCCGGTGCCCACGGTCCGCACGCGAAAACCGCCGTCCTGGAGGGCCGAGCTGATCTGGCTGCTGAGCTCCGGGTCGGCTTCAATGACGACCGCAGTGAGGGTATTCATGGCAACTACTTCTGCGTGGTCGGGGCCGGTTCCGGCGTCAATGCTCCAGCAGCATACCCGATCGTGAGGGAGTCCATCACGGTCTGCCGGGTGAACACCCCGGAGCCTGGCGCAGTTTCGGTCATCAGGTCGAACGTGAAAACGATACGTGTGCTGTCCGCGCCGGGGTGTTCCGGCACGAGGACGGCGGAGGAGTAAGACTGAGGATCTCCAATGGCGAAGTCACCGGTGTCATTGGCCAGGACTGCGTTAAGGGCATCGACTCTGGCGTTGAAGCGGGTAATCTTCACCGACCTGTCCCCGACGGCGCCGGCTACCTTGGCACTGATTTGAATAATGGGCGAACTGTCGGGGGTCCACGTCGATGTGTTTTCGGTTGTCCAGTAGTCCACCGCCAGCTGGTTGCCGGCAGCCCCTAGGCGGTGGGACGCTGAGCCACCGGCCAGGTCGTTCCGGATCTCCCGTGCCGGGGAAGCCGAGACTGGTTCAGGTGCCCGCGTCACCGCTGCGGCTTGTTCTGCTTCGGCGACCGGCGCCCCCGTCGGCCCGGGCAGGCCGGGGACGGAGCAGCCGGACACGGTCAGGACGGCGGCCAGGGACAGGACCGGGAGGGCCCTGGAAGCGTGCAGCCGGGGAAGGGAACGGGGTCTGGGTGCGGCGTGGCGTGCGTTGGCCATGGAAGGGTTCCTTTGGTCAGGTGCTGAGGGCAGGCGGGAAGGGCGTTGTGCGCATGGCGGGTTAGACGTGGAAGCCCCGGTGGCCGCGGAGGGCCTTGCGGAGCATGAAGACGGTCTGGACCATGGTGGTGATATAGAGGACGGGCCAGCCCATGGAGAGGATGGCGGACCTGAGGTCCACCGACATCTGCAGCCAGGCGAAGATCACGCCGGCGGCGATGACGGCCAGGACGATGGCCGGCATCAGGTGCGCGGACCCGGCGCCGCGTTCGGCCCTGGCCTGGGCGGCCCAGTTGTCCGTTTGGGCTCTGGCGAAAAACTTTGACCAGGCCCGGACGAAGTGCCCCATCCGGAGCCAGAGGTAGGCCTCGGCGGGGAAGGCCAGCAGGGCGAAGGCGATGTCCCGCCCCGATTTTCCCTTGATCGACAGGGCGATCCGAAGGTTCAGGATAATAGCCACAACCGGGGGAATGAGCCATACCGGGTAGAAGACGTAGGCGTTGATGCTCAGTGACGCGGCCAGCAGCATCAGGAAGGAGATGCGGGTGAGGATGTTGAACACCATCGAGATGTTCTCGCTCCACCGCAGCCGCAGGTTCGGATGCAGGGGCTGGCCAGGGGTGTTGCTGCGCTGCCCCGGCCACATGAGGTCGATCGCTCCGTAGTTCCATTTCACCTGCTGTCCGTCCAAGGAACGCAGCGTGTCCATGCCACCCACTGAGGCCCGCGCGGCTGCGGAGATTTTCGTGGCGTACCCCAGGTTCTTGATCTGCAGGGACAGCAGGGAGTCTTCGACCTCGGAGTCTTTGACCCAGGGGGTGGACTGCCGGTTGTCGACCATGACGTTTTTTAGCGCTTCCATGGACAACAGTGAGCACTGCCCGCCCAGGACGGCCATGTTCCGGCCGCGGAGCAGGTTGTCCATGTTGAAGGCAGCGAACTGTGCCCTCTGCCCGGCGGTGAGGAACTTGGCGGTCAGACCTTTCTTCTCGGGTTCGGCGACGGTGTAGATGGCTGAGATCCCGCCGATGCGCGGGTCGGAGAGGATTTCCTTTTCCAGGTGTTCGACCGCGTAGGCATCCACGACGGTGTCTCCGTCCACGCCGAGGAAGTAGTCGAAGTCATCGCAGACCTGCGCGAAGCCGTAGTTCAGGGCTCCGACCTTCTTGTCTTTGTTCACCCCGATGTCGTGGATAAAGACCTCGGTCATCTGGGTGGTGTCCCGGTAGGTTCGCTGATGCGGGCCGGCGAAGTCACGGGCCACGAAGAAGGTCTCATCATCGGAGTTGTTGATCACGACATGGATCACATCCGGCAACCGGGTCTGGTCCAGCAGCGCGGTCAGGACCTCTGCGATGGTCTCTTCTTCGTTGTAGGCAGGGATGACGCAGGCGATGGTTGCACGGGTGTTGTCCTGGTCCTGCTCCGGGCCTCTGACGACGGATAGGTAGCGGGACTCGGTCAGTGTTTCAGGTGTTGCGGTCACAGGTGTTTCCTCCGGCACGTGATGAATGGGTGTGCTCAGTTTGGAAAGCCCGGATCAAGGCAAACCCCCAAATGCCTTTTACCTCAGCCAAGGGATTTCCGAAGATCACCTGCAGGAACCGTTAAGAAAATCTTCACCCGCCGGCATCGGCAGACACGGACAGACCTGCGTCACCCGGGACGGGCCGCGCCCTAGCCCGTTTCCTTCGCGAACAGCATCACCTGTGGCACGTCGACACGGGCAACCAGCGCTGGCAGGACCGGAGGACAGGCAACGTGGCGGAACCGTGCGTGCGGGAGACGGCGTGGCCCGCGTACAAGGGTTGGTGCTGGCCGCAGCGGGTCTACCCGCCCAGGGAGAAGACGAGCCAGATGAGGGCTGGATAGGCCGCGAGGTAAGTGAAAAAGAACCCGTTCAGTCCCATGGCAACCCAGCAGCCAAAGTGGAAGAGAGCACCGATGGTCACGAGGGCGAGCCCTAAGGGTATGGAAGGGTAGAGGATGGTGATGAATGCCGTTTCGAAAACCATGACAGCCCAGCCGCCGAGGGCAAGCAGTGTCGGGGGAACCACGTTCACGGCCCAGGGCCATCCGTAGCAGCGGGTTCGGAGGATATTTGCCAGGGCTGTACCCGAACGCCAGGGTTTGCCGAGGAACTTCGAGACCCCTGAAATCTCGTACCCGATGATGAGGTCAGCGCAGATCAGGCCGGCGAAGACCGTCGCGGACACGTCGTTCGGGAAAAGGGTGTAGCCGAAGACCGCCAGGGAAAGGACGAGCATGAGCTGGTCGGCACCGTCCCGTCCAAGGGGAAACCGCAGGGACATCAGGAGAAGGTAGACCACAGCGATACACCCGCACACGGCGGACGCCGGGGTATGCCAGGTGAGAACGACACCGAATGCGGCCAGCACCCCGGTGACCACCAGGGCAGCGGTCATCCTGTTGCTAAGGAACAGGCGGTCCACGGGGCGGAGGGCGGCAGTCTTCAGGACGCTTCGGCGCAGGCGCAGGACATTCCAGTCGAGCAGGCCGCCCCGCCCGGTTTCTCCGGACCGGATGAGCCTGAGCCATTCGGTGCCGGTGATCGCTGAGCTGAGGAACAGGCACCCGGCAACCCCCAGCAGTGCCTGGTCAGCTGACAGTGGGGTGGACATCGGAAATGGCCAGCATGTCGACGGCCTCGGCGCCGTCCTGATGATCGAGCCGCAGTAAGCCAAACTGGATGCTCGGCCACCCGGGCGCAGCGCTGGTGCATGTGCTGAGGGCGATCAGGTAGGGCACGGAGGTTGCGATCTCGGTTCTGGTCTCCTGTGCTGACCGGCCCCGGCGGGCGGAGTCAATGGTGATGTACATCGACCCCAGATCCACCAGGGCTTTGCGGATCCGCCGGTGCGGATCCGTGAGGTGGAGCCGCATGGCACGGTGCGATGTCCGGACCGGATTCCACACTTCCCCGGCACTGCGCCGGGCAACGAGGTAATAGTCTGCCGTATTGGGTGTGGGGGCGAAGTATGCGGTGTCGTGCACGACCAGCAGAACGTCCCTGCCCGCGAGCTTTTTCCACAGGACGGGCACCGCGCGCAGCGAAGAAAAGGCGATGAGCGTGGCTGTCGCAGCGCCGACCAGGACCTGCAGGACCAGCAGGACCGTCACCGGGAGGGCTTGGCGAAGTCGTTCGCTCGGATGGCGAGCAGCCTCTCCACGGCCAGCCGCGGGGCCAGTTCTCCGATGATGGGGTCAGGGTCGGTGTACCACTCCCTGTCATTCCAGGACGAGGCGCAGCTCGTCGCTGCCGTGGCGACAATGGCAACGGTGACCGCGACAACGACCGGGGTGGCGGTGACCGTGCAGGCCACCAGATTGGGGTCCACCCCGACACGGATTTCAGTTTCGTCAACCCCGATCCTGTCGAGCACGCCGCGCGTGACATCATCGATTTTTGGTTCGTGAACAACAACAACGACATCCAATTCCTGGCCAGCCCGGCTCTCATCAAAGAATTCCGCGACGGAGAATTGCTCGTTTTCCACACCCCCGCCCAGATAAGGGTGGATAACGCGCGTGAACGTCCTGTCATCGGCGGTCAATGCGCTGGCAAGGGTGCGTCCGCCGTAGGAAACATCCACAAAAGATGATGATTCGGCAAGGGCATTGGACAGGGCACCGATGCCCCTGCGGTAGCCCTGGATAGCTTTGTTACTCTCCGAAGCCACCTCGCTGATCCGGTCTACATCACCCGCTGCGATGGCTTCCTCAATCCGGTCCAGAGACCCCTTGACCCCAAACAGGACGGTCAAGGACCCAGGGGGCGCCAACTCTGTTGCATCGCCGTCCAGGTGATAAACCCGGGGAGTTAATTCCCTGGCGGACCGTGCCGACCTCAGCGAATTCACAACCTGGCTGACGTCCAACAATTCAGACATGACTGCCTCCTGCAGACTGCAATGGGACCTTAATAGTGGACCCGGCACCCTGCCGCGACAAGATGCCAATATCCCCTTTCTTTTGCGGCGCCGCATTAGGGAGACCCCCTTGGAGGGAAAAGTCCGGAGACTCTCAAAAGAGTCAGCTGGGAAGCCTGGATTTCCGGGGGCGTCTCGTTGCCTGGAACAGGGCGGCTGCCGCTATTGTGGCCTGAGGTACAGGGACGGGTGAAGCGGGGGTAGCGGTGTCCGAGCACATGCAAGAGGGCATGCCGCGGCGGTCGCTGACGTTGCGTCAGGCAGCCGGCAGGGCGAGGCTGTCGGTGTCTGACTTCCGCCTTGCTGCCAACGCGCTCGAGGGAACGGATGAGGATCTGCGGGCTGAGGCCGGAGCCGGGGGGGACCGCTTCGACGCCGGCCGCATCGATCAATGGCTCCGAGGGCAGTTCCTCCGCCGACAACCGGCAAATGAAGCGAGCCTTCCATCCATTGTCGCGGTTCGGGCTTCCTGGGACGGCAACCAGTGGATCATGGTCGCGCCGGATCTGGACGTGACGGTGACGGACCGGCGTCTGATGGCGGGACAGCGGCGCCTGGCGCGACAACTGTCCGAAGACACCGATGATGAGGTCACGTTCAGCGTCACGTACAGTACCGACCACCCGGCTTTTGAAGGTTGGCTCCGGGCGGATGATTTGCGGCGCCAGGCAGAGCGCCTGCTGCACACGGCCGCGCAGGAGCGGTCGGAGGCGATCGCCGAACTACGACGCCAGGGGATGACGATGCCGGAAATTGCAGCTGTTCTTGGCCTGACCGCTCAGCGGATCCAGCAGATCGCAGCCCAAGACCCGCTCCGGCCGGAGGATGGTCCCGGTCCGGCGCTGTAGTCCACCTATCCTTCCTTGACGCCGGGAAACCGGGTAGGGCCACAGGCGCATCGCTCACTGCGCGGTGCATGCTCGGATGTCAGGGGTGCCGATGCTGTGGCCGGCGGTTGGCTAAGGGATGCGGATGAGTCGGGAGTTGGGGCTGATGGCGTTGACGGCGGAGACGAAGATGGGGCCCATTTCAGTCCCTGCTCCGGCGCAGAAGAAGAAGTCCCCGTCGGCGTTTTCGATGGCCCGTAAGGCGGCGGTTGAGCAGTTGTTGTCGGCGTCGCTGGCAACACCTTGGGGGTCTGGGGACGCGGCGCCGGCGAGGACGTTGCGGACGAGTTCGCCGCCGCTGGAGCACTGGGCGGTGTTGGCCTCACCGAAGGCGACTGTGACGATCAGTACGCCTGCAGCTTTCGCGTTGGCGGCGACCTGTTTGAGGTTGTTGCAGGCCGTGGTGCCGTTGGTGCTGCCAAGGTCGCTGGTGGTCGTCAGGGCCGTGGAGCCCGTGATGTTTTGTTCGTTGGGTTGACCATCGGTTTCGAAGATGATGGCTTTGCGGGCGGGGTGGGACCGGGTGGGCAGGCTGGCCAGATTATTGGGCGCGTACCCCAGGACGTAGCGTGCGGCGGCCTTCATGGGCGCGGCGAGGTAGGTGCCCCCGCTGGAGCTGCTCAAGCAGTTGAGCCCGCTGACGAGGGTGCTTCCCGTGTTCAGCGGCGGCGTTCCACCCGGGAGCGCGGGGGAGGACGTGTAGGTGTTGGAGAACGGCACCGGGATCCAGGGGCCCACTGTCTGGGACGTGGAAGGCTTGGTGATGCAGGTTCCGGGGTTGTCCGCGCTTCGGTGGATCGTTCCGAGGGCAACGTACTGTTGGTCCTTCGTCATGGTCTGCAGTGTGCTTTTGATCCCGTTGACCATCTGGGTTCGGTCCGTGTCGGTCATGCTGCCGGTCCGGTCGGCCACGAGGGCGACGTCCATGGGGTTGGGGATTTGTGAGCCGCATGAGCCTTTGCAGGCGTTGGCTGCCAGGGTGCCGGTGTTGCCGGAATTGATGCCGATGGCTGGCCCGAACGAGAAGGGGACAACTTTGTCATCGGTGACGGTGATGGAGTTGCAGGTGACCGTGCCGGCTGGTGTGCAGGGTATGGCGCAGATTGACTCGTTGCATCTGGCGTTTGCGGTGGTGCCCGGGTTGCAGACCGAGGGGATTTGCCCGCTGGCCACCGCTTTCGTGGCCCCTGTGGAGGCTACGACGCACCAGAAGCTGACGGCCGGTAAGGCTTCCGGGTCGTTGTCGGATGCGTATTTGAGGGCCGCGGCCTTTGCTGCGGCCGGGTTGGCGGGCAGCGACGCGGCGCCTGCCAGCGCGGCGGCGTCCAGGGCGTTGGAGAGGTGGTGGCGTTCGTAGACGAGTTTGCCGTAGTCCAGGGCGAGGGCCACCGATCCGAACAGGACGGGCAGCAGCAGTGCGACGATGAGTGCGGTGGCTCCGCGTTCCTTGTCGTCCCGGCCAGCGCGGGGCCGCCGGGGGAGGGGACCTGTCGTCAGAGGGTGCATGATCCTCCTGTCCAGCGCTGCGAGCCGGTGGTGGCGGGCACTGTTCCTTCGAGGCGCATGACGGATTTTGATTGGAAGAATCCGTTCAGGGCGAAGGAGTACAGGCCTGTCAGGGACGATTGGGGGTAGCGGACGCAGACGACCATGAGCCCTGGGGCGCCGCCGGAGGAGTCGACGGCGAACTTGATTTGCAGCTTGGTGTTGTCCAGGAGGCCGCTTGCCTGGTTGGTGTAGGCGATGACGTCGCCTTGTGTGACGCCTTCGCGGGCGCCTTCACGGGCGGCGGCCTGCAGGCTGATGTTCTGGCCGTAGGCGACTCCGAAGTCGGCCACGCCGAGGAGCATGGCCAGGAGCATGGGAAGGATGAGGGCGAATTCCACGGCGGTGGCGCCGCGTTGCCGCTCAGCCGGCGGGCCGGGGAGGGTGCTGGCGCGGGCGGTGCGCATCATGCACTCCTTTCGCGGGGGTCGTGTGCGTGGGTGAGGGCGGGTCATTGGCCGGAAAACGTGTTAATGGCGTTGATGACGGCCGGGCCCAGGATGACGATGAACAGGGGTGGAAAGATGAACAGAAGCAGGGGAAACACCACAGCGACGGGAAGTTTCATGGCTTTCTCTTCGGCCCGCAGCCGGCGTTTGACCCGCATCTGGTCTGCCTGGGGTTTCAGAACCCGGGAGATGGACAGGCCTTGTGCTTCGGCCTGGACGATGGCGCCGACGAAACTCTTGAGGTCCTGCACGGTGGATCTGCCGGCAAGCGCTTTGTAGGCTTCGCGGCGGGTCCGGCCAGATTGGATGTCCTGCAGGGTACGGACCATCTCTTCGGCGAGGGGACCGGTGCCGCTGTTACCCACGCGGGCCATGGCAACTTCAAAACCGAGCCCCGCCTCAACCGAGATGAGCAGCTGGTCCATGACGTTGGGAAGATCGATCTGAATACGTGCCTGGCGTTTGGTGCCGGTGTTGAAGACCAGCAGGTCCGGAACGAAATAGCAGGCCGCGGTGAGAATCACGGCGAAGATGCTGCCCTGGGGGGTTTTGAACGCGCCGATGAGCAGCGCCGCGGCGAGGGCAGTCAGGGCGGCCAGTGGTTTAAGGGTCAGAAGCCGGTCCAGCGGCATGGACGCCGGGCGGCCTGCGCTGGCCAGGAGCCGGTCCAGCCTGCTGATGTATGCCTGGGGGGTCAGCCGCCGGGCCAGGCGGGCCACACTAGACTGCCCCGCCTGTGAAGCGGCGCTCTGCCGGCGGGAGGTGGCCGCGAGCCGGGTTTGAATGAGCCTGGCGGAGGTCCTGTCCACGCTGATCAGCGACCACGCGAGATAGCCCAGTGGAAGGACGACGGTGGCGATCAGCAGCCCCACGGTGAGGTTCATGTCCGCTCCTAGAATTCGATCTTGATGATGCGGCTGATCCAGACCGAGCCGATGGCCATCATGATGATGCTGACTGCTATGAAGACCCATCCCAGCGGGTGCTGCGTCATGACCCCGATGTAGCCGGGGTTGGTGACGCTGATGATCGCGGCGACGAAGAACGGAAGGGCGAGAAGGATATACGCAGAGAATTTTCCTTCGGCCGCCAGGGCACGGACCTGGCCTTTGATCTGTGCCCGTTCCCGGACGGTGTCGGCAACGTGGTCCAGGACGCCGGCGAGATCACCGCCGACCTCCCGGTTGATTTCTATTGCCTGGCTGAGCCACTCGAAATCTTCGCAACGCATCCGGCGGCCAACCTCGGCCATGGCTTCGCTGGCTGAGGTGCCGATTCTGTCGGCGTTGGCGATGCGGGCAAGTTCTTCAGACATGGGTGCTGCCATCTCGATGCTGGCACTGTGCAGGCTTTGGGCGATGCTGTGCCCGGCCCGCAGACTCCCGGACAGGGACATCAGCATGTCACTGAGCTGGCCTTCGAAGGCGGCGCGGCGCCTGCCTGTCCTGATGCGGATCAGCACTGTGGCGCCGAGTGGGACGAGGAGGGCCAGCAGGATGCACAGCAACAGGCCCTGCAGGATGTAGCCGGCAGCGCCGGCCAGGAATGCCACGATGACCAGGAGCACGGCGAACTCGGATGCGGGAAGTTTCAGGCCGGCTCCGTTGAGGGCTTCGGAGCCGAACAGTCCTCCGGTGCCGGATCCGGTACGGCGTTCGGCGGCGGCGACCGCCGCGTTGCTGACGCGTGAAATGACTGACGAGGCTTTGGCGCCGCGGGAGTAGGGCCGCCGCCGGCTGACGGGGATGTCCTGGTACCGGGGCCGGAAGGTGAGGAAGATCCCGGCGGCGAGTCCGAGCAGGATCAGGACGGTACCGGAAAGCAGCGCAGCGCCTTGCATCACCAGGTCCTCCGTCCATCCGGTTGCGGGATGAAGAGTTCAGGGGGCAGGTTAATCCCCATGTCGGCGAACTTTTCAACGAACCTCGGACGCACGCCGGTGGCCTGTGTTTTTCCGAGGAAGCGCCCGGCATGATCGACGCCGGCAGCAAAATCGAAGGTGAAGGCGTCCTGGAGGGTCACGACGTCCCCTTCCATCCCGAGGACTTCGGTGATGTGGGTGACTCTCCGGGTGCCGTCTTTGAGCCGGCTGAGCTGAACGATGAGGTGGACGGCGCTGGCGATCTGTTCCCGGATAGCCCGCAGGGGCAGGTCCATCCCTGCCATCAGGACAAGAGTTTCCAGGCGGGCGACTGCGTCTCTGGGGGAGTTGGAGTGCACGGTCGAGATGGAGCCGTCGTGACCGGTGTTCATGGCCTGGAGCATGTCGAGTGCTTCGCCGCCGCGGACTTCACCGACCACGATCCTGTCGGGTCTCATGCGCAGGGAGTTGCGGACCAGGTCGCGGATGCTGATCGCGCCGCGGCCTTCAATGTTTGCCGGGCGGCTTTCGAGCCGGACGACGTGGTCCTGCTGTAGCTGCAGTTCCACGGCATCTTCGATGGTGACGATGCGTTCGTCCGCGGGGATAAACGATGAGAGAACGTTCAAGAGGGTTGTTTTGCCTGTGCCGGTGCCACCGGAAACGATGATGTTTAGCCTGGCCTGCACACAGGCGTCCAGGAGCTGGGCCATGTCCGGGGACACGGAGTCGAACCGGATCAGGTCATCCACCGTCAGGGGGACAGCGGAGAATTTCCGGATGGTCAGCGACGGGCCGTCCACCGCCAGCGGGGGGATGACAGCGTTGACACGGGAACCGTCCTGCAACCGGGCATCGACAAGGGGAGAAGCCTCATCGATCCGGCGCCCGACCCGGGAGACGATGCGTTCAATGACGGTACGCAGTTGCGCGTCGGAGCTGAAGCTACTCTCGGCCAGGTGCAAGCGACCGCCGCGTTCGACGTAGATGCGTCCGGGACCGTTGACCATGATTTCGGAGACGAGCGGGTCATCGAGCAGGCGTTGCAGCGGTCCGAGGCCGAGGACTTCATCGACGATTTCGCGTATCAGGCGGCGGCGTTCCTCAGGGCTCAGCGGAACCTGTTCGTCGTCAATGAACGCCCCGACGGCATCGCGGACCATGTTGCGGACATCATCCTCATTCAGCCCGGTGTCCGTGATCCTGCTGCCCAGGCGGACCATGAGTTCATCGGCGGCACGCTTCTTGATGCCGGACAGCGCGTCAGCGGCTGCCGCGGGCGCCGTCGCCAAGGCTTCGAGGCGTCCCGGAGCGTCGCGCACGTCAGGGGGTTCCGGGGCCGGCCCCGTCAGAGGGGAGGCGTCTACACCGGTGTCCGGAGCCGGGCGGGCTTTCTGCAGCCGTTCGATGAGACTCACGGAGTTTCACTCCTTTGGGGTGTGTTCGGGCTAGTGGTTTCCGGGTTCCGGGTGCAGCGTTCCAGCAGCTTTTTCAGACCCTTCCCTGCCGGGTCCCGGCTGCCGTTCTGCAGCAGTGGGATCCCGGAGTTGGTGGAGAACGGGACGGTGCGTGAACGCGGCAGGACGATGTCCACGGGGCGGCCAATCGTGGCCTCGACGTCCTGGACTGTGAGGCCGCTGCGCTTGTCCGCGAAGTTCAACACGATAGTGTTGGCCGCGGGCACCAGATCCAGTTGGCGCAGGACTTCCAGGCCGTGATTAAGACCACGGATGCTGGGCACGTCCATCCCGCACACCCAGATGCCATCTGTTGCCAGTTCCAGGATGGCGAGCACCACGTCGCCCAGGCCCGGGGATGTATCGAGAATGACGTACGGGAACTCCAGGGACAGCTGATTGATCAAGGTCGTGACGTGCACGGGTTTGATCAGGTCAGCATCCGCGGGGCGGTGGGGAGCGCAGAGGACATAGGCGCCGGACTCGTGCCGGCTGAGGAAGGCCTTCAGGACCATCGGATCGTTGGGCGCCGCTCCCGTGACCGCCTCGCTGATGGTGTGCTGAGGGTCCAGATTCAGACCTGAGGCAACGTCCCCGAATTGCAGGTCGAGATCAACAATGACGGCGCCCCTCGGCGCCGTTTTAGCCAGGCCGACCGCTAGATTGGTCGCGACCGTGGTTTTGCCCACCCCACCCTTAGGCGACATGACAGATATGACCCTGCCCCGGTTGCGCTGGTCTTCCGCGTCGCGGGCGACAGCCTCGAACCGGGTGCTCGAGGTGAGGGCATTGCGTTCAAGAACCTGACGCATCTGCACGGGTTCCGCGTCGGGGGCCATCACGTCACGGACCCCGCACTGCATCGCTGCAAGGGCGAGCTCCGTTGTCAGAACGGCTGCCACGACCACCACCACACCCGGGCTGGTCCGGTCCACCCCGGCTGCGATGGCCAGCATCTGCTCGGGGTTCACGTCAGGCCCGATGACGAGCACGTTGACCGGGCCCTGCTGGCTCTGCAGCAGCGGCCCTGCCGGTGCGCCTGCCACGAGTGCCGGGTCCAGGACCTGGAGCTCATGGTCGCGTCCCAGCGACGCCGTCAGGCGCCGCTCGAACGTCCGGGAGGTGGTGAATGCCAGGAACCGGCTCATTTGAATACCTGACTTGTACTCACCAGGGAACGGGCGCTGGGAGGGGTGGCCGCCGACTGCTTCGTGAGCCAGATACTGCCGTTTCCGGCACTGTGAATGATTTTCGTGGCGTCCACAGAGTTCCTCGCAAACGTTACGAACGCCGAACCGCCCGGAACGGCAGACGTTCCTTTGGCCGGTGTGGCGGTGTCTGCCGGGGGCGCCTGCTGGATGCTGGTGACAAGGACCTGGTCGAAGAGGAGCTGGGTGGCGACCTCCTCCGGAGCGGCCGGGTTGGCGCCTGCCATCGACACATAGACGCCGACCAGATCGCCGGCGCGGAGTGAACCGCCGACCACTGCTTCCGGTGGAAGGAGGACGGTGACTTCCTGCAGGCCATCAGGAACGGGGACCGCCCCGGGGGTGATCAGCTGTGTCGGGTCCACCAGGCGGGCAGACAGTACCTGCTCACCCGGCTCCAGTTCCACGGACGTGACCTTTCCTGGCACGTCTGCCAGGTCGGCCACTGAATCCGGCGCCCGAGTTCCGCCCGGTACGGATTTCACTTCGACATAGGCTGCCAGGTCCTCGGTCTTGGTTCCTGCCGGAACCGACTGTTTGACAACAAGGACATCCGCCGGCTCCAGCGCCGCCTGGGCGCGGCGGTCCGCGCCGGAGACGTAGTTGATCAGCATGAAAGATCCGATGATGACCAGCAGCAGAGCTGCGATTCCACCGATTAAGCGTGTTTTCACGGTTTTCTTCCCCTCTGGGTGCACCCCCAAGAAAATGCACCTGACGGTGCGCGGCTACGGTGGGTGCCCGTCCCGTACCGGCTCTGCCGGCTGTCCCGGCATCGGGACAGCCGGCAGGCGCTGCGGTTCAGTTACGGCCGGACCGGAGCCGTGCCGCCGAGCTTGACGACAATCTTGTCGAAAGCATCGGCGACCTGGTCGCCGAGCACGACGACAGCTGCGATGATCACGACGGCGATGAGGGCGACCATGATGCCGTATTCGACGGCCGTTGCACCCTTCTCTTCCTTGAACAGGCGGGTCTTGATGCCGGCGGTGAAGGCGATCATGGAGACCATGAGTGAATTCATTTTTGTGTTCCTTTGGTGAGTTCCAATGAGTGTCGAGGCCCGCGTCCCCCAGATCGGGTCGGCTGGAAACTTCGATAACAAAGGAATATCGGAAAACAATATTGGGCGGCAACAAGAGGCGGTACCTGTCTTTTAGCCGGACCTTTTAATTTCACTACTTGGTTTGCTTGCGCGACAGCTGAGTACACGTTGAGAAGCCATGGAAAAAGCGAAAATAATAAGGCGGCTTACCGTCGCTTTCGGGCCTCGGCGAGAATAATCAGCCAGCTGGAGTCGGAGGTGTTCGAGCAGTGCCATCCACAGGACTGGTGCTGCGGCGCAGTCACGTCTACCCCGCTGACCAGTGACAACGGCCTGCTGGGGCGGAACTTCTCGGGTTGGCTCCTCGCGGAAGGGTGCCGGGAATCTTGATACAACCTTGCACGAAGCCTGCGTGCGGGTTGATCAATGTCCGCCATGCTGTTCGAGGCAGACCAGCATTACCTGAGCCTGCAGATAAGTCCAATGCGGGGGCGGGAATATCATTCAAACGGTGCCTGTCGGGCCCGCAATTCAGTAACATTCACTGCCTTTTCGTGCTGTGCGGTTGTTATCCGTCAAAACACGTCGATAGTTTTTCAAATTCGACTTTGAGCGGTTTACAAATGCTGTGGAAATACGGCACGATACGGGTCGTTCTGAATCTGCCCCTGCCCGACCACTCGCGGGACGCCCGATCAATTTCCGTGATAAATCGTGACGGCTGCGATGCCTCTTGACTGGTCTCCCGCGTCCCGTGAGGGCTCGCATCATCCCCCCGATTCAACGCTTTGGTCCCGGCCCAGAAAATGAAGCGCCCGATGGGTTCTCGCCAAAACGCGTAGGTAGGTGGATAGTAGGGCTATCGGGTGTCAACGTCGCCCTCGGCCCGCCCATCGGTCCTGGGAACGATGGCTGACATGAGCCTCTTAGGCAGCCAGCACCCTACCCGGAAGGTCCCGCTCCCAACAGGCCGGGACCTTCCGGGTATCCCCGGACCGGTGCCTGCGGCCCCCCGCGGGCCCATATCAGTTAGCCGCGCCCACCCTGCGTCCCAGTGCACAGCGAATCGCTGAGCCGACAAGACGCCATGATCGAGACCTGAAGCGAATACGGAAACGGAAGGCCGATGGACCTTCGCTGTATTCGCCCAGACAGGCGCCGGGAATCCCCCAGAAGAGAGAGTGGGCAGGTCATTCGGGCTGTAGTTCAACAGCTCGCCCCGCTGAACACCATCGCCCAGCAAAGGGGCTATTCACTGTTCGCGGAACGAGAAGTTTGGCCGTTGAGGAGCGCTTCCCGACGCTCAGCACGGTAGCTCGCGGGGGCATCCGTCGGTATATGAGGGAAGCTACGTGTTTGTGGAAATGCAGGTGACCTTGTCACTGCTGTTGCCTTGTTCCAGCCCAACGACTGCGGTCCCGGTGCTGTGGGTTTGGTCGGCGTAGGTGGCCACCACACGGATGGTCAGCAACGAGGTGGAGCGGTTGTCGGCAATGATCTTTGAGTTCATGCGTATGGTCACGGTGCTCGCCGTACCCAGGGACACAGCGTCGTCGTAGGAGGGGCCGTAGGTTCCGTCCACCTGCAGTGCCGAGTACGTCATTGATGTTGGCTTACTGGCGCCGATGGCGGTCAGAGTGGCAACTTTCTTAGGACTGTCGTTCGTGCAGGTGAACCTGGTGAAGGTGATCTCCCCGGGCCAGGAGGGCGCGGCTGTGACGGTCATGGTGGCTGTCGCGGTTTGTTGCCAGAGGGCTGACGCGGCCGCGCCGCCGAGGCCCAGCAGGACGGTAAGAATGAATGCGCCTAACGCGAGCTTGGCACCCGGGAGGGCGCTCAGTTTGTCGATCATGCCGCTGCCGCGCCGGTGCCCGTGCTCCGGCCGCCCAGCAAGAAGGCCGCGCCAATGGTGATGGCTCCAGTTTCGTTGGTTAGAGTGCCGTTCTTCATGGTGTCTGTGTCCCCTCAGACTTTCTGGAAAAGGTGTCCTTCCGGGAAGGATACTGCACTAAATCCTTTAAGAGGTCAGGGGGCCAAGGCAGCAAAGAACGCACGAGTCACGTTCAGTAGAGAACATGGCGGATCTTCGGTTTCGACAGGTTCTCTGGGCGAATTGATCGTCTACCTCGTGACAGGGCTGTTCCCGGTTCGACCGCTGCCGGGCAGGAGGGGATGAAGGCGTGATGATTGTGCCGATGACAGTAGCCAATGCTGGTACTGGGGGGCACCAGTGGTCCTTCCGACGCCGGCCCCATATTCTTACGCCCGCTGCGAGGCGTCCGGAAATGATTGTCGCTTCTCAGCCTCTACTTACGTGGTCCGTTGTGGCTTGAAACTCTGGATTCAATGATGATTGCCGTGGGCTTCTCTTGCCGTGTTTTAGGACGGCGTCACTCGTGCCGTGGTAGATGAGCAAGTCGACTTTGATGGAGCGGATCCGGGTGCGCCATGAGGCCTTCTGAGTCGCCCAGCCAATGACCGCTGGCTGCTACGTAGGTCCAGCCGTAGTTGGAAGCGCGCATCTCACAACTGCCGCGGGTCGCCGATGTGATCGTCCTGAAGGAGCTGCCGGAGGACGCCCGGACGCGGATGCCAGGAGCTCCATTTAGTTCCGCCCGCGGACCGGAGTCCAAGACGGGCGGTGCAGCAGCGCCCAGGCGTGCGCTTGGGGGTCTTTAGGGCTGAGGGCCTGGCTATGTGTTGACCGCGCCGAGGAGTGGTTTACCCGTTATCGCTGCTCCAGCCTTTTCCGGCCGTGGCGCACGACGGTCAAGGGAAGCTTTTCCGGCTGCGAGATTTGTTTCGAGCCGAGCTATTTCTTCTGCGAGAGCAGCTGCGCCCGCGTCCTTCAGGTCGTAGTACCGCCGCAGCCTGCCATCGATGAAGTCTTCGCGGGCAACGGATACAAGCCCCTGTCTATGGAGACGCTGCAAGGTCGCGTACACGGCGCCGGACTGTAGTTTGACGCGTCCACCGGACAATTTCTTTGCTTCTGAAATGACCATGTAGCCGTGGGCGGAACCTTGGGCGAGGACTGAGAGGATGAAAAAAGCCGGTTCCGCCATTATCCTCTTAGCCACTCATCGAGGATATCTCGGCTCCGTACGCGTAACGATTCCGCCTACAGGAACTCCCCGCTCCGTTAGTCACGGCCTCCGGCGTCGCTGCAGCGGCTTCGGGCGATAACGCTGCAGAACAATCCTCGACCAGATGCGTGTCTCCCCATCTAGTGAGCACTCGGATTAAACGCCCCATTATGCAGATTGTGTAAAGGCGATGCGACTCGTCCAGTTCCGGCGTGTTGTCACCTAAGCCGGGTAAGCTCTTCGGGCTAGAAACCCCGGGGAGAAAGTTCTCGCATTGTTTAGGCGGAACCGGACGCCACCGGCCCAGGTATCCTGCCGCTACCCGTGGACGTGCTTGGACAGCATTTGGCATCTAAGGTCGGTGCTGACGCTGGAGCTGCAGGGCCCGTGGCGGCCGTCCTGATATCCACACGTAGGATCCGGCGCCCACGATTACGCCGCCGGCGATCACCATCCACCAAGGGAACCCTGGGATGTCGGGGGCTTCGCCGGCCGCGTCGACGTCTTCCTGCGGGGTGGGTATGACCCGTTCGCCGGTGACCAAGATGCGGTGGCTGTTGATGCCCAGGGGTGTGCAGGTGACGAGGGTTAGGAGGTCTTTTCCGGGCTGGATGAGCAGGTTTTGGGTGTCATCGGGCTCGACCACGATGGTTTCGATGACCCGGTAGGAGAGGATCTCACCGAAGACCTCGATGGTGAATGTGTCCTCGACGGTGACTTTGTCGAGGTTGCTGAAGAGTTCGGAGGTGGCCAGGCCTCTGTGTCCGGTCACCACCGCGTGGGTCGATGCGCCACCCACGGGGAGCGCGGTGCCTTCGAGGTGACCGATGCCGTGTTCGAGGACGGCGTTACTCGTGCCGTGGTAGATCGGCAGGTCCAGTTTGATCCAGGGGATCCTGATGCGGGCCATGAGGCCTTCGGAGTCTCCGCGCAGCATGTCGAGGTACTTTGGCCCGGTATCGGTGGCGGGTTCGTTGGCGAGCGGGAGCCGCTCGTTCGCGGCGACGGCTGCGCCGCCGCCATTCAGGTTCTGGTTGTATTCGCGGGCTTGGGCGAGCCGTTCGTGCAGGGTTTCTGCTCCAAGGTCCTTGATTCCCTGGGTGAGTTTGTCGATCTCGCGGGATTGTTCCACGGAGCTGAACCATGCCGCTGCGGACGGGTAGAGGAGAAGCGCGGCGCCGGCGACCATCGCTACGGCGACGAGCAGCGGAAGCGCCGGGAGGCGCCATCGAAGGTGCTTGCGCCGTCCGCGCCTGCTCTGATGCGTGGACGGGTCGGGGGGTAATGTGGCTGATTCTTTGCCGGGGAAGTGCGAAGGCGGGGCGCCTTTTTGACGTCCCGCCTTCGCTTTCACAGTGCTACGTTACGCGCTGGCGGGTGCCAGGGTGGCACGGCGGCGGCGCGCGGAGACGATTCCGGTTCCGAGGGCAAGGGCGATGAGCCCGATACCGCCGACGGTGAACCAGAGGGCTCCGTCACCACCGGTGAGCGGCAGAGCGAACGCCGGGACCTGGTTGTGTTCGAACTCGACGTAGTTCTGCACCGGTGCGGTGGTGGAGCTCGGACCGGCGACGACCTGGGTCTGCACCTGCGCCGGCGTCGGCAGTTGGAAGCCGGCCGGCGGGGTGATCTCGCGGACGTAGTAGTTGCCCGGGGTGATGATCGGAATCGCGACGATGCCGTTGGCCCCGGTGGTCCAGGTCAGGGTGCCGTTGATGGAGACCGGGTTCTGCCCGAGGTTGGCGTCGTTCTGGTTAAGGAACACCTGGTAGCCGGCACCTGCCAGGGGGGTCCGGACGCCGTTCTCGTCCTGGAAGGCGTAAACGGTGAGTTGGCCGATCGGTGTGCTGCCGGTGACCGTTTCGGTGGCGTCGTTCACGACGGACGTGGCGGTGTTGGTGATGATGCCGTTCGCCGGGATCGTGATTGCCCGGCTGAGCACGGTGAGGGTGACGTCGCCGCCGGGCAGGGCTTTGAGGCGGTTGAGGCCGGCCGGGGTGAACGCTGCGGTGACGTTGCGTGTGGCGGCGTCGTAGGTGAGGGTGTAGTCGGTGCCGTCGACGAAGTTCTGGGTGACGCCGGCGGCGTTCGCGACCCGCATGCTTGTCGGGGCGACCCCGGTCGGGCCGGTGCCAAGGTAGGTCAGTTCGGCCGGCAGGGTGTCGGTCAGCGTGAACGTGGTGAGGGCGTCGCCTGCCGCGAGGGTCGGGACGTCGGAGTTGATGGCCCACCGGATCAGGTCCGGGTTGCGGGCTTCGACCGAGTTGGCCGGCGCCGGGACGCGGGTCTTGGTCAGGTCGGTGACAGCGTTCTTGGGGTACGCGTGAACGTCGTAGATCCACTGGTTGGACGGTGCCCCGCCCGGGCCGGTCGGGAACGGAAGGGTTACCAGGAAGGGCGCGGACGGGTTCGTTGCCTCGACCGGCAGTTCCGTCTCGGTCACAAGGTACAGACCGATCGGGAGGGTGTTGCCGTTGTTGAAGACCGCCACGCCATTGGTCCCGGTGGTGGCGGTGTAGGTGTCGGCGGCCGTGACGCGTGAGGCGGCCGTCGCCGGGGTGAGGGTGGAGACAGCGTTCCAGCCTTCGGTGGTGGTGAGGTCCACGCCCTGGACCAGGGCGGCGGTGAAGGTTGCACCGGAGAGCGGCGTGCCGGGGACGGTGACTTCCTGGCCGGTGCCGATCTGCTGGCCATTGTTGGGGCCCAGCGCGGATTTGTGGATGGTCAGGGTGCGGGCGATGGCCGGGTCGATGTTGCCGGGCTGCGTGACGGCCGTCGCCGGTGCGACGGAGACGAGAGCTGCCGCTGCCGTCAGCGCCAGCACGCCGACGGCGGCGGAAAGCCGTCCGAGGATCGGAATGGACACGGGTTTTCTCCTATGTGAGGTGAGGATGCGGATAGTTAGTGAGACCAAAAGGGGACGGGGCGAAAGAGCAGGGGGTTCACTGCAAGGCGCCTCGCATTCTTCGACGCCTGTTCCACAGCAGGAGGCCGAGGGCTGTAACGAGCAGCGCCCCTCCTCCGATGTAGAACGCGTCGGCGCTCGTGCCGCCGGTCAGCGGCAGGCGGGTCGGCTCCACGGGGGCGTTGACGAAGCGGTAGACCGCGGTCTGCCCGGCCGCCGGAGCGGAAATGGTTCGTGAGGTCACCGGGGTCCACACTGACCCTGTGAGCCGTTCGAGGCGAAGTTCCTGGTACGCGAGCCGCCGTGTCGGGTCGGTGGCGGCTTCGGCGAGGGTGTAGCTGTGTCCCGGCCGCACCTCGAAGGTGTTCGCCGGGTTCCCTGCAGCGGCGTACTCGGCCCCTGGCCGGTTCTCGGTGGGCAGGGCCACCCCTGGCAGCGGTGCGGGGGTCGCGGTGAGTCTCCAGTCGGGGGCCTGGAAGCCGGGCCGGGGGTTTATCACCTGGTTCAGCAGCGTGATGGACGCCGTCGCGTTGGTCACCGTGCACGTGATCGTCGCGGTGCCGGGCGGGGTGAGGTCCCCGGAGGCCGTGACCTCCACGGTGGCGCCGGTTGCTGTCCGGCATTGCCAGGTCCCGGTCTGGACGTAGGTGCCGGTGCCGCCGGCTTCTGCCAGGCGGTAGGGGACACCGGGGGTGACGGGAACCCCGGAGGCTGCTGCTGTGCCGTTACGGCCGGCTGGCCCGGGCAACGCCCCGGCCGGGCCGGTGGCGCTGAGGGTCCAGTCCGTCGGGAGCGCGGATCCGTAGGCCACCTCCTTCACAAGGGTCAGGGACGCGGTGGGCCGGTTCACCAGGGTGCATTCGACCGCCGAGGAGGGGGCGATGGCGGTCAGGGAGGCACTGATCACGGTCCCGGCCTGGGTGAAGGTAGCCGGCCGGGCCGTCCCGTTGACCGTGCAGGCGCCGCTGACGAACGCGAAGCCGTCCTGCTGGACTTCCGAGACGACCACTGTTGCCCGGGATGCTGCCGAGCCGAAGAGGATGGTCCAGCTGGCCTGGCCTGCAGCGTCGGTCTGCTGCCGGGGTGCCCCGCCCGGCAGGGCGGTCGCGGTGCCGGTCGTTGCCGTCGCCGTGGTGCCCACGCTCCAGTCGGCCCCGGGACGGGTCAGGCCGGAGAATTCCCGGATGGTCTTTGTGATCCGGACGGTGGAGACCGGGGCGGGGGAGTTGAAGTACGTGCAGGTCACGTTCGCACTGAGCCTGTTCGGCATCGTGACGGACCCGGTCGTGGCGGTGCCCGTGCTCAGCCGCACACCGTCGGCCCAGCACTCAAACAGGGTGGTGTACGCGCTGATGGCCGAGGCCGACCCGGTGGCCATGGCTTCGGAGATCGTGATCGCGGCGCCGGCCTGGGTTGGGAAGGGCCCGATCTGCGCGGCCTGCCGCCCGGTGGCCGTGCCGGCCGTCGTTGCCGTCGCGAATGCTGCCAGGGGGGACCCGGCGGATGCTGTCAGCGTGAACTGGTCGCTGGCCGCCTGGCGTCCGACGACGTTCTTCTGCACGGTGATTGTCGGCGGTGAGGAGCAGCCGGCGAGGTCCACGGAGTTCACCGCCACGCGCGGGGTGCCGGCCACACGGCGCCAGGTCGTTGCATCGAATTCGTACGCGCTGCCGGCGTTGGAAAGGTAGACGGTGCCCCGCGGGGAGAACGCGATGCCGTTGATATTGGCGAACGCCGCATCGGTGCCGGTGGTTGCTTTGACCGTGGATGTGTTCACAGCCAGAGTGCCGCCGGATGCCGCGGCAAGAGACTCAGCGGTGACGGTGTAGATCGTGGCGCTGTTGGTGGAGTTGACCGTGGCCGCGCCGACGACGTACAGGTTTCCGCGGCCGTCAAAGGCCATGTCGCCGTTGCCGTTCGGTGCGGAGCCGGTCGGGAAGGCCCCGACGAACGCGAAGCGGGTCGCGGCAGGGTTCGCTTCGGTGAAGCTCCAGAGGTAGAACTGCGAGTTGGCAAAGGTGCCAAAGAGATACCTGCCGGTCGAAAGGTCGATGGCGCCGGCCACGATGCTGCCATCGATCTGGGTTCCGCCGGCGACGGTCGTGTAAGCGGTGTTGGCCAGCTTTTGGAAGCCGCCGCCGGGGGTCCACTTCAGGATGGAGGCGACGTCGCTGGCGTCCGCTGATCGGTCCAGGGCGTAGGCGAGATTCCCGTCCGCGCCGACGCCGAGGGCGTTGGCGGCCGTGACACCGGCCCAGCTACCGACAGGTGCGAGGTTCCCCGAGACGATGTCGCCCTGTTCCAGGGCGCCCGCGGCGGTGATCGAGTAGAAATGGTTCGTGTCGCAGAACAGCCGTGCCGCCTGAGCGGTGTTGGTGAAGGTGCAGACGACGTCGATGCCGACCTCATCGGGAATGGTGATGGCGCCGGCGGCCCCGGCCCCGGAGGCGATCACGGTGCCGGACCGGGTGCACTCGTAGCTGTTGGCGTAGCCGAGCCCTGCACCCGAGGTGGGGGCCTCGTGGATGGTGTAGGTCGCCCCGGGCTGCACAACGGTACGGCTGATCTGCGCGGCCTGGATACCACTCGCTGTGCCGGTAGTGGTGGCCGAGGCCAGGACCGTGGTCCCGCTCTGGAGTGACAGGGTGAACTGGTCCGTTGACGTGGTGCGAGCGGGCAGGTTTTTACGGACCGTGATGGTCGTCGCGGCCGCTACCGTGAGGCTGGCGGGCTGGGCGGTGATGAGCCCGGCGGGGCTCACGCTGCCGCTGGTGTAGGTTCCGGCGTTGGCGGCCACCACATCAACGGAGATCGTGCACGAGGTCGTGCCCGCGGTGAGGTCACCGCCGGCCGCTGTGATGCTGCCCGACCCTGCCGCGGCGGTGACCGTGAAAGCGGTGCCGGCGGCGTTGGTGCAGGTGCCGGCCACCGCCGGGGTCGGCGCGACCGTCAGCCCGGAGGGCAGTGCGGTGGTGAATCCCCAGTCGGTCTTGGCGAGCAGGTCGCTGGTGTTGGTGACCGTGTAGGTCAGCGTGGTCGGGACGGTCGCCGTCGCAGGGCCCGTCTCGAAAGCGGCATCGAGGGCAGGGGTGACATCAAGGACGCGGAGGTTGTCGACACCGAATCCGCTGCCGGTACCAGTCACCGTGTTCACGAGCTGCACCCTGGCAGCGGAGATCTGTGCGGGCGTGAGGAGGGCGGTGTTCGTCCCGCTGTAGGTTCCGGCGCGTACGGAGGCCGACCAGACCGGGTCGAGGATCCCGGAGATGGTCCCGAGAGTGGGAAGAACCGGGGAGGTGTAATAGACGTTGCCCGTGCTCGTGCAGGGGATAACCGGGGACGCGAACCCTGCCAGCAGGGTGGTTGCCCCCGACACCAGGTTCAGTGAAAGCGATGCGTTGTTCGTCCCGCATTGCGCGCCGACGGCGTTCATGCCCAGCGCATAGAACCGGGAATCGGGGGCGGTCACACCGGTCCCGTTGGTGGCCTGCAGTACCGTCGTGCCGCCGGCGACGGTTGAGTAGGGTCGGGCAACCAGGGCGTGGTTACCCTGCGTGGAAGCAGTAGAACTGTTGGCCGGTGAGGTGGCGGAAGCGGAACCCGGAACCCCTGCCGCTACCTGGCCGAGGACATCTGCCATACGGCGGGTGTCCCGCGCAGAAAGGGAAGACTGCCCAAGGCCATTTGCTTGCGTGGGACAAAAAGCCGGGTTCGGGTACGGGGCGGAATAATTCAGAAGAACACCGGTGCAGTTGGTGCCGCTTAGCCAGCCTGTCGATGCCGTGTACTGGCCTCCGGAGTACGCAGGGAGTCCACTGGCGGTGTTGATCAGTCCCTGTTCGAAGGCCTCAAACCACACCTGGCGGGGTGCCTCGGCAACCCCCGCAGCAAGAAGACCGACTTGGGCGAAGGGGCCGATCGCCTGGGCTGTATGGGCTGTAGGGGGCGGAGCCCGGCCTGATTCGGCCACCGATTCCTCACCGGGCACCTCGGGGGCGGTGCCCGGGACCGCCGCGTTACCCGCCGGAACGGGTTCCGTTCCCAGAACAGGGCCGGTGGTGGACGGGTCAGATCCGTCCAGTGTCGGCTTCTCCGGGGTTTCCGGCTGGGTGGACGGATGCTCAGGAGCCGGCCCGGGCTTCGGACCGGACGTGGACAGCGCGGAACCGTCGGCTGCCTCAGGGGATTCGGGTAGCGCCAGGGTCTCTGCCGGGGCGGGCAGCAGGCTGGCCTCGGCCGGCAAGGCGGCCGCAGCTGCCCCCCATCCGCCCAACATGACCACCAGGGCGACCGCGGCGGAGATGACGCGGATCACGCGCCGCGCGCCCGACCGGGCAGCAGCGCGCCCCGGTTGGTTTGAGTGTTTCAACAGGGTAGCGCTCCCCTCGGTGACGTGGTCGTTTGTCAGACGCCCACGACGGATGTAACGCAAGCGTCACCAGGTCCGAGAAGAAGCCCCCAACTCCAGAGTCTGCGCGCACTGAAGGCGCGCTGACAGGATGAATATAGCAAGGGGTTCAAAGACCGTACAATCACATATCTCGCTATTAGTACTGGTCAGCAGCTTGGCGAGACACGTGACACCCGCTGTGGACAGTACGTTCATGGTGCAGCGCACGCCAGGTGGTGATCCTCTTAGGAAGTCTCGGGCCGGCGGGTTGCGGCAAGTTCGGCGAGGTCGCGGATCAACCGTCGCCCCTCGTGCTCGTCCAGGGCCGGACGCTGAACAGGTCGTGGACGCGCCAGTAGCTGCTTCGGTGGAGAGGGAACCGGGTGCCTGTGCGCCGGTAAACGGCCCCTGCCGGAACCTCTCCCCTAGCCGTTTTGAAACGCCGATAATGGATATTCTGTAAAGCTGGGGGAGTGGGGTCCTTTAGTGGGTCCGGTGGGACGTTCGGCTTCTGTTGTCGGGCTGATGGCGGTAGAAGTCAGAACCGGTTTGCACTCGAAACGGGCTAGTGAGCGGCTGCCGTACCGGTCAGACCTCAGCGACCTCTATGCGCCAGGGGATCCGAGGGGTTTGCCGTTTTCGTCGAGTGGGGAGCCCTTGTCGTCGACCAGGAAATCTTCGATTATTTGTCCGGAGGCCGTGTCAATGATGATGATCGAGTTGGCCGGCCAGGACGGATCCGGGACGGGCGTGTAATCCACATCCGAGGCCAGGGTGCTGTTCTTGGCCCGGTTGAAGACGTCGATGACGTCTCCGGTGCGGGTGTTGACGGTAACTGTCTCTGCCGGCAGCCCGGTGGTGTCGCCGTTTGCCGGCGTCGAGTTCCACCACCCCTCGTATCCTTGGATCTGCAGGTCATGCACAGGCGTCTGAGCCGCGGGTGCCTCCCCGGCCGAGTTGCTGGCCTGAACGCCAAAGACCGTCCCAGCCACCACGAATGCAGCAGCGCCGGCAATGCCCAGTGTCATCTTCATGTTTCCCCCTTTGATGCGCGCCAGCACGGTGCCGCCGCGGTAAAGCATGTCCTGGACCCTTGCGGTGGCCGACGAACGCGCGGCCGCCGCAAGGAGGGAACCCGCTGAAATGCCCATGGACGGGCCGTCGCGAAGGTCGGCCCTCCATTGCTCTTCGCGGACCGCGCGCAGGGGGGCGGTGTCACCATCAGGCACAGGTTCAGGAGGGCGTCGCCGACGCTCATGCCCCGCTCCAGCGACCTTCGAGAAGCGCGGGCGACGGTCGTCCCTGCACTGGTGGCGTCTTGGCTTTCTGCGTCGCAACGTATTCCTGGGCAAGGGGGCGGGCCTCGGCCAGGAGCCGGTAATACCGGCGGCGGGGGCCTTTCCGCTCCTCGCTGGCGTCCCATTCGCCCCGGACCCATCCGGCAGCTTCAAGCTTGTCCAGGATGGGGTAGACGGTACCCGGCTTCTTGCCAACATCTTTGACGATCTGCAGGCCCCACACGCTCTCTGCCGACAGCAGCGC
>NZ_JBFTHJ010000021.1:0-64778 GCF_056394175.1 Pseudarthrobacter sp. 10T415 | reverse complement strand
TCGGTGATCGCGTGGGTGCGGGTGTGGTCCACGGCCCCGGCAGCGATGAGTTGGAGATACTCCACGCAGCGGGAGAGCTCTTCGACGTCGGCGGCGAACGTGGCCGCGCTGGTGTAGCCGGTTGTGGGCAGGGCTTCGCGGGCTGTGACAGCCGCGGCGGCCACCCGTGCGGTCAGGGCAGACACATCCAAAGGCAGGTCCAGTGGCTGCTCTGATGCGTGGTCTGGTGCGGGGGAGCCGGGGACGGGCCGAAGGTGGCCTGCCGTGCGGAGGTTCGGCCCGTCGTCGGGCGTGGCGGAAGGGCGGCTGCTGGAGCGGCCCAGAGGCAGCAAGCCCGAAGAGTCCTCGCTCTCCGACACCTGCTCCCCAATGGCTTCCATGACCCCACTCTGCCAAAGGGCACTGACAATCAGGACCCCCACAAACCCCTATGTGGAAAACCTGACCCCAACCGGCCCCTGACCAGGTCACGCGACCCGGTCACGTCACCCGCAGTCGGAGCGGACGCGCAGCTGTACCTCGAGGAAATTTGCCATTTTCTTGATGGTTTCCAGCGGTTTCGGCGTTCGCCCGGGACTAGGGTTGCCGTAGTGGTTCATGCAGACGGGCCTTCGTCAACAATGGGCCGGGAGTGGCAAATGGCTGGCAGGGAACGCGGCAAGACGGTCCGGGAGGACCCTGAGGATTCGGGTAATGACGCTGCCGTAAACGCGGATTCCGTTGCCCCTGAGCATGCGGAAGACGTGGATAGCCTCCAGCCAGCACGACGTGTACCGGGGATCAACGGTTACGACCCCAACCAATGGCCCGACGCCAGGTCTTAGGTTTTGGCAGCGCATGGATGCTCGGTTCGATTCCCTGCACCGGCAGCACGGAATAGGCAGGAGCCAGCGGGCAGAGCTTAAACACGCTGCCGGCCGGCGCGTCCCCCAAGGATCGCGACGGCCGGCAAGGCGAATCAGTTGTAGCACACGGAAGGCAGGAGCCCCTTGTCAATCGGGGGTTCACCCCAAGGCGGCTGTCTCCGCGGAGCGGTTAGCTCTTGGAGTTGCCCTCGCTGGTGGTGCCGAGGTTCGTGGTTTCGGGATGCGTGCTGTGGGCTGGAATGTGGTCTCCGCCGAGCCCGCCCGCCGAACCGGCGGAAGGTGAAGTATCGGCGCTGGATGGCGCTGACTTCCCGGAGGAGTCATCGCGGTGTATAGCCGAACCCAACACAGTTCCGGCGCGCCGGGCTGCTTCTGTGAGCTGGTCGGCTACATCCGGGGCTTTCTCCTTGATGGCCTCGGTAGCAACTGCCACTTTGTCCTGAACGGGCTTGCTGTCCCAGACTCCGGCGGCGCGGGCCTTCAGCTTGTCGTATGCAGCGCGTCCTGACCGTGATCCAAGGACGTAACCGACGGCAACTCCAACACCCAAAAGAAGCTTGTTTTTCATGGTGAACTCCTGCTCCGAAAGAAGGTTTCCAGGTCCGGCCCGGCTGCAACGCCGTGACCGGAAATGTGAAAACCGGCCTGGGGATGTACTCCCCAGGCCGGCTTCCTGGCTGTGGGCGCTGCGTTAGCGGCGCGCACCGCGCTTAGTGACCATGCCGTAGATCGCAAGGACGATCAGCGATCCGAGGATCGCCAGCAGCCAGGTCTGCAGCGAGAAGAACTCCTGCAGTCCGCCGCCGAACAGCGCGCCGCCGATCCATCCGCCAAGGAGGGCACCTACGACGCCCAGCACCATGGTGATGATCCAGCCGCCGCCCTGGCGTCCCGGAAGGATCGCCTTTGCAATCGCACCGGCAATAAGTCCGAGAATCAGAAATGCAATGAAACCCATTTTTTCGCTCCTCTTCCTAAGTAAGGACGCCCCCGGATTCCGGAGGCAATTCATCCTCTGCCCTAATAGTAATCATGCTTACTATCGATTTGCCAACCCCGGAGAGGAGGAAAGAGGCTGCTCAGGGCCGCCTCAGTGTCCGGTTACGTCCGAATCGTTTCCGGCGCCGGGGCCCTCGTCGAGGGCAGCCAATTCCGCGAGATCCTGCGGATCCAGGACGAAATCGAAGACATCCAGGTTCTCACGCATCCGGTCCGGATTGGCAGTCTTCGGAATCGTTACCAATCCGTTTTGAACGTGCCAGCGCAGCACCACCTGGCCCGGCGTCTTGCCGTGCTTTTCGGCCAGCCGGCCCACGACCGGTGCGCCCAGGATGCCGGCCCCGGAACCACCCAAAGGGCTGTAGGACTCGGTGGCAATGCCATGTTTTGCATGGAATTCCCTTGCGGCCACCCGGGTCACGGCAGGGGTCAGCTGGACCTGGTTGACGGCGGGAACAATATCCGTTTCAGCCATCAACCGCTCGAGGTGCTCGGGCTTGAAGTTGGACACGCCGATGGAGCGCACCTTTCCCTCTGCCTGAAGGCGCTCGAACGTTTTCCATGTGGAGATGAACTGATCCCGGCCGGGCAAGGGCCAGTGGATCAGCAGCAGGTCCACATAGTCGAGGCCAAGGCGCTGCAGCGACCCCTTCAGCCCCTCCACAGCCTTGTCATTCCCTTGGAACTCGCCATCCAGTTTGGTGGTGATGAAGAGGTCGCCGCGATCAGCGCCGCTGGCCTTGATGCCGTTGCCCACGCCGCGTTCGTTGCCGTACTTCACTGCCGTATCGATGTGCCGGTAGCCGGCTTCTACGGCATGGACGACGGCGGCCGCCGCCTGGTCGTCGTCCAGCGGCCACGTGCCAAGACCGATCTGGGGAATCGAGTATCCGTCGTTGAGTGCGATAACCGGTGCAAGTGTCATATCAACAGTCTGCCGTTAATCCGGCGGTCCTTTCCCTGGGGACATCATGCGGCGAAGCCCTATTTCTCGAAAGCGCGGAGGACGTTGCCTGCGTTATGGTTCAGCACCGCCCTGGCTGTGTCGGATACCTTGTCCGGGTTCTTCTGCTGGGCCAGGAATTTTACGAAACGCTGGATGGCCTGCCCTGCCTTGGCGGCGTCGCGGTCCTCCACGGCCTTCTGCGCTTGCTGGGTAGCCGCGGTGAGCTGGCTGGCCACCGGGCCCGCGATCTCGCCCGATTCCACGAGGTCCTCCACCGCATTCTGCAGTGCCTTCACGCTGCCCGGAAGCCACGCGGCGCGCAGCGGGACGTTGCCGAACTTCATGTCCGAGGCGAGGTAGAAGTCCGTGTAGGACGGCTGGTTGTATGTGGTGTTCTGGCGGGCCACCTCGGCACGGTACTGGGGATCGTGCATCAGGGTGTAGAGCTTGTGGCCCGTCACCTCGGTGCTTAGGTAGATCCGCAATGCGGAGCTGTCGGCGGTGCGGACCACCAGTTCTTCGCGCCAGTCGCCCAGGATGTCCGCCACCAGGCTGGGGGTGCCCTTGGTGCCGTTGTTGGTGCGCGTCCCGTCCGCGGTTAGCAGGCGGCCCCGCGTCCAGTCGTCGATGGTGGGAGTCTGGTCGCCGGAGCCGTTGACGATCTGGGTGGTCATGTTTGCGGCCCACCTGATGCTCATGTTGGTGCCGGGGCCTGTGCTGGAAAGCTTGCGCCCGTCAGCGGACTGCATGCCGATCGCCCAGTTCTCCAGGCCGGGGAGGGAGGGATCGACGTCGCCGATCATGCCGCGTCCCGTGTCCTTGCCGGAGTAGGCGCCAAACAGCACCTCACCCGTCGCGGCGTCGCGCATGGCGTAACCGTAGGGCGCGTAAGTAGCGCCCTCGTGGACGGTGAAGATCTCCTTGCCGGGGCGGTTGGGGTCGATGTCCGCCACGTGCATGGCATCGCCGTGGCCCAGGCGTGCGTCCTCGCCCGGCGCGGCACTGCCGGCCGGCAGGGTGTCGAACGAGCTGTACAGAAGCGAGCCGTCGTCGTCGAGCGTTGCCGAACCGTAGACGATCTCCTGCTTGCCGTCGCCGTCAACGTCGGCGGCGCTCAGGGAGTGGAAGCCCTGGGTGGTGAGCTTGCCGTAGGTCGGGTCCGTGCCGTCCCGGCCGTGCGGGGAGTCGTTGAACGGGTTGGTCATGGGGGTCCAGCCCGAGTCCACGTTCCATACGGGGGAGAGGTTGGCGCCGTCCCAGGTGTAGGTGGCCAGGGTGGTGCGGGTGTAGTAGCCGCGGGCGAACACCGCAGCGGGCTTCTTGCCGTCCAGGTAGGCGACGCCGGCGAGGAACCGGTCCACGCGGTTGCCCGGTTCGATGCGGGCCATGGCGTAATCGCCCCACATCATGCCGTCGTCGGTCCGGCCCGGCTGGTAGGCGACGGTCTTCAGTTCCTTGCCCGTGGCACCTTCGAAGACGGTCAGGTATTCGGGGCCGGACACGATGAATCCTTCGAACGCGCGAAGGTTGTTCCGGGCGCTGCGCGAGGGGGCGTAGACGTCCATGAAGTAGTCGGTCAGTGCCTCGGCATCGGCCTGGGACAGCGGGTACTTGTACTTCGGCGCGATGCCGAAGGCTTCTTCGAGGGTGGCCGGCCAGTTCCCGGCCTTGACCTCGGGGTGCTCCGTCCAGCCCTGGAAGGTCTTCACCATGTGCTGGTAGTAGTCCGCCGCGCTCATCCGGTAGTCATCGCTGTTCGAGTACCCGGCATTGATATCGGACCGGAGCATGGTGATGAACGATTCCGCGGCCACGCTGCCGTCCGCGTTGTAGTTGGTGGTCTTGGTGCCCGGCGCGGTCTTCATCATCAGCTCGGCCCGGCCGTCGCCGTCGAAATCGTTGACCAGCATCTGGGTGTAGTGGGCACCGGAGCGGATGTTGACGCCCAGGTCGATCCGGTGGAGGAGCGTACCGTCGGCCTTGTAGGTGTCCACATACGTATTGCCGGTGTAGCCCACCTGCGAGACGTCCTTGGCGTTGTTGGGGTCCCACTTGACGATGAACTCGTACTGGCCATCGCCGTCCACATCGCCCACGGAGGTGTCGTTGGCCGAGTAGGTGTAGGCCTGGCCGGTGGGCGTGGTGCCGTCGGCCGGCTTCTTGAGCGGGATGTCCTTGAAGTTGCCGCCCCAGGAGGTTGCAGTGGCGCTTTCGTCCAGTTCGACGCCGCCGACGACGGCCCTCACCTGGTACTTCGACGCGGCGGTCCCGGAGGGGTCCTGGTAGTTGGTGCTGTCCGTGACCGTCGCCAGCTTCTGCCCGTCCCGGTACACGTTGAAGTCCGTGCCCGTGAGGCCCGTCGCGGAGGACCCGGTGGCCTCGTTGCCGAGCAGGCGCCAGCTGAGGAACACCCCTTCGGACGTCCCCGCAGCCACCAGGCCGCGGTCCAGGTAGTCGAGCTGGATTCCCGGATTGCCGGGCTTGGAAGGGGAAGGCCCGACGGCGGCAGCAGGGGCTGCGAGGCAGCCTACGGTGAGTGCCAGGCCGAGAGTGGCGACCGACAGGAGGCGTGCGGGAGCCTTGGAGGGATTCATCAGTGAATCCTTTCAATTTCGAATTGGGAAAACGCTTCCCCAGCAATCTAGACGGCGGGGTGGGCCAAAACAAGCCTTGTCTTTAGAACCCGCCGCAGGGTATTTAGAACGTTGTAGAAATCAGGGCCCGTCAGGCCGACTCCCGTACCACCAGTTCGGTGGGAATGGTGATGGCGGCATGGTTTTTCCCGGCGATGACGTCCAGCAGCAACCGCACCATTTCCTCGCTGATCCGGTCGAACGGCTGCCGCACCGTGGTCAGGGGCGGCGTGGCGGCGGACGCTGCCGAAATGTCGTCGAACCCGGCTACCGCAACGTCCTCTGGAACCCGCCGGCCGGCGTCGTGCAATACCTCCAGGGCGCCGAGGGCCATGAGGTCGTTGGCGGCGAAGACGGCGTCCACGTCGGGGACCCGGGCGAGGAGTTCACGCATGGCCCTGGCGCCGCTCTCACGGCTGTAATCACCCGGCGCCACCAGCGCCTCGTCGAAGGCCTCGCCCTGGTGTGCCCGGTAGGCTTCCAGCCGCCGAATGCCGCCGGAGGTGTCCTGCGGGCCGGTGATGGTGGCGATCCGCTTCCGGCCGCCGTTGTCCAGGAACTCCAGCAACTCCAGGGCGCCCTGGTAGTCGTCGGCTGCAACGTAGCCCATCTTTTTTTCGAAGCCCAGCGGAACGCCACAGGCGATGGCAGGCACGCCGGCGGCGATGATGTCGGCGATGACGCCCTTCCTGCTGCCGTGCGAGGAGACCAGCAGGACCCCGTCCACATGGCCGGCGGTGAGGAAATCGGTGGCCCGGCGCTGCTCGTCGTCCGTGCCGGCCATGATCAGCACCAGGGGAATGTCGTGCTCGGCCAGGGCGTCGGCGGCGCCGCGCATCAGGACGGCGAAGTTGGGGTCGGCGAACAGTCGGTCGTGCGTTTCGGTGAGCAGGAAGGCCACCGAGTTGGCCTTGTTCGTGGCCAGGTTCCGGGCGTGGGGGTTGACGCGGTACCCGGTCTTTTTGATGGCGGCGTTGACGGCGGCCAATGCGGGCGGGCTGACCCAGTGCCCGCCATTGAGCACCCGCGAAACTGTCCCTCGCGAGACGCCTGCCTCCCTGGCCACATCGTCAATCTTGGGCCGGGGCCGGCCTTGCGGTTGCATCATGATCCGAGCCTATCCAGCCCTAGGCCTTTACGGCGCCGGCGGCGAGGTCAACGCGCCAGTAACGCTGCAGGAACAGGAACATGATGACCAGCGGCACGATGGACAGCAGGGCTCCGGCCAGCACCAGCGTGTACAGCGCCGGGGCGGTGGCGCCCTGGTTGAGCAGTCCGTTCAGGCCCACCGTCAACGGGAACAGCTTGTCATCGCCGAGCATGATGTACGGCAGCATGAAGTTGTTCCAGATGGCCACGAACTGGAACAGGAAGATGGTCACCAGGCCGGGGAGCATCATGGGCAACGCGATGCGGTTGAAGATGTACATGTCCTTGGCGCCCTCAGTCCGGGCAGCCTCGATCACGTCGCCGGGAACCGACGCCGCGGCATAGATGCGGGCCAGGTAGATCCCATAGGGGCTGATGATCTGCGGCAGGAGAACTGACCAGTACGTGTTGGTCAGGCCCAGCTGGGCCAGCATCAGGTACTGCGGGATGGCCAGGATGACGCCCGGAACCAGCACGCCCATGAGGAGGACCTTGAACACGCCGTTCTTGCCGGGAAAGTCGTACTTAGCCAGGACGTAGCCGGAGAGGGCGGACACCCAGGTGGAGAGCAGGGCTCCCACGCCGGCGTAGAGGGCGGTGTTGAGCATCCATCGCCAGAACACGCCGTCCCGGTAGGCGGTCAGCTCCACGATGTTGTTCCACAGGTGGACACTGGGCGCAAAAGTAAAGGTGGAGAAGAGCTCGTCGCTGCTCTTGCTGGCCGCGGCCACCACCCAGATGACCGGGAACAGGCAGTACAGCGCCCCGAGGATCAGGATGCCGGTGGAAAGGAAGCTCGGCTTCTCGCGGATCTCAGTGGGAGTGGACACGGTCAGTTCTCCTGTCCGAAGGCCCGCTTCTGCACAATGCGCAGGAAGAGGAAGGAAATGGCGAAGGTGGCGAGGGCGATGATGATGCTGGTGGCGGCCGCGGAGTAAATGTCATTGCGGGTGAAGGCGTCCCGGTAGACGAGCATCAGCGGGGACCAGCTCGTGGAGAGGCTGTTTGCCAGCGGGCGGAGCGTGGTGGGTTCGGCGAAGACCTGCAGGGTGGCGATCATGGAAAACAGGGCCGTCATGACCACGGAGGGGGCAATGATGGGGATCTTGATGCGGAGTGCGGTCTGGATCTCCGAGGCGCCGTCCAGTTTGGCGGCCTCATAGATTTCCTGGGGCACGGCCTTGAGCGAGGTGTACATGACGATCATGTTGAAGCCCACGCCTCCCCACAGGGCGATGTTGGCGATGGCAAAGGTGATCAGGTCCGGGTTCAGCAGCGAAGGCAACGCGATTCCCAGCCTGTCCGCCACGAAGTGGAAGGGGCTGACGCCGGGCAGGTACAGGAAGCCCCAGAGAAGCGAGCTGATGACGGCCGGCACGGCATAGGGCAGGAAGATGGCGGTGCGGGAAAAGTTGCCGGCACGGGTGCGCCGCGAGTCCAGGAGGAGGGCGAAGAGCAGGGCGAAGCCGAGCATCAGCGGGATCAGGATGGCGCCGTAGGTGAGGACACGGAGGACGCTGGCGGTGAACTCGGGGTCGGTCAGGGAGCGGATGTAGTTGTCGAACCCGGCAAACACTGTGCTTTGTGCGCCCTTGCCGAGCCCCAGCCCGCTGACCTTCTTCTGTTGGAAGCTCAACACCAGGGTGTAGGCGATCGGTGCCGCCATGAACACCAGGAACAGGACAATGCCAGGCGCCAGCATCGCGTACGGGGTCAGGGCGCGCTGCCTGAAGCTCCGGGCCTTCCGGGGAGTCCCGGGCCCGGCAGTTGCGGTCTTCTCCGCCGTGGTTGGCGCGGTCGCTGTCGCTGCCATGTTGCACTTCCTTGGGTGGGTGGTGGGGAACGAACCGGGAGGGCGCCGCGGCACCCTCCCGGCAGGCGGGACTACTTGACTGTGAAGCCGGTCTTCTTCAGGTCGTCAACGGTGACCTGCTGCATGCCGGCCACGGCGTCCAGGAACGCACTCTTGGTTTTGGCCTGGGCAGCTTTGGCGAACTGGTCGTTGTAAGCGTTGTAGGCAACGTTGACGTTGGGGCCGTAGCTGAACGAGGTGACGCTCTGCGCAGCTTTGCCCACCACATCGTAGAAGTCGGGCTGGTTGCTGAAGAACTCCGGCGCCTTGGTCAGCGCCGTCTTGGCACCTTCGGTGTCGGCCGGGTAGATGCCGGCCACGTCCACCAGGGCCTTGACGGCCTCAGGATCGGTATTCAGCCACGAAGCGAACTTGGAAGCCGCGGCGACGTTCTTGGACTGCGATGTCACTGCGGTGGAGGAGCCGCCCCAGTTGCCGGTGGCGGGCTTGGTGGAATCCCACTGCGGCATGGGGGCAACTTTCCACTTGCCGGCAGTTGCGCCGGCGTTGCCGGAGAGCACGCCGGGGGCCCAGGCAGCGCTGAGCCAGCCCACCTGCTTGCCGTTATTCAGTGCGGCGTTCCATTCGGGGGTGTACATGGGCTTGTTGTCGATGGTGCCCTGCTCCACCAGGCCTCCCCAGTAGCCGGCCACCTTTTCTGTGGGGTCCTCGGCGATCTTGACGCTCCACGCGTCACCGTCGATGGCCCACCATGACGCGCCGGCCTGCTGGGCCATGCCCGTGAACCAGCCGGCGTCGTTGGAGGAGAAAGTGCCCAGGTAAGCCTCGGGGTCAGCGTCGTGAACGGTCTTGGCCGCCGCGGCGTATTCCTCCCAGGTGGTGGGGACGGCGAGGCCCAGGCGCTCGAAAATGTCCGCACGATAGTAGAACGCCATGGGGCCGGTGTCCTGCGGAACGGCGTAGAGGGCGTCGCCACCAAGGGTGACGGAATTCCAGACGGCCTCGGGGAACGTGTCCTTGGTGTCGTTGGCTTCGGTTCCGGAGAGGTCTGCCAGCGCATCCGCCGCCACGAGGGTGGGGATCTTCTGGTACTCCGCCTGGATCAGGTCCGGCGCGCCGGAACCGGCGTTGACGGCCGTCAGCAGTTTGGTGATGGCGGGATCGCCGCCGTCCTGCTTGTTGACCGTGACGTGGATGTTGGGGTTCTTCTCGTTCCAGATATCCACCACCTTGTCCAGGTTGGGGGCCCAGGCCCAGTAGGTCAGTTCCACCTTCTGGTTGGGATCGGTGTTCTGTTCCACGGCGTTGGTGCCCGAACCTGTGGAACATCCTGCGGTAAGCACGGCCGCTGCGGCCATCATTGCCACTGCGCCTGCACGAAATGAGCTGCGCATTCCGTCCTCCTTGTCGAAAAAGCTGGCTGTGTAAGAGCTGGTGGGACCCCGGTGCGGGATCCGTTGTGCTGCGGCGGAGGCGGACACACTGCGTCAACCAAGTCCTGTGAGCGGTTCCAGTAATTCACACAGTTGTGATCTATGTCAACAGAATATTGGCTGTATCACTTCAGCTAGGAGCTGTGATACTACTGGGAGCGCACACAGTTCTAAGGAGATCACCCGATGACAAACGTCCTGCAGGCCCCAGCACCCGGACTCGCGCCGGCGCCGTGGGTCCAGCGCCCGGCGGGCCTTTGCTACGGCGGGGACTACAACCCGGAGCAGTGGCCCCGCGAGGTGTGGGTGGAGGACATCGCCCTGATGCGCGAAGCCGGCATCAACCTGGTCAGCGTTGGGATCTTCTCCTGGGTCCTGCTGGAACCGCGGGAAGGGGAGTACGACTTCGAGTGGCTGGACCACCTTGTTGACCTGCTCACCGATGCCGGCATCAGCATCGACCTGGGCACCCCCACCGCCGCCCCGCCGGCATGGTTCTGGAAGAAGTACCCCCAGGCCCATCCCGTGACGCGGGACGGACTCACCCTGGGCCACGGCTCCCGCGGAATGGCGGCGCCCAGCTCGCCGGACTACCGCCGGGCTGCGGCGAACATCACCGAACAGTTGGCGCGGCGCTATGGTTCCCACCCCGGCGTCGTCCTCTGGCACGTCCACAACGAGTACGGCGCCCCCGTCAGCGAGTCCTACGACGACGCTTCCGTGGCGGCGTTCCGTATCTGGCTGCAGGCCCGCTACGGCAGCCTCGACGCCCTGAACGCGGCCTGGGGCACCCTCTTCTGGGGCCAGAAGTACAACGCCTGGGACGAGATCGATGCCCCGCGGATCTCCGCGAGCGTCAGCAACCAGGGCCAGCGGCTGGACTTTGCCCGGTTCACCTCCAACGCCATGCTGGAGTGTTTCGTCGCAGAACGCGACGTCATCCGCCGCTATGCCCCCAACACCCCGGTGACCACCAACTTCATGGCCACCAACTGCCTGTCCCCGGACTATTGGGCCTGGAGCCGGGAGGTGGACATCGTGGCCAATGACCACTACCTCGTGGCGCAGCGGACGGACAACCACATTCTCCTGTCCATGGATGCGGACCTGACCCGCTCACTGGCCGGAAACAAGCCGTGGATGCTGATGGAGCACTCCACCAGCGCGGTGAACTGGCAGGGCCGCAACATCGCCAAGCGTCCGGGGGAGCTCGCCCGCAACAGCGTGGCCCACGTGGCCCGCGGTGCCGATGCCGTGATGTTCTTCCAGTTCCGCGCCTCCCGCTTCGGGGCGGAAAAGTTCCACTCGGCCATGCTTCCGCATGCCGGTACGGGCACCCGGATCTGGCGGGAAGTCCTGGACCTGGGCGACGACCTGAAGAAACTTAGGGCCGTGAAGGGCTCCACTGTCACCGCCAAAGTGGCCATCCTGTGGGACGTCGAATCCTTCTGGGCCCAGGACCTGGAGTGGCGGCCCAGCAACGAACTGACCCACCGCGAGCGGATCGAGGCCTACTACTCGGTGCTGTGGAACCGTGGCGTTGCCGTGGACTTCGCCCACCCGGAATCGGATCTATCCGGCTACGACCTGGTGCTCGCCCCGGCCCTGTACCTCGTGGGCGAACTTGCGGCGGCCAACCTGCGCAACTATGTCCAGGGCGGCGGGCATTTGATGGTGTCCTACTTCTCGGGCATCGTGGACGCCACGGACACCGTTCCCGCGGGAGCTTCGCCCGGTCCGCTGCGTGACCTGCTGGGGCTGGAAATCCACGAATTCCTGCCCCTGCGCGAACACCAGGCAGTCCAGCTCAGCGCCGGACGGGGGACCGGCACCATCTGGTCCGAGGAAATCCACCCCACCACCGCGGACGTGGTGGCCCGCTACCAGGACGGTCCGGCCGCGCCGGGACCGGCCATTACCCGCAACGCCTTCGGCCGTGGCACGGCCTGGTACGTCTCCACGGACCTGGACGACGGCGGCCTGGCCGCCATCCTGACGGAGGCGCTGGCCCACGCCGGGCTGTCCGCAGGAGACGGGCACCCGTCCGGCCTGGAGGTGTCCGTGCGCAGCAACGGTGCAGACCGCTTCACGTTCCTGATCAACCACACCGAGGCTGACGCGTCATTCGCAGTCTCGGGACTGGACATGGTTTCCGATGAAAGGGTGGACGGCGTCGCCTCCATTCCGGCCGGAACCGTGCGGGTCATCCGGCACCCCGAAGGGTCCAGCTAGCCCTACAGACCGCCGGCCGGGGCCGCCCAGGCCCTGGCCGGTTTCCACAACCCCGGTTCAACGTCAAGGAGGACGCCCCAGTGATCAATCCCCGCACGATGCGCACTGCGAGTAAACGACTGTCCGGCCGCTTACAACTCTCCGGCCGGACGTTGCCATCCGGCCGGACCCTGGCCGCCGTCACCGCGCTGGCCCTGGCAGGAGCGTTGCTGGCTGCCGGTCCTGCCACTGCTGCCCCGGCCCAGGGCAGGCCGGCCGGGGTTGGACCGGCATCCGTATCCAACCCGGGCTTCGAAGCGGGGACCGCGGGCTGGTCCGTTTCCGGCCCGGCCGGCGCGGCCGCGGTGGAGTCCGGGGGAGCCGACTCGGCGCACCGGCTTACCCACTACCTGGCCTCGGACAACACGGTGACCACCTCACAGACCGTCACGGGCCTGAAAAAGGGGTGGTGGACCTTCCGCGCCTCGATCAAGTCCGGTGGCCCGGTGAATTCGTCGCGCCTGGTCCTCACAGGATGCGGAAGCGACGGTTCCACCGTCGTGCCCTCCACGGAAACCGACGACCAGTGGCTGACCCTCGCCGTCAGCGCCAACGTCGCGGGCAAATGCACCCTCTCCCTCACAACCACGGGCGCCGGGGCGTGGGCCAGCATGGACAACGTGACCTTCTCCGAAGGCCGGGTGGAGCGGACCTTCCGTGGCGCCGATCTCTCCGGCGTTCCCAAGAACGAGGACCACGGCGCAGTGTACGCCACGGCTGACGGTACGCGGGTAGACCCGGTGGAGGCTTTTGCCGATGCGGGCGCCAATCTGGTCCGCCTTAAGGTCTGGGTCAATCCAGCCGATGGCTACAACACCCGGCAGCAGGTGGTGGACATGGCTAAACGCGCCCAGGCCCAGGGCATGAAGGTGCTGGTGGACTTCCACTACTCCGACCGCTGGACCGATCCCGGGGCGCAGAGCGTTCCCGCTGCCTGGAAGGGCATGTCCGCGGCAGCCATGGCCGACGCCGTGTACGCACATACCAAGGACGTCATGGCTGCGCTGAAGTCCGCCGGCATCACGCCGTACGCCGCGCAGGTGGGCAACGAAATCAACCCCGGCATGCTCTGGCCGCTGGGCCAGACCTGGGACGTTGATCCAGCTGACGGCGTGGACGGTGCCCAGTGGGACAACCTCGCTACCTTCCTCAAAGCCGGAACCCGTGCCGTCAAGGACGTCAGCCCGGACACCAGGACAGTGCTCCACCTGACCAACATCAACAACGGCATCGGCGGGCTGACCTGGTGGTTCGATGAAGTCACCAAGCGCGGCGTGCCCATGGACATCATTGGCCTGTCCTACTACGGGTACTGGCACGGCACCCTGGCGGACCTGCAGAACGCCGTGACCACCTTGTCCCAGCGGTACGGCAAGGACGTGCTGGTGGTGGAAACCTCGTACCCGTTCACCCTCGAGGACAACCCCAACGCCCCGTGGGAAAACGTGATCGCCAACGGCTCCCAGCTCGTCAAGGGCTACCCGGCAACACCGGCCGGCCAGGCCGCCAACTTCCGGGCGGTGCAGGACGTGGTGGCATCCGCTCCCGGCGGACGCGGCCTGGGCGCCGTCTATTGGGAGCCCGCCTGGACGTCGGTACCAGGCAACGGCTGGGATCCGGCCGACCCCTCGTCAGGCAATGCCTGGGAAAACCAGGCAGTCTTCGATTTTGCCGGCCGTGCGCTGCCGGCGCTGGATGCGTTCGCCGCTGACGACGCCGGCACCTGGCACCGGAAGTAGGCCATCCGCGCCATGGGGCGGAAGTAAGCCGTCTGCGCCATGGGGCGCGGCAGGAAAAGGACGCCGACGGCGGGAGCCCACCTCCCGCCGTCGGCGTCCTGCCAATTCCTGCGTGTTCCTCTTGGTCCCTGCGTGGCGCTAGGGCGCGCCGCCCGCGGCCCATTTTGTGAGGGTGTCGCTGAGGTCCATGTAGGACTGGTCCACCTGCTGCAGCTCCGGGTTGGCGTCGTACCACTGGACGATTTCCCGGGCACCATCGGCGAACGGGATGGTGGCGGTGTACTCCGGGACCAGGGACTTGATCTTGGTGTTATCGAACACCACCGAGTGCGACCTGTCGCCCAGCAGGTTGGGCCCGAGTTCCGGGCTGTGGGCCGCTATGGTTTCCGAGGCCACGTGCACCAGTTCCGGCTCAGCCACCCCGGCAGCCCGGGCGA
Source organism: Pseudarthrobacter sp. 10T415 (assembly GCF_056394175.1). Classification (NCBI taxonomy): domain Bacteria; kingdom Bacillati; phylum Actinomycetota; class Actinomycetes; order Micrococcales; family Micrococcaceae; genus Pseudarthrobacter; species Pseudarthrobacter sp. 10T415. The sequence goes on along the minus strand of NZ_JBFTHJ010000021.1, from coordinate 50,492 downwards.
ACAGCCGGTAGATCTGGTTCCACGGCAGGTACTCGTCAGAGGTGATCGTGTAGCTTTCGCCCACCGCCTGCGGCCTGCCGAGCAGACCCACGAAGGCCTTGGCAAAGTCCTTGCTGTGGGTCAGCGTCCACAGCGAAGTGCCGTCGCCGTGGACCATGACGGGGAGGCCGGCGCGCATCCGGTGGATGTCCGTCCAGCCGCCCACCATGGCGATTTTGGTCCGGTCATAGGTGTGGGAGGGGCGCACCACAGTGAGCGGGAAATCCTCGTCCCGGTAGGCGCGGAACAGCAGCTCCTCACAGGCGATCTTGTCCCGTGAGTACTGCCAGAACGGGTTCTTCAGCGGCGTTGATTCCAGGATGGGCAACCGGGTGGGTGGCTTCTGGTACGCCGACGCGGAACTGATGAACACGTACTGTCCGGTCCGGCCGCGGAACAGGTCGAGGCCCGCCTGGGCCTGGTCCGGGGTGTACGAGATAAAGTCCGCAACGGCGTCGAACTCCCTCCCGCCCAGCACCTCGCGGACCGACGACGGGTCACGGACGTCCGCGTGCAGGACCTCCGCTCCGTCCGGGACCGGGCGGGTGGACCGGCCCCGGTTCAGGATGGTGAGCCGGTGGCCCAGCGCGACGGCGCGTTCAGCCGCCGCCGCACTGATGACCCCGGTGCCGCCGATGAAGAGGATGCTCCGCGGCGCCACCGTCCCTTCGGCTGTCCCGGCAACTGGTCTCCCGGCAACCGGCGGCGGGGTTACCACGCGTAGTCTTCCGGAGCGGTCTTGTGCCCCGGGAAGATGTCATCCAGCCGTTTGAGCGCGTCCTCATCGAGGGTGACATCCAGCGCGCGGATGGCGGCGTCCAGCTGCTCCTGCGTCCTGGGTCCCACAATCGGTGCGGTGACGGCGGGCTGGTGCAGGAGCCAGGCCAGCGCGACGTCCCCGGGTTCGTGCCCCAGGTCATCGGCAAGGTCCTCGTACTGGCGGATCTGGTCCTCGTGCTTCTTCAGGGTTTCCAGGGCCCGTCCCTCGCTGCGCCGGACGCCGTCGCGCTCCTTCTTCAGTACCCCGCCCAGGAGCCCGCCCTGCAGCGGCGACCAGGGGATAAGCCCCAGGCCGTACTGCTGCGCCGCCGGGATGACCTCAAGCTCCAGTTCACGGCGGAATAGGTTGTAGATGGACTGCTCGCTGACGAGGCCCGTGTAATTGCGCCGGTGCGCTGCCTCCTGGGCCTGGGCGATGTGCCAGCCGGCAAAGTTGCTGCTGCCCGAGTACAGGATCTTGCCCTGCTGGACTGCCACCTCGATGGCCTGCCAGATCTCGTCCCACGGGGTGTTTCTGTCGATGTGGTGGAACTGGTAGACGTCGATGTAGTCCGTCTGCAGCCGCTTGAGGCTGGCATCCAGGGCGCGCCGGATGTTCAGCGCGGAGAGCTTGGATTCGTTGGGACGGTCCGTCATGGTCCCGTAGAGCTTGGTGGCCAGCACCGTGTGTTCCCGGCGCTCGCCGCCCTTGGCGAACCAGCGTCCGATGATCTCTTCGGTCCAGCCGCGGTGGCCGGCGCCGCCATACACGTTGGCGGTGTCGAAGAAGTTGATGCCGTTCTCCCGCGCGGAGTCCATGATGCTGTGCGCATCGGCCTCCTCGGTCTGGGGGCCGAAGTTCATGGTGCCAAGGCAAAGGCGGGAGACCTGCAGGCCTGAGCGGCCAAGGTGGGTGTACTGCATTGGAGAGACCTTTCTACATCTGGGTAAAGGACGCGACGGCGGGATCCGAGCCAATGCGGGCGCCCGACTCCAGGGCGGTGATGCTGGCCAGTTCGTCGTCGGAAAGCGTGAGGGAGGACGCGGCAAAGTTCTCGCGCATGCGCTCGGGGTTCACGGTTTTGGGGATCACGATGTTGCCTGAGGCGAGGTGCCAGGCGAGCACCACCTGCGCCGTGGTGGCTCCATGGGCGTCGGCGATGGCCGTGACGGCGTTGCCGTTCAGGTCCCCGCCCTGCCCCAGCGGGCTGTAGGCCTCCACCTCGATTCCGAGGCTCCGGCACTTGGCTGCGAGGTCGGCCTGCTGGTAGCTGGGGTGCAGTTCGATCTGGTTCACGGCGGGGACGATTTCGGACGATTCCAGCAGGGTGTCCAGATGGTCGGAGAGGAAATTGGAGACGCCGATGGCCCGGATCTGCTTGTTGTCGTACAGACGCTCCAGTTCCTTCCACGCCTGGACGAAAAGTCCCTGCGACGGGACCGGCCAGTGGATGAGGTAGAGGTCAACGAAGTCCAGTCCCAGTGCCTTGCGGCTGTTCTGGAACGCTTCCTGGGCCTTGCCCTGCTCGCCGTTCCGGAGCTTGGTGGTGACGAAGATGTCCTCGCGCGCGATGCCCGTCGCCGCGATGGCGGCGCCGACGCCGGCCTCGTTGCGGTATCCGGCAGCCGTATCGATGTGCCGGTAACCTGCCTCGAACGCGTCCTCAACGATCCGCTGGGTATCTTCCGGCGGGACCTGGAAAACGCCGAGGCCAAGCTGGGGGATGGTGACGCCGTTGTTCAGTGTCAGCTCTGACATGGTGCTCCTTGGATGATGCTGGTGCTGGGATCGGTGCCGTTGGCTCGACAGGGGAGAAAGCGGTTTCCGCTGGCTCAGTATTGAGCCTATGCACTTTTGCCCGCCACGTCAGCAGGTAACCGTGATCCTGTTTTTCCTAGGACTGGCAGTCCTACCTTCGGTGTAGGAGGAGTGCCGGACGGGCGTGCAGAATGGTCTGCATGGGTCAAAGTGCCGAGTTCGGAAAATTCCTCAAAGCCATGCGGTCGCGCCTGACACCCGAGGACGCCGGTGCCGGGCCCACTACGGGCGCCCGCCGCGTACCGGGGCTGCGGCGCGAGGAAGTAGCCCGCCTGGCAGGAGTCAGCACGGACTACTATGTCCGGCTCGAACAGGGCCGCAACATCCATCCTTCCCGGAACGTCCTTGACGCGGTTTCGCGGGCATTGCGGCTGGACAGCAGCGAGCATGCGCACATGATGGATTTGCTGGAGAACTGCGCCGCCAACCCGCGGACCCCCGGCCCGGCAGCCCAGGGAGTGCGGCCGGGGCTGCGGCAGCTGCTTGAGGCCGTGGGCGATGTGCCTGCGCTGCTGCTGGGCCGCCGCAACGACGTCCTCGCCGGCAACAGGATGGCGCACCTGCTGTTCACCGACTTTCCCTCACTGCCCGCGGCCGAGCGGAACCTCACCCGCTGGCTCATCCTCGACCCCGCGGCCAGGGAGCTCTTCCGCGACTGGAAGACGCTGGCGGCCGAGGCTGCCGGGACGCTGCGGCTCGACGTGGGCCGCCACCCGAACGATCCCCAGGCCAACCAGCTGGTGGGGGAGTTGGCGGTGAACAGCGAACAGTTCCGGCAGTGGTGGGCCGGGCACCGGGTGGCCAGCCGGTCCGCGGGGATCGTGCGCCTGCATCACCCCACCGTGGGAGACCTCGAACTGAACTTTGAAAGCCTCGCCCTCCCCGACGACCCCGACCAGGTGCTGAGGGTTTATTCAGCGAAACCGGGCTCGCCGTCGTCGGACGCGTTGGCCCTGCTGGGCAGCCTGGGCGCGGGCGAGGCGCCGTCCGAACGGGAGCGGGCAGCCGAGGTTCCGCCGACCGGCGTCGCAGAGCCCTAAAAGCCTTGTGCGTTTGGCCACACAGAAACGCCTTGTTTGGCCAGAGATCCATTTTGGTGGCCCGTGGGGTTTCGTAGGCTTGGGGAACACACTTCTTCCCAAGGATGGTCTCAACGATGAAACGCATCGCGCTGCTGAAAGAACGCCAGGCCGCTCCCGCCGGCACCGCCTCGACGTCCACCGGCTCGCACTGCCCGGTATCCGGACTGTGGAGCCCGGACCACGATCCGCACACCGTGCTGTCCTTCTTCGAGGGCCACGTTTTTCCCGCGTTCGACGGCGTTCCCACGGTTTGGCGGCGCCGCTCGCTGGGACAGTCCTACTAAAGCTGAGTCCACGCTGTGGCGGCACGGGGGATGTGCCGCATGAAAAAGGCCGTGACCCCCGGGGGCCACGGCCTTCTTCAGCTGCTTAAGAACTCGTCCTACTCCTCTTCGAGGCGGAAACCGATCTTGATGGTCACCTGCCAGTCCGCCACCTTGCCGTCTTCGAGATGGCCCCGGACTTCCTTTACCTCGAACCAGTCAAGGTTGCGGAGGGTCTGGGAAGCTTTGGCGATCCCGTTCCGAACGGCGTCGTCCACACCTTCCGTGGAGGTACCGACAATTTCAGAAATGCTGTACGTGTGATTGGACAACTTCGCTCCTCGTGATCATCGTTGCTCCCGGTTGCGGGCCGTTCCTGAAGACTAGTAGGACTTCAAGAGCCTTGGCCAGACCCTGCTTCACGCCCCACCCTTTCCCGGGCGGCCGGAGCCGGCTCGATTCGCAGGTACGGCCCGGTGGTGCCGCTGACTGCAGGGGACAGCACAGCATCCGGGTTGGCAGCGTTATAGGCGTCCAGGACGTTGATCTTCCGGCCGTTGACCCAGGTGCCTGCCTCGTCGATTCCCGTGCCGCCAAAACTCCGGATGATCTGCGCGGCCGGGATACCGTCCGCGAGTTCGAAGGTGTTGTTACGGGCGATGATGCTGGACTCCACGCCCGCACCCCACGAGTACTGGTACTGTGCCGGATCCGTCACGCGGTACACGTTGTTGTACACGTGTGCCTGCCCGAACCGGACCCGGGGCGCACGCTGCCCAAGGTCCACGAATTCGTTGTGGTGGAGGGTGACCCGCAGCTTGCCGCGGTCCGCCGTGGCACCGTCTCCGTTGCCCCACAGCATGGATTTGTCGTGGCCCGAGAGCCGGCTCCAGGAAATGGTGACCAGGTCTGCCTGCCGGACAACGTCGAGGAGGCCGTCGTGGCGCAGGAACCGCTCACCGAAATACCGGGGCTGGCTGGCATCGGCTGTTTCGCCGTCGTCCAGCGTCAGGTGGTCCAGCCACACATGGGTGGAGCCGGAGACCACCAGGTTGTCCCACTCGGTTTTCCAGGTGTCCCCGTTCCAGCCCGGGAAGCAGTCGTAGGCGTCGGAGAGATGGAGGTTGCGGACAATCACGTTATCCACATTGTCGATGTTCAACGTGAAGCCCGTGAGCTGGACGTCACCTACGCCCACGATGGTGGTGTTGGCGCCGATATTGACCCGGACCCGCTCGCGCTGCTTCGCACTTGAGGCTTTGCGGGCGTCTTCGAGGGGTCCCGCGGCCGGCCCTGTCCAGTGAGCCGGGTCGAAAGCCGCGAGGTAGGCCTCAAGTGAGTAGCCGCCGGTTGCGTAGTCCCCGCACGTGATGGCGGGGCCATCCGGGGCGGTGTTTGCGTTGAAGCCCTGCTTCACGTACACGATCTTGGGCTCGTTTCCCGCCACCGCGGCGGCGAGTTCATCCCTCGTTGAAACTTCGTGGACGTTGGCGGGCGCCGCACTGGACCCGCCGGTGGTGCCGCCGTCAGCGGAGGCCCAGCCATCGCCTGCGGCGAGGACTTGCCGGCCCAGGTCCGGGGTGCTTTGCGAACGCTCGGCGCCGGATGGTGCCGCTGACGGAAGTGGCCCGGCGAGGGCAACAGCGGTGGCCAGTACAACGGATCCAGCCAGGGACATCATCTGTGGTTCTCCTCGAAATGGTGGCGGCCGGCCATCTCAACCACGTCCTGCCAGCTTCCAGCCGCCGAGGAACGCGTCCACGGTGAATTTGGCGGCATCCGCTTCGGACAGCTGCGGGTGGAACTCGTTCACGTACGCGCCGGGGCCCGTGTTCCTGTACTCGGCGAACCGGCCCTCAGTCCACGCGTGGCCGCTCATGTCCGCCCAACCTTGGACGGCGATGTGGTTGCCCAGGACCGAGTCCCGGATGACCGCCATGGGGTGGGCGTCCGGATCGCTGCTGGCAAACCAGGGACGGCCCAGGCTGACGGTGCCCGGCGCGGCATTGGAGGTGAGCGTGCTGTTGACGATCAGGAAGCCGTACGGGTTGGAGTTCTTGGTGCTCGGGGCCACGATGTAGCCGTTGTTCGTGTCGCTTCCCCGGTCCAGGGAATGGATGGTGCAGCCGTCAAAGACGGCGGTGCCGCGGCCGTAGAGGAAGTCCACGTCGCCTTCGATGTAGCAGTTCTTCAGGTAGGTCCTGGCGGTGGCGTCCCGGCCTGTGGTGTCGGCGAGGTAGGTGTCCTGGTTGCCCAGGAAGCGGGTGCCGTCAAACACCACTTTGTCGGCGACGCTGCGTACGGCCAGCGCCTGGCTTCCACCGTTGGCTGCTTCGTCGTAGGCGTTTTCCACTGTCAGGTTCCGGACAGTGGTGCGTGGGGCTGCCACGGTCAGCGTGGCGCTGCCCACGGCTCCCCAGGTTCCGCCGAAGAACTTGGCACCGTTCGCCGGCAGGTCGTAGGTGATGACGACGTCGGCCGGGTTGGCTGTTGCGCCCTGGATGGTGAGGTTGGGGCGGTCCGCCCAGACGTTCACCGCTTCGCGGTAGGTGCCGGGTTTGACTGTGATGGTTCGCGGCTGGGTGCTGCCGGCAGGGATGGATCCAATGGCCGCCTGCAGGCTGCCGAAGTCTCCCGTCCCGTCCAGAGCCACGGTGATGTTTGTGGCCTTGTTCGGTGCATTGTTTTCGCGGGGGCCGGCGCCGGCGCTGACGATGCCCGGCACTGCCCCGGCGCTGTCCAAGGTGTAGGAGTAGTTTGCGGCGGGGTCGAATGCGGCTCCCACGTTGTCCTTCCGGCCCCGGGTGGAGTCGAAGATATTGTCCCGGTTGATCACCTGGGTGGCGGGGTCCTTGGCCACAATCGGGTCCTGGACGGCGGTGAAGTAGTTTCCTTCCAGCACCACTTTGGCGTTGTTGCGGCCCATCATGCCGTACTGGCCAACGTCCTGGAGGTAGTTGTTGTAGACATGCGCGGCGGCAGTGTTGTCCAGGCTGAAGTTCCGCTGGGTGGTGTTGCGGATCCAGTTGTGGTGGATGGTCATCTTCGTGACGGCGTTGGCGGTCCAGCCCACGCCGAGGGCTTTGTTGTTGTCCGCGAACACGTTCCAGGAATAGGTCAGGTAGTCCGAGTCCTTGCGGGTATCAATCAGGCCGTCGCCCATCCGCTCGAATTTCATGTGGTCCACCCAGACGTGGTGGCTGGTGTCAAGCTGGATGCCGTCACGGTCATTGTCCGGTCGCTTGCCGTCCCAGTCACCCGGAATGTAGGAATCCCGGACCGTGAAGTTTCGAAAGATCACGTTGGAGACGTTGATCAGCTTGAAGCCGGCGTTGACCACCTCGGCCCCTGCCCCCATCCCAATGAAGCTCTTGTTGGCCGCCACCGGAATCTTGACGTACTGCTCAGCCGTGAGGGAGCCGCTGATGAAGATCACCAGTGGCTCTGCAGCGGAGGCATACTCCTGGAGCTGGGCGATGGTGGAGGCCGTGACAATCCGTCCCGCCTGCCCGCCCGTGGTGTTCGCCAGCCCGTTCCCGGGAAGCGATGCGAAGCCGTCGGGCGTCTGCTTCCACAGCGGCCCGTTCCCCTCGGACAGCGAAGAGGGGACAAGGACGGCGGGTGCCAGGACTGAAGCTGCCTGGACAGAAGGTGCCTGGACTGCTGGTGCCTGAACCGGCGAGGTCGCGGCACCGGATGCCTGCAGCGGCGGTGCCGCCGTCGCCGGGGCGCTCGCCAGGCTGGACAGAAGGACGACGGCGGTCGCCGCACCTAAGAATCGACGCAAACTCATGCAAAACTCCTTTGTTCCGGCACCCGGGCAGCCTCCAGCCCGGGCACCGTGCACTGTGTTGTTGAGAGGGTGATGCGTGGAGAGACGCGGGCTACTTCAGGCCCGTGGTGGCGATGCCGTTGATCAGGTACTTCTGGCCGGCAATGAAGAAGCCGATGATGGGTGCGATGGACACCACGGACATGGCGAACATGGGTCCCCACATGCTCTGGCCCTCGGAGTCCATGAAGGCCCGGAGGGCCAGCGGGACGGTGTAGAGGTCCTGGTTCTGGATATAAAGCAGGGGTCCGAAGAACTCGTTCCACGTTGAAATGAACGTGAAGATGGCGGTGGTGGCCATGGCGGGAACGCAGAGCGGCAGGATGACCCGCAGGAACGTTCGGAACGGTCCGCAGCCATCGATCTGCGCGGCGTCGTCCAATTCCCTGGGCAGCGCCTTCATGAACTGCACCATCAGGAAAATGAAGAACGCGTTGGTGGCCATGAAGTTGGGCACGATCAGCGGCAGGTAGGTGTCCAGCCAGCCGAGCTGCGAAAAGATGATGTACTGCGGCACCAGGAGCACGTGCCCTGGGAGCATCAGCGTGCCCAGCATCAGGGCGAAAAACAGCTTCCGGCCCGTGAACTCCATCCGGGCGAAGGCGTACGCCGCCAGGGCACAGGAGAAGATGTTGCCAATGATGGAGAAGACCACCACGATCATCGAGTTGATCAGGTAAACGTGGAACGGCTGGTTGAGCGCGGTCCAGCCCTCGGCATAGTTGCTGAAATCCCAGTTGTCCGGCCACAGCCCCAGCTGCCGGAAGATGTCGTTGCTGGGCTTGAAGGAGCTGGAGATCAGCCACAGCAGCGGGTACATCATCACCAGCCCCACCAGGCAAAGGATCAGGTGGCGGGAAAACCGGGTGCCCCGCGTCCCGGTGAGGGCGTCTTCCGGATCCGCCTGCCTGGGCTGCTTCGCCGGTTTCCCGGGTTTGGTGCCTGATGTGCGGGGTGATTCGAGGAGTGCCATTGGGGGTTGCCTTAATTGTCGTAGAAGACCCAGAACTTGGATGCGATGAAGTTGATGGCGGTGAAGATCGCAATGATCATCAGCAGCAGCCAGGCCATTGCCGAGGCGTACCCCATCTCGAATTCGGTGAAGCCCTTTTGGTACAGGTAGAGGTTGTAGAACAGCGTGGAATCAGCCGGGCCACCGGTGCCGCCGCTCATGACGTAGCCCTGGGTGAAGGTCTGGAAGGACCCGATGAGCTGCATGATGAGGTTGAAGAAGATAATCGGGCTGATCAGCGGGATGGTGATGTTGCGGAACTGCCGCCACCGGGACGCCCCGTCGATGGAAGCCGCTTCGTAATACATGGTGGGGACCTGCCGCAGTCCGGCCAGGAAGATCACCATGGGTGAGCCGAAGGTCCAGACGTTCAGGACTATCAGGGTGCTCAGTGAGAAGTCCGGATCCGTCACCCATGCCGGGCCGGCGATCCCGAACAGTCCCAGGAAGCTGTTGACGATGCCTTCGTTGCCGAAGATGTAGCGCCACAGCATCACGATGGCCACGCTGCCGCCCAGCAGGGAGGGCAGGTAGTACACGGACCGGTAGATGGCCAGGCCCTGCAGTCCCCGGTTGAGCACCAGGGCGATCATGAGCGCGACTGCCAGCGAAATGGGCACCGAAACGAACGTGTAAATGAAGGTGACCTTCAGGGACTGCCACAGCCGGGGGTCCTCGGTCATCGCCTGGAAGTTCGCCAGCCCCACGAAGTTGGGTTCGGTGAACAGGTTGTAGTCCGTGAACGCCAGGTACAGGGAGGCGAAGAACGGAATGATGGTGAAAAGCATGCCCAGGAACCAGGGCAGCAGGAACAGGTAGCCCGAACGCTGGTTCCTCCGCCGCGCGGTGCCCCGCTTCCGGCGGCCCGGAGGTCCTGCCGCAAGCGAGGCCGCCGCGCCGGGGGCTTGTTTGGTCAGCACCGACATGCGTCAGGCTCCTTTCTGCTGTGGTCGGGTGCTACTTGTTGATGGCTGCATTGCTCTTCTCGAGGAATGTGTTGGCGGCGTCAGCCGGGGTGATCCTGCCGAACTCCACCTCCGTGGCCAGCTGCTTGAGGGTGTCAGCCACCACGCTGGCGCCCTTGGGGTAGACGTAGGCCGGTGGAAGGTCGTCTTCCTGGATGGCGGCCATCATGTTGACGAAGGTGGTGTCGTCAGCGCTGAGCTTCGAGGTGATGGACTCCGCCACGTCGGGGTTGATGGGCACACCGCGCTGGGTCAGCGTTTCCGCTGCGCCGTCGGCGTCGTTGGTCAGGAAGTCAAGGAGCTTCGCGGCTTCCTTGGGGTGCTTGGACTTCGCGGCGATGGACCAGAGCATCGTGGGGTCGGCGGAGTAGCCGCGCCGCTTGTCCGTGGTTTCACCGGGCATGCGCAGCAGTACCACGTCGCCTTGGACAGCCTCGTTATAGCCCCGGTAGTTGTTGATGGGAATGATCTGGGAGGCCACCGTGCCCTTCGCCAGGTAGGACTGCGCGGGCGAACCGCCGATTTGCTCGAAGAATCCCGCGGGCGGGTATCCACCGGCGTTGCGCAGGTCAACGCTGTACTGGAACCACTCGCGGATGGTGTCCTCGCTGACGCCGAGCTTGTTGTCCTCGGTATAGAAGTCCTCGCCCCGCTGCCGGGCAAGCAGGATGGGGCCGGTTTCCGTTGAAACGTCGAAACCGGCGCCATAGACCTTGCCGCCGGTCTTCTGGGTCACCTCGGTGGCAAATTTTGCGTAGTCTTCCCAGCTCCAGGTCTTGTCGTCAGGGATGGTGACGCCAGCCTGGTCCGTGATGGTCTTGTTCACCACCATGCCGATGGTGGTGACGCCGGTGGCCAGCCCGTACAGCTTGCCGTCCACTTCGCCGCGGCTCTGGACCGTGTCCGGGATCTTCTCCAGGTTGAGTTCCGGAAGCCCCTTGAGGTCTGCCAGGGTGCCACGCTGCGCGTATTCGAGGAGGCTGCGGTTGGCCATGGCCAGGACATCCGGTGGGTTGCCGCCGGCGAAGCGGGTGGCCAGCTTGTCCGCGTAGGGGCCGCTGTCCTGGTACTCACTCTTGACAGTGATGCCGGGGTTCTTCTCTTCGAAGACCTTGATGGCGGCGTCCGTCATCTTGGCCCGGTTGGAGTCGCCCCAGTAGACGAAGTTGAGTTCAACGTTGCCGCCTGCTGCCGGGGAACCACCTCCAGCGCAGCCGCTCAGGCCCAGGCCCGCTGCCGTGACTGCCGCTCCCAGGAAGATCCTGCGGGAGAACCCGGTGGTTGCTGTCTTCTTCATTGAATGACGCCTCTCTGTGGCTGCCCCGGTAGGAGCGTTAGCCTGCTGAATTTTCCAGAAACTTTCTGCTGCCTCTGCCATCGACCTTCGCTGCCAAACGAGTCAAAAGCAGACCCTGGGCAGGGATACGAAAGAAGTGAGTAAACGATTTCTAGCAAGCAGCAGTTGTGACTGTCAACACCTTTCTCAAAACCGATGCAGTTCTGAGAGCAGAAAGTTTCTGCAACTCTTGCTGATTCTTTTCTGTCTGCCTATGCTGTTCTCCATCGCCATAGGTGCGATGAATTTCCCACTGGAAGGAGGTGCCGTTGCCCATCCCAGTCCTTGATCCCGCCCGGCTCGTGACCCTGGATCCCGGCTCAGGCGTTGCGCGGGCCAGTGCACCGAGGCCGTACTTCCACCCGGTGCGCTCCCTGTCCGGAACTGTGCTGACGGAGGTCGCGCCGGTTGACCACATCCACCACCTGGGGCTGTCCGTGGCCTTTTCGGACCTGAACGGCACCAACTTCTGGGGCGGGTCCACCTACACGCAGGACCGCGGACCCGTGGTCCTGCCCAATCATGGCAACCAAGCCCTGGACGGTTGGACCGAAGAAGGAGGCCGTGCCACCGGTACCGTGCTGTGGACCTCCAGGCACGGAACCCTCCTGGCAGAGGAACGCCGCACGGTGGAAGTTTCAGCGCACCCCGCCCCGGGATCCTGGAGCCTGTCCCTGACATCGGTGATGGTCCCGGCAGCCGGCGTCCCCGCCCTGGAGGTGTCGTCGTCGGCCGTAAAAGGCCGCAGCGGCGCCGGATACGGCGGCATCTTCTGGCGCTTCCCCGCGGACTGCTCCGGAACCCGCGTCTTCTCCGCTGCCGGTGCGGGCGCGGATCCGGCGCACGGATCCCGCTCGCCCTGGCTTGCCATCAGCACCGTCACCGGCGGCGCGCCCGTCACTGTGGTGCTTGCCCAGGCCGCTCCCGCCCGCCCCTGGTTCATCCGCTCCGAGGGCTACCTGGGCGTGGGTCCCGCCGTTGCCTGGTCCGAAAAAGCGGTGGCCGACGCCGCCCGCCCGCTGGTCCAGTCGCTGCACGCCGTCATCCATGACGGCGCGGTGGCATCACCGGACCAGGCGCTCCACCTGCTTGAACACCATCCCGCCGTACGCACGCCCAGCCATCCCGACAGGACATCATGACCTCGCGCAACGCCGTCCCCGTGTACGCCAATCCCATTCTCAACGCCGACTGGCCGGACCCCGATGCCGTCCAGGTCCGCGGCACCTATTACTTGGTTGCGTCCAGCTTCAACCGCGTTCCCGGGTTGCCCATCCTCAAGTCCCGGAACCTCGTGGACTGGGAGCATGCCGGCCATGCCCTGCTGCAACTGCCGCAGGGCAGCCACTTCTCCCTGGTCCGCCACGGTGGCGGGGTCTGGGCGCCGGCGCTGCGGTACCACGACGGACGGTTCTGGATTTTCTACCCGGATCCGGACCACGGCATCTTCGTGCTGAGCGCCGAAAAGGCCGAGGGCCCCTGGACCGCGCCGCACCTCCTGTATGCAGGCCGCGGGCTCATCGATCCGTGCCCGCTGTGGGACGACGACGGCCAGGCGTACCTGGTGCACGGGTGGGCGAAAAGCCGGATCGGGATCAAGAACCGCCTCACGGTGCACCGCATGAGTTCCGACGCCGGAAAGTTACTGGACCAAGGAACCACCGTCATCAACGGAGACGACCTGCCCGGCTACACCACGCTGGAGGGGCCCAAGTTCTACAAGCGGGATGGCTGGTACTGGATCTTCGCACCTGCCGGCGGCGTGGCCACCGGCTGGCAGTCGGTCTTCCGTTCGAGGTCGCCGTTCGGTCCCTACGAGGAGCGCCGGGTCCTTGAACAGGGGAACAGTCCGGTGAACGGGCCACACCAGGGCGCCTGGGTGACATCGCCGCGGGGGGAGGACTGGTTCCTGCACTTCCAGGACCGCGGCCCCTACGGACGCGTGGTCCACCTCCAGCCCATGGGCTGGGATGAGGACGGCTGGCCATGGATGGGGGAGCAGGCGTCCGACGGCGGCCCGGGAACCCCCGTGGCCAGCCACCCCTACCCGCGGGGTACTTCGCCGCAGGACGTGGCGCCTCCAGCCAGTGATGACTTCGCCTCACCGTGGCTGGGTCCGCAATGGCACTGGCAGGCCAACCCCAGGCACTCTTGGTCCTTCCAGCCCGGCGGGGGCCGGTTGATCCTCCGGCCGCAGGCCAACGATCCGGTCAACCTCCGTGAGTTGCCCAATGTCCTGGCGCAGATCCTTCCCGGCACGCCGTCCACTTTTACCACCTCGCTGGAACTGCAGGATGTCCCGGTGGGCACCCGCGCCGGCGTGGTGGTGCTGGGGCAGGAATACGCCTGGCTCGGCATCGTCCGGACCGCCGATGGATTCGTCCTGGGAAGCGGAACCGGGGGAGTGGGCCCGTCGGAGCAGGCGCCCAGCCGCAGCATTTCCCTCCCGGCTTCCCGCGTGGAGCTGCAGATCCGGACCGACGGGACGCCCCGGTCCACCTTTGCCTGGCGCCTGGGTCCCGGGGAGCCGTGGGAGGTCCAGGGCTGGAACTTCGGCGTCGTGCAGGGGAAGTGGATCGGCGCGGAACTGGGGATTTTTGCCACGTCGCCGCTGGGATCGCAGGAAGGCGGCAGTGTTATCGTGGGACCCGTGCGCGTGGACACGGCGCCCGTTCGCCGGGCTACTGCCCCGCAGCTCGCCGCCGCAACCATATGACCCCAAGGACTGCCCCGTTGACCGCCACCCCGCGTCCCAAGATCGCAGACGTTGCGGCCGCCGCAGGGGTATCCGTACCCACCGTCTCCAAGGTCCTCAACGGCCGCACCCATGTCTCGGACGCCACCCGCGCCAAGGTGCAGCTGGCCTTGGATGAGCTGGACTATTCCAAACGGAACGCCGCGGCGGCCCAGCCCGGGATGCTGCAGCTGGTGGTCAACAACTTCGATTCGCCCTGGGTCCTGGCCACCATGGAAGGCGTGGAGGCCGCGGCGGACCGGCTGGGATATGCGGTGGCGTACGTCCGGGCCGAGCATGTCAGTGCAGACCGCTGGCGCAAGCTGCGTGAACCCTCGGCGAACCGCCTGGACGGGGTCATGCTGCTGGCGCCGCGCAGCGGCTCACGCCTGGTCACCCTGGTGCGGTCGCTGAAGATCCCGGCCGTCGCCATCGACCCCGAGGGGACCGAAGGCCTGGATATCCCCAGCGTCAGCCCGGCGTCGTTCTCCGGGGCGCTCGCCGCCGTCGGGCATCTCCTGTCCCAGGGGCATCGCCGGATCGGAATCATCACCGGACGCAAGCACAGCCCGGGGCACGGCCGGGCGCGGTACGCGGCATACGCGGCCGCCCTGCACGAGGCCGGCCTGCCGGTCCTGCCGGAGCTTGTCCGGGACGGTGACTTCAGTATCGAGTCAGGCATGCGCCTCGGCGCCGACCTCCTCGATCTGCCAGAGCGGCCCACGGCCATCTTCACTGGCAGTGACCTGCAGGCCCTGGGTGTGATGAATGCGGCGGCGCAGCGCTGGCTGCAGGTACCCGGGGACCTCAGCATCGTGGGGTTTGACGACATCGCCCAGGCCGCGCTGACTTCGCCGCCGCTCACCACCGTCAGGCAGCCCCTGGCCCAGCTGGCCACCATGGCCGTGGGAATGCTCATCGAGCAGCAGGACGGCCATGGGGCGGTGCCTGCAGCTTTGGAGGTGGCCACCGAACTGGTGGTCCGCGGAACAACGGCCCCGCCGGCAAGCTAGTCGCCGGGGAAATGCAGTCCGGCCCGGCAAGCCGCTCCCGCCCGGCCATCCAGCCCCGACCGGCCGTTGCAATCCCTAAGTGGCCGGCTATTTGGCCGGGAGCACCAGGTTCTTCAGGTCGTCCAGCGTCTGCTGCATGTGGGCATCCATGGCCAGCCGGGAGCGGGTGGCGTCGCCTGACTGCAGGGCCTCCGCGATGTTCTGGTGGTGGCCGATGGCGTGCTCCTGGATGGCCGGAACGGCAGATGTTTCGGCGCGGCGCTTTTCCAAGACACGGTGCAGCGGCTCAAAGAGCACGGAGACGAACACGTTGCCGGACGCGCGCAGGATGACGTCGTGGAAGGCGAGGTCGGCTTCGACGAAGGACGTAACGTCGTTGATGGCGTGGGCGGCCTTCATCGCCGCAATGTAGGCGAACAGGGATTCGGTGTCCACCTCGGAGATCCGGCCCGCAGCCAGCTCGCAGGCTCCGGTTTCCAGCATGCGGCGGAGTTCGATGAGCTGTACCGAAGCCTCGGCTTCGTTCTTGCCCTCCGACGCCGCGCGGAGCACGGCCTCAAGTGACGTCCACCGGTTCAGCGGGTTCACGAAGGTGCCCCGGCCACGCTCAACGCTGAGGATCTGCTGCGCCTGGAGCGTCTTCATTGCCTCACGGACCGTCATCCGGCTTACCTCATGCCGGGCACTGAGTTCGTGCTCGCCGGGGACCGTTGATCCCGGCGGAAATTCGCCGTCGATGATGCGGTCCAGCAGTTCGTCGGCCACAACGCCAACCAACGACTTCCTTGCCATGGTTCCCCCGATTCCTGCCGTGGGCGTCTACCCGGCGGATATGTCTGACAAGTCTACTTGCGCGTCTTTTATGTCGTGTGCCACACTAGCATTCAAATGCAAGATGTCAGACATCTTACAGATTCATTTACACCTTGATCCGGCCCCCGGATCGCAACACAACGGAGTGCACTGTGACGCTTGAAGCAGACGTCCTGGCCGCCTATCCCGCGGACTTCCCCATCCCCGCAGCCCTGGTTGCCAGCACCCTGGCCGCTTCCAACGCGGAGACTCCCCGCGTCCTGGTAGTGCTCGACGACGACCCCACCGGAACGCAGTCCGTGGCAGACCTGCCCGTGCTCACCCAGTGGGACGTCGAGGATTTCGCCTGGGCCTTCAGCCAGTCCAAGCCGGCGGTCTACGTCCTGACCAACACCCGCAGCCTGGACCCGGCCGAAGCCGCCGCCCGTAACGAGGAAGTGGTCCGCAACGCCCTCACCGCCGCCGGTTCCAGCGCCGATTCAGGCCTGCGGCTCGCATTCGTCAGCCGCAGCGACTCCACCCTCCGCGGCCACTACCCGCTGGAGCCGGACGTCATCGCCGCCACGGTCAGCGAGGTAAGCGGTGAAGCCACCGACGGCGTCGTGCTGGTTCCCGCGTTCCCCGACGCCGGCCGCCTCACCATCGGCGGCGTCCACTACATGCGCGGCACGGGTGAAACCGCCGGCACCCTGGTCCCGGTCTCGGAGACCGAGTTCGCCAAGGACGCCAGCTTCGGCTTCAGCACATCCGTCATGGCGGCGTATGTGGAGGAAAAGTCCAGGGGCCGGTTCACCGCTGACTCCGTCATCGTCCTGGACCTGAACACCATCCGCGCCGGCTCCGCCGCCCAGGACCCCGCCATCTCCGCCAAGGCCATCGCCGACGCCATCGAGGGCGCCACCAACTCCACCCCGATCGTGGCGGACATCGTCACCGAGAACGACTTCCGCGCACTGGCACTCGGCCTGGAAGAAGCCGAGCGCCGCGGCAAGAAACTCCTCTACCGCGTCGGCCCGCCGTTCGTCCGCGGCCGCATCGGCCAGGAAGTCCGCACAGCCCTGACTGCCGAGGAAGCTTACGAAGGCAACACGCCCTCCACCGCCGGCGGCCTGATCGTGGTGGGCTCGCACGTGGGCGTCACCACCCGCCAGTTGAACGTCCTCACGGCCGAACACAGCTCCGCAAGCATCATCGAGATCGACGTCGAGAAGCTTCTTGCAGCCGAAACCGAAGCCGTGGCCCACCTGGACCAGACCGTGGACGCCGTGGTCGAGGCCCTCCGCGGCGGCGACGTCATCGTGCACACCAGCCGGCTCCTGATCAAGACCGACGACGCCGCCGAAAGCCTGCGGATCGCACGCACCGTGTCCGCCGCCGTCGTCGCCGTGGTCAACCGCACCCTGAAGACCTTCCCGCCGCGGTTCGTCATCGCCAAGGGCGGCATCACCTCCTCGGACGTCGCAGCCCACGGCCTGGAAATCCGCCACGGCATTGTCCGCGGACCCATGCTGCCGGGCATCGTCTCCCTCTGGGAACCAGTGGACGGGCCCGCCAAGGGCATCCCCTACATCGTCTTCGCCGGCAACGTGGGCGACGACGACTCCCTGGCCCAGGTCACCCGAAAACTCAGCAACACCTTCTAATCCCCACCAGCGCCGCAAAAATTCAACGGAGAAACACCATGACCAGCAATTACACCGTTACCGTCCTGGGCCTTGGCGCCATGGGCCTGCCCATGGCCACCCGCCTCGCCTCGCAGCTGACCGTGCACGGCTTCGACATCGCCGAACCCCGCCTGAAGCTCGCTGAAGAAGCCGGCATTGCCACCTTCGGCACCGCCCGCGAGGCAGCCAAGGGTGCCGACGCGGTGCTCCTCGCCGTCCGCAACGGCGAACAGCTCAACGACGTCCTCTTCGGCGAAAACGGCGTGGCCTCCGTCCTCGAGCCGGGCGCCGTGGTCATCCTCGGCAGCACCGTTGGCACCGAAGCCATCCCCGCCACGGTCGAAAAGCTGGCTGCCTACGGCGTCGAGCTCGTTGACGCGCCGCTCTCCGGCGGACCCAAGCGTGCCGGCGAAGGCGACCTGCTGATCGTCGTCGGTGCTTCCCCCGAAGCCCGCGAAAAGGCGGCTCCCGCGCTGGAACTGCTGGCCTCTACCCTCACTGTGGTGGGCGACAAGCCCGGCGACGGCCAGGCCCTGAAGACCGTCAACCAGCTCCTCTGCGGCGTCCACATCGCGGCCGCCGCCGAGGCCCTGGCCCTGGCGGACGCGCTCGGCCTGGACCAGGCCAAGACCCTCGCCGCCCTCGAAGCCGGCGCGGCAGGTTCCTTCATGCTCTCCAACCGCGGCCCGCGCATCCTTGAGGCCTACAACGAGGAAGGCGCCGAGGTCCTCTCCCGCCTGGACATCTTCGTCAAGGACATGGGCATCGTGGGCAAGGCCACCCGCGCCGCCGGCCTGGCAGCCCCGGTTGCCGCCGCCGCGGAGCAGCTCTACCTGCTGGGCCAGGCCCAGGGCCTCGCCGCCGCCGATGACTCCGCAGTCATCAAGGTGGTAGCCCCCGCCAAGCGCACCAACTAAGTACCAACCGGCAGCACCCTCCCCAAAACGTACGACGGCGGCGGTCCCCCCTCCGCCGCCGTCGTACCTCTCGCGTTACTCCCCTTAGAAACAACCGGCGCCTTATTGCCCGTCTTCTGGAAGACTGGCACGTCAAAGGAGACACCCATCGTGAACCACCTCATTAGCCCGCTGATGGTGCGGGCGGCCGACGCCCCGGCCATCAAACCCGCAGTTGAGCTCGGCACCCCGCTGCTGCTGACCATCGCAGCGCTTGGCATCGCCCTGCTGCTGGTGATGATCATCCGCTTCAAGATCCAGGCCTTCGTGGCCCTGCTGACCGTCAGCATCCTGGTGGCCGTGGCCTCCCAGATCCCGCTCAAGGATGTGTTCACCGTTGTGGCCAACGGCGTGGGCAGCACCATGGGCAAGGTGGCTCTGCTGATCGCCCTCGGCGCCGTGCTGGGCCGGATGATTGAGGTCTCCGGCGGCGTGCAGTCGCTGGCCGCACACTTCACCGACAAACTCGGTGCCAAGCGCGTCGCAGTGGCCCTTACCGCCGTCGGCTTCCTCGTGGCCATCCCCGTGTTCTTCGAGGTGGGCGTCATCGTCCTGGTGCCGATCGTCTACGCCTTCGCCAAGATCGCCAAGGTCCACCCGGTCAAGTTCGGCCTGCCCATGGCCGGCATCATGCTCTCCATCCACGTTGCCGTCCCGCCGCACCCCGGCATCGTTGCCGGCGCCGGCGTCTTTGGCGCGGACATCGGACTGATCACGCTGATCTCGCTGGCCATCTGCATTCCCCTCGGCTTCCTGTCCTACTGGGTGGCCAGCATCATGAACCGCAAGGAATACGAACTCCTGCCTTCGGTCAAGGCCCAGGTTGAGGAGTTCGGCTCCGACTCGCTGGTCAAGGTGGGCCACGACGGCCCCGGCGCGTCCGCCATCGCTCCGCCCCGTCCCGGCCTGATCATCTTCCTCATCGCCGCCCCCATCGTGCAGATCCTCCTCGGCACCCTGGGCACGCTCACCATCCCCAAGGACAACTCCTGGTACGGCCTGGCTGCCTTCATCGGCAACCCGTTCTTCGCCCTCCTGGTGGCCGTGGCGCTCTCCTTCTTCCTGCTGGCCGTCCGCCGCAACTGGTCGCTGAAGGAAACCGGTGAGATCTTCGAAGGCGCACTGCCTCCCATCGCGTCCATCCTGATGGTGGTTGCCGCCGGCGGCGTGTTCGGTGAAGTCCTCCGGACCTCCGGCATCGGCGCAGCACTGTCCCAGACCCTGGACCACATCGGCCTGCCCGTCATTGCACTCGGCTTCGTGATCTCGCTGGCACTGCGTGCCGCCCAGGGTTCGGCCACCGTGGCCATCGTGACCACCACCGGCCTGCTGACCTCCGCCGTCATGGAGGGCGGTTACAGCCCGGCGCAGATCGCCGTCATCGTGATCGCCATCGGTTTCGGCGCACTGGGCCTGTCCCACGTCACCGACGCCGGCTTCTGGACCGTGGTGCGTTACTACGGACTCACCGTCTCCGACGGCCTCAAGACCTGGACCGTGCTCACCACGGTACTGGGCCTGGCCGGCTTCGCACTGACCTTCGTGGCCTGGATCCTGGTGGGAGGCCTGGGCGTCTGATGCGCACCCGACTCGACCACCTGGTCACCTCCGCGCTGCAGCAGGGCTCCGCTGTTCCCGCCTTCACCTGCTACGACTTCACCACCGCCCTGGCTGTGGTGGGCGCGGCCGAGGAATCCGGCCGCGGCGTCATCCTGCTGGTGGCCCCCAAGACGGCCGCCACCCCCAACGGGCTCCGCCTCATCGCGGCCCTCCGGGGACTGGCGGATGCGGCCTCCGTGCCGGTCGCGGTGCAGCTTGACCACGCCACGGACCTGGCAGTGATGGCCGACGCCGTTGCGGCGGGGGCGGATTCGGTGCTCGCCGACGGTTCCTCCTTGCCTTACGAGGAGAACATCGCCCTGGTGGTGGCCGCCCGGGAAATGCTGGCAGCCAACGGGCACCCCGATGTGGTGCTGGAAGCCGAGCTCGGCGGCCTGGCGGGCGACGAGGACCGTGCGTTCTCGGCCGACGAGCCTGAAGACCAGTCCGGCGTTGCCGTGGCAGGGCTGACGGACTCCGCACAGGTGGAGGACTTCGTGACCCGTACCGGTGCCCAGCTCCTCGCCGTCGCCGTGGGCAATGTCCATGGCAAATACAAGGGCGAGCCGTTGCTGCGCTGGGACGTGCTGCAGGACATCGCCGTGCGGACCCACCTTCCGCTGGTCCTGCACGGCGCGTCCGGTATTCCGGCCGAAGAGCTGGTGAAGGCCGCGGCCATGAATGTTGGCAAGGTCAACTTCAACACCGAGCTGCGCACCGGGGTGCTGGCCACCCTGCAGGAGCAACTCCCGGTTCACCGCGCCGACGGTGAAAACCTGCAGTCGCTCCTGGGCCACTGGAACCGGTCCGCCGGAGAGTTCGCCGGCGCCACGCTGGCCACGCTGAGCCGCTAGGTCCCAGACGCGAAGAAACACAGGGGAGGGAGGCTAGGATCGAGCCATGATCCTGGCCTCCCTCCTTTTCGCGTTCCTTGCTGCCGCGCTGCACGTCTTCATCTTCACGATGGAATCCGTGACCTGGACCAAACCGGCAACGTGGAAGCGTTTCAGCATCGAGTCCCAGGAAAACGCGGAGATCACCAAGTCACTGGCCTACAACCAGGGCTTCTATAACCTGTTCCTGGCCGTTGGAGCCCTCATTGGCATAGGCCTGGTGGCTGTCGGCGCCGACGGCTCGGCGCAGGACGTTGCCGGCTGGACCCTCATCTTCGCCAGCTGCGGCTCAATGCTGCTGGCGGCGCTGGTCCTGGCCCTGTCCGGGCGCAAGTACCTCCGGGCGGCCGCAACCCAGGGCGCCACGCCGCTGCTCGCCGTCGTCCTCGGCGTACTGGCTGTGGCTCTCTAGCTGCTTGCCACTCCAATTGCGCGGCACTTTTACACCTGCCGCGCCGCTCAATCCTTCTCCGCCCCTGCTGGCGGGCGCACAATAGTGCTGTGAACAGGGCCGGAACGCTCCGGGGTGCACGGTGGGTACCGCCGGCGGCCTGAACGGAAGCCTCCGGGCGGGGACGGCGGGCGCGGCGGGCCGTGATCCGGTGATCGACCTTGTCCGGTTCGCCTGCCTGGCCCTGGTGGTGGTGGGCCATTGCATGATGGTCAGCCCCGTGCTGCACGCCGACGGGACGGTGACCACGCAAAACACCCTCGCTGAGCAGCACTGGTTCGAACCCGTCATCTGGATCTTCATGGTGATGCCGCTGTTCTTCGTGACCGGCGGGATGACAGGCCTGGAGTCCTGGCGGCGGCTGTCGGCAAACGGTGGCACGGCTGCCCTGTTCATCCGGGCACGCCTGCTGCGGCTGGTCAGGCCCGCCACGGCCCTGCTGGCCGTGATGTTCCTGGGGCTCGGCGCGGCCCAACTGCTCGGTGTGCATCCCCAGGTCATCGAGCTGATGGCAGCCGGGGCAGGAATGCCGCTGTGGTTCCTGGCCGCATACCTCGCCGCGCAGCTGAACATTCCCCTGCTTGCCGCGTTCCACGCCCGTGCCCCATGGCGGACCTTCCTCCTGCTCACTGCGCTGGTGGTGGCTGTCGATTGCCTGCGCGGCACCCTGCCACTCCTGGCCAACATCAACCTGCTCTTCCTGTGGTGCGCCGTCCAGCAGCTGGGCTTCCTCGTCGCCGACGGCAAACTGGCAGGGCTCTCACGCTCCGGTCTGGCAGCGGTGACCTTGGCAGCGAATGTCCTCCTGGGCGCCGTGACGGGCCTGGGGCTCTACCCCGGGAACATGCTGGTGAACCTCAACCCGCCCAACCTGGCCCTCCTGCTGCTGGGCGTGTCCCAGGCGGCCCTGATGGAGGCGGCGCGGCCGGTCCTGGAAGGGGTGGCGTCGTGGCCGTGGCTCAGCCGGATGCTGCAGACCGCCGGTGCCAGGTCCCTCACGGTGTATCTCTGGCACCTGCCCCTGCTGGCGGCCATGTCCGGCCTGCTGCTGCTTGCGCCCGTCCCGAAACCGGAGTCGGGAACGCCCGGGTGGTGGTGGGCGCGCGCCGTGGTCCTGCCGGCACTGCTGCTCCTGCTGCTGCCCGTCATCGCCGCCTTCGGGCGCCTCGAGGACACCCCGACGGCGGCTCCGGGCTCCGGCACCAAGCCCGCCGCGGTGGGCGCCGCCGTCGTGGTGGTCTTCCTTCCGGTGGCGGATGCAGCGCTGGGCGGCCTCACCCTCGCCCTGCTGGGAACCGGGGCTGCCTTCTTTGCCCTCACCCAGCTGATCCTCGGTGCGGTGCCCTGGCGGAGTCCTGTCCCTGGGCGCAAAACGGCCGCCGCTGGTACGCGCGGGCGTGCCGGGCGCAGGAGGGGGCGGAAGGGCATTGCCACGGGGGTGAAGTAGTGCCAGTGTCGAACCATGACCGAGAACACGTTGTCCACCGAGGATAGGTTCGCCCCCGATGTCACGCTGCGGCGCAACGACGCGGAGCACCGGTATGAACTGCTGGTGGGCGGCAGGCTCGCCGTGCAGTCCTTCTTCCGGGACCTGCCGGGCCACATCGACTTCACCCACACCGAGACAGGCCAGGACTTCGAAGGCCGGGGCCTCGGCAAGGTGCTGGCGCATTTCGCCCTGGACGACGTTGTGGCGACCGGCAAACGCGTCATCCCGCACTGCCCCTTCATCTCCAGCTACCTCCGCAAGCACGAAGGGTACGAGCAGTTCGTCGACTGGCCGGAGGGATAGTGCGGCAGTTCTTCAGCTGCCGCCACGGGAGCCGCGTGGGCGGGAGCGGCCTGGGTTCGCCGTAGCGCTACAGCTGGTGGGAGCCGGTCCCGCTGCATGGCGGGACTGCGGTCATTCCTGCGTCAGCTGGCCAGGGCCTGGTCGCTGACCGTGGCGCTGAAGGCGGGATCGTCGAGGGTGAAGCCGCAGGCGCAGCGGTACGTGACGACGGTTTCGGCCGGTGAGGCCGGGTCGGCGGGCAGCACCCCGCTTTCGTCGACGTAAACAGGCTGCCTGACGGGCAGGTCCAGCGGATCGAGCCGCTGCATCGGCGTGCGGCAATGCATGCGCGAATTGAGGGTGACCAGGAGCCCCAGGTCCAGTGGCTGGGCTGTGCTGCCGGCTGGCTCTGTGCGTTCCCCGGACGCGGCCAGACGGTGTTCCGTTGCGGTGGTCATGCGATGTTCATCCTTGGGCTTCTTCACGAGGCTGCTCTTCCAGCCCCGCCGCGAACTGCTTGCGGAGGTCATTTATCCCCACAAGCAAAGCATGCTTACTAAAGGTGTGACAAGCCGGACATTCCCGTCCGCGGCCGCCCCCGCGTTGCTGGCGGGGCGTGAATTGTGCACCATGGGCCCGCTTCGGCGCCAGTCAATGACCTTCTGCACATCTTGGAAACCCTGTCATTCCGGGGCGAAAGAGAAATAGGGCACAAAAGTTTGATTAAAAGGGCATCCTAAGTAAGGCTTACCTACGCAACGCCCCCAAATTGCTGACCGAAGGAAGACCCGTGCCGCTGATGCCCCGACTCGATGAGACGCAAGTGGACCACTCCACCCGCCCCGATGTGCCCCGCCAGGACCTGGACAACACAGTTCCTCCGGGGCAGGATTTCGGCTCGCGCGTGGAACTGGCCCTCGGGGCAACCAACCACCTCTTCAATGCCCGGAACTCACCCCGGTACGTTGCGCAGGTGCTGCAGGGCGTCACTACCGTGGCAACCAAGCTGGAGCGGACCACCCGGCCGTTCACCGGCGTCGGGCCCGCCGAAATGCGGGACCGCGTGGGCGCAGTTGACCTGGACACCCCCCTGCCGGACACCGCCGCGGCACTGCAGGAACTTGAGGACGTCTACCTGCGTGACGCCGTCTATTTCCACGACCCCAAGTACGCCGCCCACCTCAACTGCCCCGTGGTGATCCCGGCGCTGGTGGGTGAGGCCATCCTGTCCGCCGTGAACTCCTCGCTGGACACCTGGGACCAGAGCGCCGGTGCCACCATGATCGAACGGCGCCTCATCGACTGGGCGGCCGAACGGCTGCACCTCGGTGACTCGGCGGACGGCATCTTCACGTCCGGAGGCAGCCAGTCCAACCTCCAGGCCCTGCTCATCGCACGGAACCACGCCGTGGCCGGCCTCCGCCAGGACCCTGCACGGGTATCCCTCCGCCTCCCGGCACTGCTGGATACCCTGCGCATCTTCACGTCCGAGGACAGCCACTTCAGCGTCCAGAAGTCCGCCTCCATGCTGGGCCTCGGGTTTGACGCCGTCATCACCGTCCCGTGCTCCGCGGACCACCGGATGGACCCGGCGGCACTTGCGGCGGCCATGGCGGAAGCCCACGACGCCGGCCTGACCGCCATGGCCGTAGTGGCAACGGCCGGGACAACGGACTTCGGCGCGGTGGACCCGCTCGCAGAGCTCGCCGCCCTGGCCCGTGCCTACGGTGCCTGGTTCCACATCGACGCCGCATACGGCGGCGGCCTGATGGTCTCCGGCCGGTACCGGCATTTGCTGGACGGCTCAGGCCTCGCGGACTCGGTCACCGTCGACTTCCACAAGACCTTCTTCCAGCCCGTCAGCTCCAGCGCCCTGCTGGTCCGGGAAGCGGCGATGCTGCGCCACATCACCTACTACGCCGATTACCTGAACCCGGAGAGCGCCGCCCTGGCGGACATCCCCAACCAGGTGGACAAGAGCATCCAGACCACCCGCCGCTTCGACGCCCTGAAGCTCTGGCTTACCCTGCGCATCATGGGGGCGGATGCCATCGGCGCGCTCTTCGACGAGGCCATCGACCTCGCCGCCCGCGTGGGTTCGGTCCTCGAAGCCGACCACGATTTCGAGCTTGCCGCCGCCCCGCAGCTGAGCACCCTGGTATTCCGCTACCGCCCTGTGCTGGAATCCGGCGCACGCCTCTCCGACGAGGACGCCGATGCCCTTAACCCCGCCATCCGGGCGGCCGTCTTCGCCTCCGGCAAAGCCGTGGTGGCCGGCACCAAGGTGGGCGGACGCCACTACCTCAAGTTCACGCTCCTCAACGCCGAGGCCACCCTCGAAGACATCACGGACATCATCACCCTCCTGCGCGGCACCGGCGCCGGACTCCTGCAGAAGGAAACCACCGCATGAGCACCCCCACCAACAGCACCATCTTCGACTTCGCCGCGATCGGCGTCGGGCCCTTCAACCTGGGCCTCGCCGCCCTCACAGAACCCGTGGAAGGCCTCAACGGCATCTTCCTCGAACAGCGCGATTCCTTCGACTGGCACCCCGGCATGATGCTCGAACCCGCGCACCTGCAGGTTCCCTTCATGGCTGACCTGGTGACCATGGCTGACCCCACCTCGCCCTATTCGTTCCTGAACTTCCTGAAGCAGACCGGCCGGCTCTACCGCTTCTACATCAGGGAAAACTTCTACCCGCTGCGTGCCGAGTTCAACCAGTACTGCCAGTGGGTTGCCGGGCAGTTGCCGTCGGTGCGTTTCGGCACGGCAGTGCAGGAGTTGGCGTACGACGACGGCGTATACCGGCTCTCCGTATCAGGTCCGGACGGGCCGGAGGTGCTTTACGCGCGGCGGCTGGTGCTGGGCACCGGCACCTCCGCGTACGTTCCGGCGGCCGCCCAAGGCATCGTGGCGGGTGCGGCCGCCGGAAACGGGGGAGTGGCCTTCCACAACGCCGAGTACCTGGCCCGGAAAGTCGAACTGCAGCGGCAGCGCAGCATCACCATTCTGGGGAGCGGCCAAAGCGCGGCGGAGATCTATTACGAACTGCTGCAGGAAGCGGACGCGCACGGGTACCAGCTGAACTGGGTGACCCGCTCGGGCAGGTTCTTCCCGCTGGAGTACACCAAGCTGACCTTGGAGATGACCTCGCCGGAATACGTGGACTACTTCCATGGCCTCCCGCCGGAGCAGCGCGACCACCTGAACAAAACCCAGAAAAACCTCTACAAGGGCATCAACTCGGACCTGATCGATGCCATCTACGACCTCCTCTACACCAGGAGCCTGTCCGGCATGGTGGACACCCAGCTGCTCACCCACTCCACGCTGACGGCCGCCGAATGGGACGCGGCCGCCGGGACCCACCGGCTGCACCTGGAGCACGGCGAACAGGGCGCCTCCTACACCCTGGACAGCGAGGCCGTGGTGCTGGCCACCGGGTACGGCTACCGCGAACCCGCGTTCCTCACCGGGGTACAGGACCGGATTGCCCGGGACGGTTCCGGCCGCTTCGCCGTGGACCGGAACTACAGCACCGGCGTTGAACCGGGCGAGATTTTCGTCCAGAACGCCGAACTGCACACCCACGGGTTCGTCACCCCGGACCTGGGCATGGGCGCCTACCGCAACTCCTGCATCCTCCGGGAAATGACCGGCCGCGAGATATACGCGGTGGAACGCAGCATCGCCTTCCAGCAGTTCGGGGCGCCGCTCACCGTCCCGGTTGGGCAGCCGGACCCGGCAGCGGGGAATGTATCCGTGGAGGTGCCGGCATGAGGTTCACGTTCCGGTGCGTGGACCCGGTGACGGACGCACCCCTCCTGCACAGCTGGGTCACCCAGCCGTACGCCTCGTTCTGGGGAATGCTGTCCGCCACCGAGGCCGGCGTCATTGACGAATACGCGAAGATCCAGGCGAGCGGCCACCACCACGCCCTCCTGGGGCTCGACGGCGGCGTCCCCGCCTTCCTGATGGAGGAGTACCTTCCGGCGTCCTCACCGCTGGCCGACGCCTACCCGGTCCTTCCCGGCGACGCAGGGATGCACCTGCTGGTGGCCCCGCCATCGGGCGTTCCGGAGCCGGGCTACACCACCGCAGTCATGGATGCCGTCCTGGCCCGGCTCTTCGCCAGGCCCGAGGTGGAGCGCATCGTGGTGGAGCCGGACGCCCGCAACACGAAAATCCACGCCCTCAACGAACGGTTCGGGTTCCTGCCCTCGGGAGTGGTGGGGCTGCCGGACAAGGATGCGCTGCTGAGCTTCTGCACCCGGGCCGCCTACCTCGCCGCCCGCGCAACCCTTCCCACCCTGGAACCCTCCGCCCGTATGGAATCCACCCGCCCCGAAGCCCTGCAGGGAGCCGCAGCACTATGACCGTCCAGCTCGAATCAACCGCCACCGCCGCCGCAGCGCCCCACCTCGAAGGAGACCGGTGGGATGCCGCCAACAGGCACCTGCTCCGCAAGGCGCTCGCCGAGTTCTCGCACGAACGGATCCTCACACCCGAGCCCGTGCCTGGCGCCCCGGAGGCCACCACCTACCGCCTGGCCAGCGCCGACGGCTCCCACGAGTACCTGTTCACCGCCAAGATCCTGGAGCTGGAGCACTGGTCCATCAGCCCCGATTCCATCCGGCACGTCCAGGACGGCACCGAAGCGCCGCTGGACGTGCTGGAGTTCATCACACTGTTCCACGAGACCCTCGGCATCAACCTGCAGATGCTCCCGGTCTACCTGGAGGAGGTCAGCAGCACCCTGGCCAGCCATGCCTACAAGCAATGGGCCGGCCAGCCCTCCGCCGGGGAACTGGCCGCCGGGGTGACGGGCGGGCAGGACATCGCCGCCGACTTCCAGGCAATCGAGCGGAGCATGACCGAAGGCCACCCCTGCTTCGTGGCCAACAACGGCCGGCTGGGGTTCGGCGTCAGCGACTACCTGGCTTTTGCACCGGAAACCGGGGCGCCCGTGCTGCTGGAATGGATCGCCGTGCACCGCAGCCACGCCGTGGTGAGCACCAGCAGCGGTCTGGACTACACCGCGCACCTCGACGCCGAACTGGGCCCGCTGGCCGGCAGCTTCACCAGCGAACTGCTGCTGCAGGGCCTGGACCCGGACCAGTACTTCTTCATGCCGGTCCACCCCTGGCAGTGGGAGAACAAGCTCACGGTCACCTTCGCGGCTGAAATCGCCCGGCAGCGCATCGTCTACCTGGGAACCGGAACCGATTCCTACCAGGCCCAGCAGTCCATCAGGACGTTCTTCAACACCAGCGCCCCGGCCCGGACGTACGTGAAGACCGCCATGTCCGTGCTGAACATGGGGTTCATGCGCGGCCTCTCACCCCAGTACATGAAGGCCACGCCGGCCATCAACGACTGGCTCCGGAAGCTGATCACCGCCGACCCCGCAATGCAACAGCGCGGCTTCACCATGATCGGCGAAATCGCGGCCATCGGCTATCACAACAGGACCTACGAGGCCGCGTCAGCCAGCGGCTCGCCGTACCGGAAGATGCTCTCTGCCCTGTGGCGGGAAAGCCCGCTGCCGCTCCTGGAAGACGGGCAGCAGCTGACCACCATGGCCGCGCTGCTGCACGTGGATTCCGCCGGAAAGCCCATGGTCTCCGCCCTGATCGAGCGCTCCGGCCTGGCCCCGGAGGACTGGCTGCGCCGCTACTTCGAGGCGTACATGGTGCCGCTGGTGCACTGCCTCTACAACTACGAGCTCGCCTTCATGCCGCACGGCGAGAACGTCATCCTGGTCCTTGAGGACGGTGTTCCGGTGCGGGCCATCATGAAGGACATCGCCGAAGAGATCGTGGTGATGGGCGACCGGCTAAAACTCCCGGAGGAGGTTTCCCGGATCCGGGCGGACATCCCCGACGGCGAAAAGGTGCTGGCCATCTTCACCGACATTTTCGACTGCATCTTCCGCTTCCTCGCGGCACTGCTCGACGACGATGGGACGCTTCCGCAGGAAACCTTCTGGCGTACCGCCGCCGACGCCGTGCGGGACTACCAGGCACAGCACCCGGAGCTGGCCGGACAGTTCGCGCGGCACGACCTCTTCGCTGCCGACTTTGAGCTGTCCTGCCTGAACCGCCTGCAGCTGCGGAACAACCAGCAGATGCTGGACCTCACGGATCCGTCCGGAGGCCTGCAGATGGCCGGCCGCCTGGCCAACCCGCTGGCACTATTCGCAGGAAGTAGTGAGGAGAATGACGGAGCCAAGTAGGGGCAGCGGTGGCTAGGCTGGCTGTATGACGCAGACCACTTTACGGACCACTGCCCTGGTTACCGGCGCCAGCGCAGGACTGGGCGCCGAGTTTGCCCGCCAACTCGCTGCCGAGGGCTGCCACCTGGTGCTGGTGGCCCGCAACAGGAGCCGCCTCGAGGAAGCTGCCGCGGAGCTGGAACGGCGGTACGGAACAACCGCTGAGGTGCTCCCCGCCGACCTGACGGACGACGCCGACGTGGCCGCCGTCGTCGAACGCCTCTCCGATCCGCAGCGCCCGGTGGGCATCCTGGTCAACAACGCGGGCATCGGGCTGCTGCACAACTTCGAGGACAACCCCGTGGAGGAGGAGAAGAGGCACCTGAAGCTGCACGCCGAAACCGCACTGGTGCTCTCGCACGCCGCGCTCAAGGGCATGCTGGACCGTGGCGAAGGCCGGATCATCAACGTGGCCAGCATCGCCGCCTTCCTTCCACGCGGAACCTACTCGGCGGCCAAGGCGTGGCTGCTGAGCTTCAGCCGCTGGGCCAACCTGGCCTACCGGACCCGCGGCATCAAAGTGACGGCGGTGTGCCCGGGTTTTACGCACACCGAGTTCCACGACCGGATGGGGATGGACAAGTCCGTGGCACCGAAGTGGACCTGGTTGACGGCCGAGCGCGTGGTGCGGGAGGGGCTGGCGGACAACGCCAAGGGCAAAGCCGTCTCCATCCCGTCCAAGCGCTACAAGGTGGTGGCAGCCCTGGCCCGGATCGCTCCGCCCAGGCTAATGGCGGGGCCGCCGCGCAAGCCCCAGGAGGAGCGCGGGGGAGCGTGACCCCCGCCGGCGGACGGCCACCACAACGGCGATGCCCATCAGCGCGCCCACCAGGGTCTCGATGGCGCGCTCCAGGATCAGGACGCCGGGATCCGCGGGTGCCGCGAGCTGGGTCATCAACAGGATCACCGGCGTGAAGGACACCATGGCCAGGCCGTAGTGCCGCGTCATGAACAGCTCGGTGGTGAACTGGAACAGGATCACCAGCAGTGCCAGGACCACTGCCTGCTGCCCGGGGAACAGTCCGGGCAGCGTCCAGGGGGCGGGAATAATCACGACGGCGGTCACGGCCAGCCCCACGAACGTCCCCACGATGCGGTGGATGCCGCGGCGGACGCTGCTGGGGAGGTCCGCACCGGCCAGCGGAACAGCCGCGGCAGCCATGGCCCAGTGCGGGTGGCCGCTTCCGGTGAGGACGCCGATGGTTCCGGCGGCACCGACGGCCAGCACGTAGCGGGCGGCGTGGATCAGCATGGCGCGGCGGTCCACCGGCTGCGACGCGGCGGGGATGCGGACGGCCCCGCGCTGCCACCGGCGCCGACGGACCCACCCGGCGAATCCCACCAGGACCGCGAACGCCGCTGACCCCAGGGCGATCAGCAGTGCGGTGTACCAGGGGACCGCCATGGGCACCGACGCGCAGGCGCCCAAGGCCAGGATGCCGAAGAACGGGCCGTTGGGCTTGAGCCGCACGCGGTCCGAGTAGAGCGAGCCCAGTCCCGCCAGTGCGGCTTCGATGCCCACCAGCGCCCACGAATGGATGTGGTTGACGGACAGGAGCACGCCCACCGAGACGCCGCCCAGGAGCACCAGGGCTGCCTGGGACTGGTGGAGGACCCGCAGCTGGTGCGGTTCTGACCGGCCGTACATCCCGGTCAGGGCGCCGAAGACCGCGTAGATGATGAGGTCCGCCCGGCCCGTGGCAAGCAGGAGCAGGGACGGGACGGCCACGCTGAGGGCAACCCGCAGCGCAGCGAGGTGGTCCGCGTTCGCTGGCTCCAGCCTGTGGAGGGCGCGCACGTGCTGCAGGACTCGTTCCATGCCGTGCCACCTCCTCCGTGCTTCCGGCCGCTTTGCGGACGACTCAACCTTAAACGCTCGGACCGCCGCACCCGGTATGGGTACGGCGGTCCGTGTAACGGAGCGGAACAGTTGGCCGGTTAGGCGTTGACCGGGGCCTTGCCGCCGTCCTGCGGGTGGGTGTCGAACGGAAGTTCGTCAACGTTGATCAGCGGGTTCTCGTCCTGGGTCTTGACGAGTTCGCGGGCCTCCGCCTCGGTGTCCACGCTGGGCATGGATCCCGGAAGCGGGCGGTTGGCCGATTCCTTGAGGAAGTAGATTGCCACAGCGCCCACCAGGGAGGTGGCCATCAGGTAGTAAGCAGGCATCATGTCGTTGCCGGTCGATTTGATCAGCGCCTCAACGATGAAAGGAGTGGTGCCGCCAAAGATGGCCACCGCGAAGTTGTAGGCAATGCCCATCGCTCCGTAGCGGCTGGACGTGGGGAACTGTGCTGGAAGGGCGGAGGCCAGGTTGGCCACATAGAAGGTCACCGGGAAGGCGACCAGCGCGAGTCCGGCCAGCGTGGACCATACCTCGCCGACGCCGATCAGCAGGAATGCGGGGATGGCCAGGACGATGGTGCTCACGGCGCCGATCCAGAGCACGGGACGGCGGCCGATCCGGTCGGACAGCTTGCCAGTGAGCGGAATGCAGAGGCTCATCACAACCAGGACGGGGATGGTCAGCAGCGTGCCGTGGACCTCGTCGTAGCCCTTGGAGGCGGTCAGGTACGTGGGCATGTAGGACGTCAGTGCGTAACCGGCGGTATTTGCGGCGGCCACGACGACCATGGCCACCAGGATGGGGCGCCAGTAGGCCTTGACGATGCCGACGGGTCCCTTGGCGGCGGAGGTGTCGCCGTCCGTGGCGTTCTTGGCGTTCTCCTCCTGGGCGTCCAGGGTGGCCTGGAACTGCGGGGATTCCTCGATCTTGCTACGGAAATAGACAGCAATCAGGCCCAGCGGACCGGCAACGAGGAACGGGATGCGCCAGCCCCAGTCCTCCATGGTGTCCTGGCCCAGGGTCAGCTGTAGTACAGAGACCAAGGCGGCGCCGATGGCGAAGCCCATGTAGCTGCCCAGGTCGAGGAAGCTGGCGAAGAAGCCGCGGCGCTTGTCGGCGGCATATTCGCTGACGAACGTGGTGGCACCAGCGTATTCACCGCCGGTGGAGAAGCCCTGGATCAGCTTGAGGAGCACCAGCAGGGCCGCGGCCCACAGGCCGATCTGCGCGTATCCGGGCAGCAGGCCGACGGCGAAGGTGCTGGCGGCCATGATCATCAGCGTGGTGGCCAGGATCTTCTGGCGGCCGATCTTGTCACCGAGCCAGCCGAAGACGACGCCACCCAGGGGGCGGGCAATGAACGTGGCGGCAAAAGTTCCCAGCAGGAACAGCGTTTGCGTTGTCGGATCCGACTCGGGCAGGAAGACCGGGCCCATGGTGGTGATGAGGTAGCCGAAAACGCCTACGTCGTACCATTCCATGGTGTTGCCTACGATGGTGCCGCCGAGGGCTTTCTTCAGCATCGGCTGGTTAACCACGTTGACGTCAGATTCCTTGAGCCGGCGGCGCGGCAGCAGCCTCGGCTTCTTGGCAGCCAGAGGGGCTGCAGGGTCGGTTCCGCGGGCGTTCCTGGCGCCTGCTGAAGAGTCGGTGTTGCTTTGGTCTGTGGGCATTTGGTCAGCTCCTGTGGAGGTCATTTGCTTGCGACTACTTGCTGCCCCGCTCCGGGCAGGCCTTCAATTTTACGCCGATTTTGTAGCGTTCGCCCGTCTGATGCCGTACTGTCTACCCTTTTGGGCACGTTTCAGACCAACTTTTCGAGGTTGTTTTTCCCCGTTTTCCGGCGTCAATACTGGGAAGCATGCTGATTGTGATCACTGTTACCGAATCTTTTTCCACAACCGTTCGTTGGAACACCGTTCCGGCCGTAATACGGCGCCGGATGTGATGGCGGACACTGCTCCGGCGAGGGTTTTCGGGGGCCGTTCTTAGCCCCCTTCGCGGGAGCTGACACGGGCACTGGCGCGGGCGCCCGGAGGCTGGACCCCGCCTCCCGCCGTCGTGCGCTTCAGCGGACCTGTGCGCCGCGTTTCCCGCCCACGCCATGCACCGGTTCGCGCGACCGGCGCAAGGGGGTTCACAGGCATCGGGCCGGTGCCTATGGTTGATCAATGGACACACTGATCTTCGAATAGGCGGACGCGTGCGGCCGGGACGTCCCCGCTGCCCGACACCGAGCCAGTCACGTCGGCGCTGCTGTGCCTCACAGCGCTGACATTTACGAACGTACCGGCATTCCGGCAATCACGGAGGCCCCAGTGCCTCTTCCCTGGACTTCATTTCATCGTGGAAAGGAAGAAAAATGGCTGACGAAAACCGCAAATCCCATCTCAATCCGGAGATGGCGGACCATCTGGCAGCGGCAATGGACACCCCGGACATGCCGGCAGCGGCCACCACCGCTGCGGGCGCCATGCCGAGGCAAAACTCCTGGCCGGACGGCAACGGCAAGCGCCGCCACACGAAGGACCGGGGATCCGGCCATGGGCGGATGGGCCACGAAGCCTCCGTGGCCGCCGTCCACCGGACCGGGAAGCCGCAGATGCCGCATTCGTCCTAGGACGGGCGACCCGCAGATTCATCACCGACACGTAAATTCCCCGGCGCGCCCTTATACGGGGTGCGTCGGGGAATTTCCGTGTCACGGCCGAGTTTGCGCGTCACCGGCGAGCCTGCGCGTCAGGGAGGCTCCGCATCGGCAGGCAGAGGGCGTCAATCCTCCCGGACCACCTCTGACGGGTCCTTGTCCACGCGCCAGCCCCGCCACCGGGGATGCCGCAACCGCCCCGGGCCCGTCCACTCCCCGTAGGTCACCTCACCCACGAGCTGCGGCGTGACCCAGTGTGCGTCCGCGGAGTCAGGCCGGGGAACCTCGTGGAACGGTGAGGTCTTCCGGGCCAGCTGTTCCACGGTCTGACGCAGTTCGGCCAGTTCGCGGCCACTGAATCCGCTGCCCACCCGGCCCACATACTGGAGTTTGTTCCCGTCGGGGATGCCCACCAGCAACGACCCCACCGTTTCCTGGCGGCCGCCCTTGCCCGGGCGCCAGCCGCCCACCACTACCTCCTGGGTGCGCTCCGTCTTGAGCTTGATCCAGGTGCGGGTGCGCTGTCCGCTGACGTAACGACTGTCCGTGCGCTTGGCCATCACGCCCTCGAGCCCCAGCTCCCGTGCGCTTTCCATGATGTGTTCCACGGGATCCTCCAGCACCATGGACAGTTCCACCGGGCAGTCCGAGGGCCGGAAGAACTGTTCGAGCCGTGGCCGCCGCTTGCTGAGCGGAAGGCGCCGGAGGTCCGTGCCGCCGTCGTACAGGAGATCGAAGAGCATCAGCCGGACGGGAATGGCCTTCTGCGCTTTAGCGACGTCGGCGGCGCGGGTCAGCTTCATCCGGCCTTGCAGCAGGCCGAAGTCCGGCCTGCCGGAGGGGCCGACGGCGATGATCTCACCGTCGGCCACGAACGGCTGCTCCGGCCAGCACCCCCGGTCCGTCAGCTCGGGGTAGGTCTTGGTGACGTCGTTGCCGTTGCGGCTGAAGATCCGGACTGTTGACTCATCCGCCACGAGGATGGCGCGCACCCCGTCCCATTTGAGTTCAACCTGCCAGTCGCTGCCCATGAGGTCTGAGGGGACTCCCGCGGTGGCCATCATGGGGCCGAAATCATCGGGGGCGACGCTGACGGAGGAGTCCTCCTGTTCTTCGGAAGCGTCCCCGGATTTCCCGGCTTTGCCCACTCCTTTGGTACTGCCCGCAGGCTCCGCAGGCGAAGGTGCGTGCCGCCGTCGTCCGCCTTGGTCTTCCTTATCCATCAGGTGGATCAGCCACTGCTTTTCGGCATCGCTGCCCTGGCCGCGGCCCGTATGGATGAGGGCCACCTTCCTGGTGCCGCCCAGCCCGCCGCCCTCGGCGCCGGTGAGGGTGACGATCACCTCCTTGCCGTTGATCCACTTGTGCAGCTCGTAGGTGCCGGTGTCCCAGATGGTCATCTCGCCGGCACCATATTCACCCTTGGGGATGGTGCCGTGGAAGGTGAGGTAGTCCATGGGGTGGTCCTCGGTCTGCACGGCCAGGTGGTTCTTGCCGCCCGACTCCGGCACACCCTTGGGCAGCGCCCAGGAAGCCAGGACGCCCTCGTGCTCCAGCCTGAGGTCCCAGTGCAGGCGGCTGGCGTGGTGTTCCTGGATCACGAACGCATCGCCGCCGCGCGGTGCGCCACTGAACGGCTCAGGCGTGGCCCCGGGGTCGCGCATCGATCGGTACTTCACCAGACGGGGATTACCGTCGCCGTGCGCGCCGTCCTGCCCCGCGCCGGCACCATCGCCGGCGTCAGTGCCGGTCTCGACTTCATCGGGTGTTCCGGCAGCGCGCACGACGGCGGCGAACGGGTCCTTGCCCTCCTGCACCCGACGCAGCACCTCACGGTAGTCGAGGTGCTTGAGCTTGGGGGAGCTGATCTCCCGCCATGTCCGCGGCGCCGCGACCATGGGCGTAGGCCGCCCGCGCAGGGAGTAGGGCACGATGGTGGTTTTCGCTGCGTTGTTCTGGCTCCAGTCCACCAGTACCTTGCCCGTGCGGAGGGTCTTCTTCATGTCACTGACGGCGAGGTCCGGGTGGTCGGATTCCAGGGCACGTGCCAGTTCCCGGGCGAACTCCGAGATCTGGTCCGAGGTCTGCGTCCCGTGCAGCGGTGCGTACAGGTGGATGCCCTTGCTGCCGCTGGTGACGGGTACCGGGTCCAGGCCCACGTCCTGCAGGATGGCGCGGGCCAGCAGCGCCACTTCACGGCATTCGGCGAGGCCGGCGCCCTCGCCGGGGTCCAGGTCCAAGACCAGCCGGTCCGGGTTCAGTTGGTTGCCCTGGGAATCCACCCGCCACTGGGGCACGTGGATTTCGAGGGAGTTGAGCTGCCCGAACCAGGTGAGGACGGCGGGATCGTTGACCATCGGGTAGTGGATGGTCCGGTCCTTGTGGGTGATGGAGGCGCGGGGAAGCCACCCGGGGGCGGAGTCCTCCAGGTTTTTCTGGAAGAAGACCTCACCGGGCTTCTCCGCCGTGCCCACGCCGTTCACCCAGCGTTTCCGGGTGGCGGGCCGGTTGGCTGCGGCGGGGATGAGGACGTGGGCCACGGCGGCGTAGTAGGCCAGCACATCGGCCTTGGTGGTGCCGGTTTCCGGGTAGATGATTTTGTCCAGGTTGGTCAGCGTCAGCTCCCGCCCGGCCACGCGGACGCGTTCCTTAGAAGCCATGGGTCTTCACCTCCGGCCCGGTGTGCTGTTGACTGTAGGGATGAGAGCCATCTGGAAGGGTGCCATCGCATTTGGGCTGGTCAACGTGCCCGTCAAGGTCTACAGCGCCACAGAGGATCATGACATCAGTCTGCACCAGGTCCACAACGCCGACGGCGGAAGGATCCGGTACCAGCGCCGTTGCGAGGTCTGCGGGCAGGTGATCGACTACTCGGACATCGAGAAGGCCTTTGAAGAGGATGGCCGCACGGTGGTGCTGTCAAAGGATGAGCTGAAGGCCATCCCGGCGGAAAACAGCCACGAAATCGAAGTGGTGCAGTTCGTGCCGTCCGAGCAGCTCGAACCCATGATGTTCGAGAAGAGCTATTACCTGGAACCGGACTCCAAGTCGCCCAAAGCCTACGTGCTGCTGCGCCGGGCCCTCGAGGACACCGACCGGGTGGCCATCGTCCAGTACGCCCTGCGCGAGAAAACCCGGCTGGGAGCGCTGCGGATCAAGGACGACGTCCTGGTGCTGCAGTCCCTGTTGTGGCCGGACGAGGTGCGTGAGGCCAACTTCCCCGCGCTGGACACCGCCATCAAAATCTCCGCGCAGGAACGGGACATGTCCGCAGCGCTGGTCGAATCGATGGCCGCTGACTTTGAACCGGAGTCCTTTACCGACGACTACCAGGTGCAGCTGCGGAAGCTCATCGACGCCAAGCTGGAGCAGGGCGAGTCCCTCGACACTGATGAAACGTTCGGCGTGGAAGCGGGCGACGGCGGCAAGGGCGAGGTCATCGACCTGATGGAGGCCCTGAAACGCAGCCTCGACAGGAAACGCGGCGGTGCGGCAGCGGCCACGGGCGGAGCGGATTCAGAGGAGGAAGAGTCCGACGACGGCGGCTCGGAGGATGGGGATAAGCCCGCCAAGCCCGCGCGGAGGTCCTCCGGCTCACGGTCGTCGGGAACGGGGACTGCCGCTGCTTCGAAAACATCAGCGTCCAAGGCCGAGGACACCAAGACCGGAACACGGTCCACGGCTGCCAAATCGACGGCGTCAAAGAGCACTGCAGCCAAGGGCACTTCAACCAGGAGCACCGCAGCAAAATCCACGGGCACTGCCGCAAAAACCGCCGCTGGCAAATCCACCGGGACCAAGGCGGCCGCGTCAAAGAGCACCGAGAAACCTGCCGCGAAGGCCACCAGCACCAGGGCGCGCAAGCCAGCCTAGGCCGGGGCGGGGACATCGCCGCTGACCCTGCAAATAGCCGGACCACCTTTACAGCCGGTGCCCGCGCGGCCAGAATGAGTCGCATCGCGGCGCCCGCTGTGCCCGCAGCGCGCTGAAACCCAACGGCTCGATGAGGAGCGCGGACCATGAATGAGCAGACCGATGCGGCCGAGGCGGACCGGGCGCTGAAACAGAAGCACCGGGCCATGTGGGCGTCCGGGGACTACCCGGCGCTGGCGGATGAAATGCTCCTGGAGCTGGGCGCCATCCTGGTGGAAGCGTGCGGCGTCCGCTCCCGCCACCGGGTGCTGGACGTGGCCTCAGGTTCAGGGAACGCGGCTATCCCCGCGGCCATGATGGGCGCCAAGGTGGTGGCCTCGGACCTCACTCCGGAGCTCTTCGAGGCCGGACGCCGCGAAGCCGGCAACCGGGGCGTCAGCCTGGAATGGAAAGAAGCCGACGCCGAGGCGCTGCCGTTCGACGACGCCTCGTTCGACGTCGTGATGTCCTGCCTGGGTGCCATGTTCGCGCCGCGGCACCAGGCCGCGGCGGATGAGATCCTCCGAGTGTGCAAGCCCGGTGGGAACATCGGGCTGCTCAGCTGGACCCCGGAGGGCTTCATTGGCCGGATGTTCGCCACCATGAAGCCCTTCGCGCCCCCGCCACCGCCGGGGGCCCAGCCGGCGCCGCTGTGGGGGAGCGAGGAGCACGTCCGCGGACTGCTGGGGGACAGGGTCACCGACGTGGCAGTCCGCAAGCAGGCCCTGGCCGTGCGGAGCTTCCACCAGCCCGGCGACTTCGTCCGCTACTTCAAATCCCACTACGGCCCCACCATCGCCGTCTACAAGTACATCGGCGCCGACGCGGACAAGGTCAAGGAACTGGACCAGGCACTGACGGACCTCGCCGACTCCTTCGGCGATGCCCACGGAGACACACCGTTCCAGATGGAGTGGGAATACCTGCTGTTCACCGCAAGGAAGGCCTGACATGCCCGGAGACTTCACGGCAACATCCAGCACCACCATCGACGCCCCGCCGGACCGGGTGTGGAATGTCATCACGGACCCCGCGGCCGCCAAGGAATTCATGTTCGGGGCAGAACTGGAAACGGACTGGGCGGAGGGAAGCCCCATCACCTGGAGCGGCGAATGGGAAGGCAAGCCCTACCAGGACAAGGGCAAGGTGCTGGAGGTGGATCCCGGCCGGAAACTGGTACACACCCACTTCAGCGCCCTCAGCGGCGAGGAAGACATCCCGGAAAACTACCACACGCTGACCTGGACGCTGCAGGACCGCGACGGCGGCACCCACCTCACGCTCGCCCAGGACAACAACCCGAGCGAAGGGGCGGCAAGCCACTCGAAGGGAATGTGGGACAAGCTCGTGGCCGACGTGAAAGCCATCGCCGAACGCAGGTGAGCCTGACGCTTAAAGCCAGCGGCCGCCGTCGTGCCGTTCCCTCGAGGGAAAGGCGCGACGGCGGCCGCTTGGCTTAGCCCGGCTGCCGGGCAGCCTGCCTGCTACTCGGCGTCGTGGTCCGTTTCCAGGATCTGCACCAGGCGTTCCAGGGCGTCGTCGGCGCCTGCACCCTCGGCGCGGAGCACCACGACGTCGCCGTGTGAGGCACCCAGGCTCATGAGGGACAGGATGCTTGCGGCATCCATGGCCTCATCGACCGGCTCGCCTTCACGGGCGATGGTGATGTCCAGGTCGAACTCGCCGGCTGCCTCGGCAAAGATGGCGGCCGGGCGGGCGTGCAGGCCCACGCGGCTGGCAACGGTTGCTGTGCGTTCTGGCATTTTTGCTCCTTTAGTATTTCGGCGTGCTGATGGTTCAGTGCCGGGAAGGTATGTGGCTAAACCGGATCAGACGGTTACGGGAACCGGTTCAACCGTATCAACGGTCTTCTTGACTGCCCAGCGCTTCAGTGCCACCACGGCCAGTGCACTGACCACAGTGCCGGCGATGATCGAAACGATGAACATCAGCACGTTGCCGATGGCGAAGAACACGAAGATACCGCCGTGGGGTGCCTGCGACGTGACGTTGAAGGCCATGGTGAGGGCACCGGTGAGCGCGCCACCCAGCATGCTGGCGGGGATGACGCGCAGCGGGTCGGCCGCGGCGAACGGGATGGCGCCTTCGGAGATGAAGGATGCGCCCAGCAGCCAGGCTGCCTTGCCGTTTTCACGCTCGGCCAGGCTGAAGAGCTTCTTGTCCAGGACGGTGGCGAGGGCCATCGCCAGCGGCGGAACCATGCCCGCTGCCATCACGGTGGCCATGATCTGCCACGGTGCCTGGTTGGTGGCGCTGCCGGCACCAAGGCCTGCCACGGCGAAGGCGTAGGCCACCTTGTTCACCGGGCCGCCCAGGTCGAAGCACATCATGAGGCCCAGGATGATGCCCAGGACGATGGCGGACGCACCGGTCATGCCGGACAGCCAGCTGTTGAGTGCGAGGGTGACGCCGGCGATCGGGCCGCCGAGGAATAGGAACATCAAGCCGGAGGCCACAATCGACGCGAGCAGCGGGATGATGACCACGGGCATCAGGCCGCGCAGCCAGCGGGCCACCTGCCATGTACCGATCAGGTGTGCGATGTAGCCAGCCAGGAGGCCGCCGACGATGCCGCCCAAGAACCCGGCGCCCATGAACCCAGCGACAGCCCCTGCGACGAAGCCGGGTGCGATGCCCGGGCGGTCAGCGATGGCGTAGGCGATGTAGCCGGCCAGTGCGGGAACAAGGAAGCCCATGGACAGGGCGCCGATCTTGAAGAAGACCGTTCCCAGGTAGAGGGCGAGGTTGCCGTCGGGCAGGTTGAACAATGTGTTGTTGGCCAGAATGTCATTGGCCTTGGTGCCGAGGGCGATGTCGAAGCCCGCAAGCAGGAAGCCGAGGGCTATCAGAAGACCACCACCTGCAACGAACGGGATCATGTAGCTGACGCCCGTCAGCAGTGCTTTCTTCAGCTTCTGGCCGATGTGCTCGCCCTTTTCGGTGGCTTCGTTCTCGGCCTGTTCCTCGGCCCCGAAGTGCGGAACCCGGCGTGCGTTCGGGTTGTCAGCCGCCGCGAGGGCTTCCTGGACCATCTTGGCGGGCTCGTCGATGCCGCGCTTGACGGGTGCGTTGATGACGGGCTTGCCCGCGAAACGCTCCTTGCCGCGGACGTCCACGTCCACCGCGAATATCACGGCGTCGGCAGCTGCGATGACGGCCGGGTCCAGCGGCTTGGCCCCGGAGGAACCCTGGGTCTCAACCTGCAGGTCAACGCCCATTTCCTGGGCGGCGGCCACCAGCGAGTCGGCGGCCATGTAGGTGTGGGCGATGCCGGTGGGGCAGGCGGTGACGGCCACGAGGCGGCGGGTGCGGGCGGTTGAGTCTGCGGAAGCGGTGGCTGAGCCAGCAGGAACCGAGCTAGCAGCAGCGCCCGCGGCGACCGTTTCAGCCGGTGCAGCAGCGTGTGCGGCCGGCTTGTCGGCGAGGGCGCCGTCCACCAGTTCCACGATCTCTGCCTCGGAGGAGGCGTTGCGGAGTGCAGCCGTGAAGTCCTTTTTGATCAGGGACCGGGCCAGCTTGGAGAGCAGCTTCAGGTGGGCCTGGTCGGCACCGTCCGGAGCGGCAATGAAGAACACGAGGTCCGCGGGGCCGTCCTTGGCGCCGAAGTCCACCTTGGGGGACAGGCGGGCCATGGCCAGGGTGGGCTCGACCACCGCAGCGGAGCGGCAGTGCGGGATGGCGATGCCGCCGGGGATGCCGGTGGCGGTCTTCTGTTCGCGGGCGTAGGCGTCGGCAAAGAGGCCTTCAACCTCTGTTGCGCGTCCGGTGGCAGCAACCTTGCTTGCCAGGTGCCGGATCACCGCCTCGGGGTCGTTGCCCAGGTTCCGGTCGAGCTCGACCAGTTCCGTGGTGATGAGCTGAGTCACTGTCAATCCTTTCGAAGGGCCGTGATGGTTACGGCTTCCGGGGTGGTTTGGTGCACTGCCGGAACCGTTGAACCGGGCAGGGAGGCGGCGGCGGCTCCATGGGCCACCGCCTGACGCAGGCAGTCAGCCGGGGCGGCGCCCTGGCTGTGCGCGAGCAGGTAGCCGGCCAGTGCGGAATCTCCCGCACCCACCGTGCTCACTGCGGCGACCGGCGGATGCGTGGCCAGCCACGCGCCGTCGGCCGTTACGAGGACAGCTCCCTTGGAACCGAGAGTTGCCAGCACAGCACCCACACCGGAACGCACGACGGCGGACGCGGCCTCGGCGGCAGCCGCCGGGTCCGCTTCCAGTTCGTCAGCGGCGGCCGTGGCGAACCCGGCTGCAGCAGCCAGTTCCGCCAGTTCCTCGGCGTTGGGCTTCAAAAGATCCGGCATTCCCTCCGCGCCGCCGGTCAGGGCGGCGGCGAGTGGCTGGCCGGACGAGTCGACGGCGATCAGTGGCGTGCGCCCTGAGGACTCGCCGTCGGCAGCTGAACGCAGGCGGCGGGCCGCCGTCGCGTAAAAATCTGGTGGGAACCCCGGCGGCAGCGAACCTGCCAGGACCACCCAGCCGGCACCCCGGGAGCTTTCCAGCAGCAGCTTCAGCAGCGCCTCCTGCTGGTTGTCGTCGAGGACGGGCCCGGGTTCGTTGATCTTGGTGGTGACCCCGCCGGGTTCGGTGAGGGCCACGTTGGTGCGCAGGG
This sequence comes from Pseudarthrobacter sp. 10T415, assembly GCF_056394175.1. Taxonomy (NCBI): domain Bacteria; kingdom Bacillati; phylum Actinomycetota; class Actinomycetes; order Micrococcales; family Micrococcaceae; genus Pseudarthrobacter; species Pseudarthrobacter sp. 10T415. The sequence continues at coordinate 8,180 of NZ_JBFTHJ010000021.1, read as the reverse complement.
GCTCGTCAATGGGCAGCGACACGAAGGGCACGGCGCCGGCGCGCAGGCCGGCCAGCACGGGATCGCTGTCCGCGCCGGGCAGGACGGCCAGGGATTCGAGGCCGGAGGCCACCAGCGCACGGGACACGTTGACGCCCTTGCCGCCCGATTCCTGGGTGACGGACACAGCGCGCTGCACTTCGCCGCGCTCCAGGGGGCCGGGCAGGGCGACGGTGCGGTCCAGGCTGGGGTTGGCCGTGAACGTGACGATCATGCGATCACCACGTCTACATCGGCCTCTTCCAGGGCTGCGGCGAGTTCGGGGCTGGGTTCGCTGTCTGTAATCAAGGTGTCCAGGTCTTTCAGGGAGGCGAACTGGACCAGCGTTTCCGCGTCCAGCTTGGAGGAATCGGCCAGCACCACGATGCGGCGAGCCGAGTGGACGAAGGCAGCCTTCACTGCGGCTTCTTCAGGATCTGGAGTGCTGAGTCCAAAGGTGGGGTGGATGCCGTTGGTCCCCACGAAAGCAATATCCGGGCGGATCCGTGCGGCGGCGTCCACCGTTGCCTGGCCGACGGCCACCTGGGTAATGCCGCGGACCCGGCCGCCCAGGATGTGCAGCGCGATGCCGGGGACGCTGGAGAGCTTGCCGGCAATGGGTACGGCGTGGGTGATGGCCACCAGTTCGGTGCCGGCGGCGCCGGATTCGGAAAGCTCGACGACGGTGCGCCGGGCCAGCATGTCGGCGAGGACTTCGGTGGTGGTTCCGCCGTCGATCAGGACGCTGCCCGGGGAGTTGCGGGGGATGAGCGCGAGGGCGGCCTCGGCGATGCGGCTCTTCTGGTCCGGCCGGCGGATGGCGCGTTCGGTGACGCTTTCCTCGGTGGTGCTGAAGCGGTCTGCCGCAACCGCCCCGCCGTGCACGCGGCGGACGGTGCCGGCGTTCTCGAGGGCGGCGAGGTCCCGGCGGACGGTTTCGGTGGTGATCCGGAAGCGCTCAGCCAGCAGGGTCACGCTGACCCGGCCGCTGCCGGCAACAAGCTCGGCAATCTTCTGCTGGCGTTCCTCGGCGAACACGTACCCTCCGTTGCGTAGCTTGCTGGTGCTGTGGTGTCCGGCGCCCTGTTTCGGCGTGACTGGCATCACATGATGTTGAGTTACTTGACTTTATCTTTGCTTATGTTGGTTTGTCAACGGAAACCAACACGAAACAATATTGGGTTTCTCTCTGGAGAATGCCCCCGGGGACGCGAAAGCCGGGCCGGTCGCTGTTATCCGGCCCGGCTTCCCGGGTTCATGGTCTGCCGCGGTCCTGGCTGACCTGCAATCGGTTTGGCTAGATGGTTCCGTCGCGGCTTTCGTTCCGGGTGATCCGCTCACCCGTGTTCGGATCCACAACGGAACGGGTCTCGCTGACACGCCGCGTACGGCCTGGGGAGGCCAGGACCAGGGAGGCGATCAGGCCGATGACGCCTACGGCCATCAGGATGTAGCCCACCAGGGCCTGGTCCACGAAGGGGATTAGACCCGGGGTCACCGCCCAGGCGAGGATGGCGCCGAGGGCGATAAGGAAGATTGACGAGCCGATTCTCATGACTTGCTCCTTCTGCTGGCCGCGGGTTGCGGCTCCTGTGGGGCGGTGCACGGTATAGCGGTTAGGTCACTGCGCTGCTTTGTCTGTAAAGCCACTGGTCAGCATGCTGATAGTAGGCGTCACGCTACAGTGCACCCATACCCGATTCAATGAATGATGCCGAGTCGTTGCCGGGAATTTCTGCGGTGCTGTTGTGATGGCCGGGGCGCGTGGGTTCATCGCCGTCGTGGCGTGGGCGCCGCGTTGCCTCGCTAGTCTGGTCCGATGGAAACAGTTGTGTGGTCCAAGCTTGAGGACCAGCGCGCCGGGACGCCCCTGCTGGTGATGATGCACGGCTACGGCACGGATGAATCCCGCATGGTCCGGCTGTTCGAATACCTGCCTCCGGAGTTCACCTTCGCGGCCCTCCGGGCGCCGATGCCCATCGGAGACCACTATGGCTGGTTCCTCCTGGACTATTTCCTCGCCAACGACTTTGCCGATGTCATCTCCGTCACCGGCACCGTGCATGGCTGGATCAACTCCGTCCGCGGCCAGCACACCAGCGTGAGCCTGATGGGCTACTCGCAGGGCATGGCCATGGCCAGCACCCTCCTGCGCCTCCACCCGCGCGACTACGCCGCCGTCGTGGGCCTTTCCGGCTTTGTGCTGGATAACGACCTCCTGGCACTCACCGATGAGTTTGAGACCAGGCCGCCGTTCTTCTGGGGGCGCGACAAAGCGGACCTGGTGATCAACGAGGATGCCACCGCCTACACGGGTGAATGGCTTGAAGCGCATACGCTGCTGACCGCACGGACGTATCCCGGAATGGGGCACGCCATGTCGAAAGCCGAGATGGCGGATGTTGGCGCGTTCCTTCGGCATTATGTGCTCCGTGGCGGGGCCGCCGGAAATTAAGCCGGCGTCATATTGGGCCGGCTGGGCGGGGCGGGGACAAAACAGTTGCGAGCGAAATATGCAAGCGTTTACACTCATCTTCGGCGCTGCCGTACGCCGCCGCCGGGTTGTCCTGCGCGGGCAACAAGTTCAAGATGGAAGACGAATGTAGATCAGCAAGGCCCCGGAATGGCGCCGGTTCCCCCACCGGCACGGCCCGCTGCATGTGCAGATTCGAGCGGCGCCGACGCCACACCCACCCCGCGTAATTCGTCTTCACTGCCTGCTGCCTGAGAGGATCCCCCCTGCCGATGAGCAACTCCGCCCACGAAGCACTCGCCAACGAGCCTTCCACCGCAGCGGCCCCCGAGAACACCGCCTGGACTGGCGCATCCGCCATCCTGTTCGACCTGGACGGCGTGCTGACCCCCACGGCCACTGTGCACGAGCAGGCCTGGAAGGAACTCTTCGAAGGCTTCCTTGCCGGGCACCCCGAGGTCCAGGGCTACCGCGAAAGCGACTACTTCGACCACATCGACGGCAAGCCGCGGTTCGACGGCGTGCGGGACTTCCTCGCCTCACGCAGCATTGAGCTCCCCGAAGGACCGCTGGACGACGATCCCGCCAACATCACGGTCCAGGGCCTCGGGAACCGCAAGAACCGGATCTTCAATGACATCGTCAGCACCGGCGTTGAGCCGTTTGAAGGCTCGGTGCGTTTCCTCGAAGCCGCGCTGGACCGCGGACTGAAGGTCGCCGTCGTCTCATCCTCCCGCAACGCCCCCGCAGTCCTGGCCGCCGCAGGCCTCAGCCACCACTTCCCCGTCGTGGTGGACGGTGTGGTGGCGGCCCGCGAAGGAATCCCCGGCAAGCCCAGCCCGGCGACGTACACCTACGCAGCCCGGCTGCTGGAACTGCCCAGCGAGGAGTGCGTAGTGGTGGAGGATGCGGTCTCCGGCGTCCAGGCCGGCCACGCGGGCTCGTTCCATTCCGTCATTGGCGTGGACCGCGGTGCCGGGCGCGAAACCCTCCTCGAGGCCGGGGCAACCCTGGTGGTCAACGACCTTGGAGAGCTCCTGCCCTGACGGGAGCCCCGTTCCACCCCGGACACGCTGCCACCCCCGGGCAGCACCCATCCGGGCAAGCTTTCACTTCGAATCCCCTCTGCCGGACTTGTGCCGGTGCACAGCATGCCTAAAAGGACCCAACACCATGGCTATCATCTCTGCGGACCGCGAACGGTTCCCCAATACTCCCTGGCAACTGGTGGAAACCCGCCACGAACCGGGAAACGCAGGGACGCTTGAAACGCTCTTTTCCCTGGGCAACGGCCACCTCGGAATCCGTGGCGCCCACTGGGCAGCGGCGGATGCCGAGCTTCCCGGCAGCTTCATCAACGGGCTGCACGAAATCTGGGATATCAAGCACGCCGAGAACGCCTTCGGATTCGCGCGGACCGGCCAGCGCATCCTCTACATCCCTGACGCCAACAACTTCACCGTCGTGGTGGACGGGGAGTCCCTGGGCCTTGCCGAATCGGAGGTGCTGGACTACCGGCGGAGCGTTGACTTCTCCACCGGCATCTACGAGTGCCGCATCACCTGGCAGTGCCGGTCTGGATCCGTGGTCACCACCACCGAACGGCGTGCGGTGGGGTACGAATCCCGGGGCAGCCTGGGCCTTTCCCTCGAGGTTGCGGCGGACCGCGATATTTCGCTCGACGTCACGTCGTCCGTGATCAACCGGCAGGACCAGCCGGTAGAGGACCACTCCGCCCACGATCCCCGCCGTGCCGGCCGCCACGCCGGACGGGTCCTGCTGCCGCTGCGGCTCGATGGCGGCGACGGATCACTGCGTCTCTCCTGGGAAGCCGCCGAATCCAAACAGCGCGTGGGCCTGGCCGTGGACCACTGGACGTCTGCCGGGCACCAGCCTTTCGAAACCCTGGTGGACCAGGACGACAGCAGCGTCCGCTACGTGCTGGCCGTCAGCGCGGGCGAACCCTTCCGGCTCGAGAAAAGCGTCAGCTACGCCGCCGGCCGGACCGTGCAGGACGAAGGCGTCGATGCCGCAGCCCTGGCCGAAGCAGGCCTGCGCCCCGTCGCGGACATCTTCGCCGAAAGCGAGGCGCACTACCGCGGCTATTGGGCAACGTCCGACATCGTGGTGGACGGTGGTGAGCCGGAGCTGCAGCAGGCCATCCGCTGGAACCTGTTCCAGCTGGCCCAGGCCACGGCCCGTGCCAACGTGGCCGGCATTCCGGCCAAGGGCGTCACCGGATCCGGCTACGAGGGCCACTATTTCTGGGACCAGGAGGTGTACCTCCTGCCGTACCTGACGTACACCAACCCGGACGGCGCCCGGCAGGTCCTGGAGTTCCGCCATGCCATGCTGCCTGAAGCCAAGGTCCGGGCCAAGGAACTCAGTGTGGACGGCGCCCTGTTCCCGTGGCGGACCATCAACGGCCTTGAAGCCAGCGCCTACTACGCCGCCGGCACCGCGCAGTTCCACATCGCGGCAGCCATCGCGTTCGCCACCAACCGCTACCTGTGGGCCACCGGCGATTCCGCGTTCCGGGAGGGCATGGGGGCTGAGCTGCTGATGGAAACCGCGCGCATGTGGATTTCGCTGGGCTTCTTCGGCAAGGACGGCCTGTTCCACATCCACGGTGTCACCGGCCCGGACGAGTACACCGCCGTGGTCAATGACAACCTCTACACCAACGTCATGGCCCGGTTTAACCTGCGGGCCGCCGCAGCGCTGGACCACCCCGGCGTGGCCCAGGAAGAGCGGCAGCTGTGGGCGGCGGCAGCCAACCTGATGCACCTGCCGTTCGACAGCCGCATGCAGGTCCACTCCCAGGACAACGACTTCATGACCCTGGAACCATGGGACTGGACCACGCCGCGGTCCAAGTACCCGCTCCTGCTGCATTTCCACCCGCTGGTGATTTACCGCCACCAGGTGCTCAAGCAGGCGGACACCGTCCTCGCCATGTTCCTGCAATGGCAGGACTTCACAGCGGGCGAGAAGCAGCGCGCCTTCGATTTCTACGATCCCATCACCACCGGCGACTCCACCCTGTCTGCATGCGTGCAGGGCATCATGGCTGCCGAAGTGGGGTACTCCGGGGAGGCCCTGAAGCACTTCACCAACGCGGTGTTCATCGACCTGGACGACACCCACAGCAACACCATTGACGGCGTGCACATCGCCTCCACCGGAGGGGTGTGGAGCTCCCTGGTGTGCGGTTTTGCGGGCCTGCGCGACCAGGGCCCGGTGCCGTACTTCGATCCGCGCCTGCCGGAGGAATGGGACGGACTGACCTTCCACCTCAGGATCAGCGGCCGGCTGCTGCTGGTCAGGCTCTCCTCCGGCGCCATCACGCTCACCGTCCAGGAAGGGGCCCCGCTCGACGTCAACGTCCGGGGCCAGATGCTGGCCGTAGGCTCCGATCCCGTCAGGGTGGAGCTGGAGCCCGTCGCGGAACCGGAACCCACTGTCTTCCCCAGCGGACTCCCGACGGCGAGCATTCCGGTGGTCCTCGCCAACAGCTGATGTGCCCCGAAGTCAGGACACGGCGGCTTCGGGCGCCGTGTCCAGCGGGTTTGCCAGTTCGTCGCGGGGCATCCTTGCGGCGGCGGAAGCGATGACTGCCATGACGGGGCAGACCACGCCCGCCACCAGGAAAATCAGCCAGATGGGCAGCACCTCAGCTGCAGGCCCGGCCAGCGCCATGGACACCGGCATGAGCGCCAGGGACACGAAAAAGTCCAGGCTGGAGATGCGGCCCAGCAGGTGGGACGGGACGCGGCGCTGAAGCAGCGTGCCCCAGATGACCATGCCCACGCTCCCGGTGGCGCCCCAGATAAACAGAGCTGCAGCCATCAGCCAGAAGTTGTCCATGAGGCCGACGGCGGCAATCGGCAGGCTGCCGACGCCCCAGGACACCATCATCACCGTGAGGTAGCGGCGCGGCAGGCGGAGTGACGCCGTCACCAGGGAGCCCAGGGCTGCGCCCACCCCCATGACCGCCAGCAGGAAACCGAACATGCTCGAATCCCCGCCCAGCTGGTCCCGCACCAGGAATGGCAGGAGGACCTCGATGGGGCCGATCAGGAACAGCACCGAAATGCAGGCCCAGATCAGCGTCCAGAGCAGCCATGGTGTCCTGATGGTGTAGCTGACTCCTTCGCGCAGGTCCTGGACGAAGGACGACTTGGGCCTTGGCCCGCCGTCGGCCCCTGTCGCCAGGGCGTGCTGGCCCAGGAAGTTCAGCACAATGAAGGCCAGCAGGTGGCACGCGGCCACCCCGGTCACCGCATGCGACGGCGAGAGGGCTGCCACCAGGATGCCGGCCACCGCCGGTCCCGCAGCCTGCTGCAGCACGGGGCGCATGGTCCCCTCCATGCCGTTGGCGGCCAGCAGGTCCTCAGCCGGAAGGATGCGCGGCAGGATGGCGGAGTAGGCAGGGAAGAAGAAGGCCGCGCCCACGCCCAGCACGAACGCACCCGCAGCCACATGCCACAGTTGCAGCGAGCCGGCCATCGCCAGGCCGCTGATCGCGGCAATGACTGCCAGGTTGGCGCCCTCGACGGCGATGATCAGGCGCCGCTGCGGGACCCTGTCCGCCGCTATCCCGCCGGCCAGGACAAAGGCCACCAGTCCCACGCTTCCGGCGGCGGCCACCAGCGAGAGCTCCAGCGGACCGCCGCCCAGGTGGATTACCTGGTAGACCATGGCTACGGCCCACATGCCGGAACCGAAGATCGAGATGGCCAGCGCTGCAATCAGGACCCGGTACTCGCGGTGGATGAACGGGCGCAAGGCTTTGGGGGCGGGCATAAGCCCCAGTTTAAGCCCGGACGGCTTCCTGGCGGGTGGTGCCGGAGTCCTGGATGCCGTCGGCGATGTGGGCGAGTTCGGCGGGGATGTCGCGGCCTTTTTTGCGCATGGCGGTGGCCCAGAGGCGGCCGGCGCGGTAGGAGGAGCGGACCAGGGGGCCGGACATGACGCCGAKGAAGCCKATTTCTTCGGCTTCGTTTTGGAGGTCGACGAATTCCTGGGGTTTGACCCAGCGGTCCACGGGGAGGTGGCGTTCGGAGGGGCGGAGGTATTGGGTGATGGTGATCAGGTCGCAGCCGGCGGCGTGGAGGTCGCGGAGTGCTTCGGAGATTTCTTCGCGGGTTTCGCCCATGCCGAGGATGAGGTTGGATTTGGTGACCATGCCCAGGTTCCGGCCCTGGGTGATGACGTCGAGGGAGCGTTCGTAGCGGAAGGCGGGGCGGATGCGCTTGAAGATCCGGGGGACGGTTTCGACGTTGTGGGCGAAGACTTCGGGTTTGGAGTCGCAGATCGCGGCGATGTGGTCGGGGTTGCCGGAGAAGTCGGGGATGAGGAGTTCGACGCCGGTGCCGGGGTTCAGTTCGTGGATTTTGCGGACGGTTTCGGCGTAGAGCCAGACGCCTTCGTCTTCGAGGTCGTCGCGGGCCACGCCGGTGACGGTGGCGTAGCGGAGYTGCATGGATTGGACGGAGCGGGCCACTTTGGTGGGTTCGAACCTGTCCACGGGGGAGGGTTTGCCGGTGTCGATCTGGCAGAAGTCGCAGCGGCGGGTGCATTCGGAGCCGCCGATGAGGAAGGTGGCTTCTTTGTCTTCCCAGCATTCGAAGATGTTGGGGCAGCCGGCTTCTTCGCAGACGGTGTGGAGGCCTTCTTTTTTGACCAG
>NZ_JBFTHJ010000020.1:0-74350 GCF_056394175.1 Pseudarthrobacter sp. 10T415 | reverse complement strand
TTCAAACGCCCGCCGGCACCAAGTAACAAACCGGTACCGATAGCGCCACCGATGGCGATCATCTGGATCTGCCGCGGCTTCAGGCTCTTGTGATACCCCTTATCCTCGGCATGCAGCGAGGACTCAGTAGCGTGGGCATGACCACCGTCGATCAGGTGGTCCGGTGCGGCATTGCGGTCCGCTACAACCTCGTCATTGGGGTTGTTGGGCATGGTTGAGCCTTTCAGTAGGGGAACATCAAGCAAGGTAAGGGAAGAATGTTGCCGGGCTGTGCAGCCCGGGTGGTTAGAAGACGGACCAGCCGGTGCGGTCCGAAAGGTCGGCCAGGGCGGCGGTGCCGGCCAGGGAATTTCCCTTGGCGTCCAGGCGGGGGCTCCAGACACAGATGGCGCATTCGCCGGGAACGATCACCAGGATCCCGCCCCCGACACCGCTTTTTCCAGGCAGGCCAACCCGGTAGGCGAACTCTCCGGCGGCGTCGTACATGCCGCACGTCAGCATGATGGAGCCGATGCGTTTCGCTTCGCTGCGGGACACCACGGGTCCGTTGGTCCCCTGGCCGTCCCGGGCCAGGAAAAGTCCCGCTTTGGCGAGTTCCACGCAGGTCATCATGATGGAGCATTGCCGGACATAGTTTTCCACCACTGATTCCGCTGGCCGGGCCAGGTTGCCGAAATCCTTGAGGAAGTGCGCCAAGGCCAGGTTGCGGCTGCTGCTGGAAAGCTCGCTGGCCGCGGCGTCCTCATCAATGAACGGACCTGCGCTGCCTGCCTCTTCGGTGAGGAACCGCAACAGCCGGGTGGCGGCGTCGGGCGTTTCATTCATCAGGTGGTCGGTGACCACCAGGGCGCCGGCATTGATGAAGGGGTTCCGCGGGATGCCGTGCTCCACTTCCAGCTGAACCAGGGAGTTGAACGGGGTACCGGACGGCTCCCGCAGCACGCGGGACCACAGGGTTCCAGGGCCGTCCCCCCGGAGCGCCATGGCCAGGGTGAACACCTTGGAAATGCTCTGGATGGAGAACGGAACGTGGGCATCGCCGGAACTGAACAGCTCACCGGACGTGGTGGCAACCGCGATCCCAAACCTGTTGAACGGCACCGCGGCCAAGTGCGGGATAGTGGCGGGGACTGAACCGCTTTCCCGCTGTGGGGTGTGGCTGCGGACGATGTCGTCCAGTAGCGGGCCCAGCGGAGGGGCCATAAGCGCTGTGGTCATTTCCTGCCTAAAAGTTCTTTGTGTGTACCGGCCCATTCCTGAATGTGCAGCAGGGCCACCAACGCATCCCGGGGGTCGCTGAAATCCAGGCCCGTCAGCCGGGACGCCTTGCCGATCCGGTAGTAGACGGTGTTCTTGTGGAGCTTCATCCTGGCGGCGCACCCGGCCACATCAAGGGCGGCATCGAAATACGCGTGCAGGGTTTCGGCGAGTTCGCCGTCCTCCCGCAGCAACGCGGAGAGGCCGCGGTGACGGAACGTGGAGGACGTGAAATTGTGGACTGCTTCGCGGAAGAGGATCTCGGCTTCAAAGTCGTTCACAGTGGCAACTGACGCGTCCGGAGACGTGCCGACGCAGCCCAGCAGTGCCTCGGTGATGCTGGTGGTTGAATGCAGCGACAACAGGTCCGGGACCACCGGCCCCACGGCGGCAAACGGACGGATGCCCAGGTGCTTGCCCGCATCCCGGACGATCGACTCAGCCAGGCTGCGCAGCCCAGGTTCCGCTGCGGCGGACTGCAGCCCCGGGACAATCACGGCGGTATCGCCCTTGAACTGGCCCACGATGGCGGAGGCCTTATACGCGGCCGCATGGATGGATGCCAGGTTGGCCAGCTCACCGTGTTTGAGTGCTGCGTCGTCCGCCTGCGCCTCGGCATCCGAGATGCCCAGCAGGATCAAAGCCGCGGGACGGTCAGCGGGGATCTTCTCGCTGTGGGCGCTGGCGGAGGCTTCCGCCGGGCCCGACAGGATCCGTGCCACTCGGTCTTCGCGCATGTGCACGGACTGCTGGTTGCGGTAACGGATCAGCTCGGCCGAGGCCCTGGCGGCAGATCCGTTGAGGACATAGTCAACGTCCGCGCCGAACCCCGCCCCGGTTTCCTGGAGCCAGATGTACCCCATGATCCGGTCCCCGGCGAACAGCGTGATGGCCACGCGTTCCCGCAGCCCGTCCTGCGGCCGGGCCGGCACCCGCACGGGCAGCCGGGTCCGGTGCAGTTCCCGGTAGGCGCCCAGGTCTTTGAGCAACAGTTCATATTTCCGCGGACCGCGCCGGGTCAGGATGGAAGCTTTGCGGAGCTCGTCGATGTCGTTTGAAACAGTGGAATAGGCCAGTACCTTGTTGGCGGCATCTTCAATGAGCACGTGGCTGGAAGTGAGCCTGGCCGTGGTCTGGGCAATCGCAAACAGGTCCTCTTCCAGCAGGGTCAGCACTTCGCTCTGGTAGCTGCGGGGCTGGATCCTGTCCTTGGCGATGGACAGCAGGCGGTCCCAGTCAGCCGCCGGATCCACCAGGAGCAGGCCCGTGCCCGCATCGCGGAGCAGCTCTTCGGCTTCGACGAGCTCTTCCCGCTTTCCCTTGACGGCAATCACCGGCGGGGGGTTCTTCACGAGCCGCCGCAACGCGGGCAGGGCCGAGCGGCCGCGGACGCCGATCAGCAGCACAAAGGCCGCACCGCCGTCGGACGTTTCATCGTCGGCGTCCACAATCAGGAACCGTTCAATGGCGGAGCCGGCCGGGCCCGGCCCGAGGACCAGGGTGGCGAAACCCAGGGGGAGATCCGAGAGGATGTGGTCCACCGTCACCGCTGCCATGGGCTTCCTTCTGCGTCGAACTGGCCGGACGGCTCTGTCCGGACACCTCATGCTATCGAGGCCGGCACCCGCAAAATATAGGCACGAGACCAAAGGCAGTGGCAGCTTTTCATTCCGCGGACCATGTCTGCAGGGTTACAGGCACTCCAGGTTCTTGCACCGGGCCACAACCCGTCAGGATCCGCCGGTAACGGACGCGGGCCGCGGGCTCAGACCGTCTCCTCCGCCGCGAGCTGGGACGAGACAATCTCGCGGTACGTCTCGGACGTCTCCAGCAGCTCAAGGTGCGTTCCGCGCGCCACGATCCTGCCGTCGTCGAGCACCAATATCTGGTCCGCCTCCACGATGCTGGACACCCGCTGGGCGATGACCACCATGGTGGCGCCGGACGTGCTCCGCTTCAGCGCCCGCCGCAGCCGCGCGTCGGTGCCGGTGTCCAGGGAAGAGAAGGAGTCATCGAAGATGTAGAGCTCGGGCCGTTTCACCAGGGCCCGGGCGATGGCCAGCCGCTGCCGCTGCCCGCCGGAAACGTTGGTGCCGCCCTGGCTGATGGGTGCGTCCAGACCCTCCTCCATCTCCTCCACGAAGTCCCGGGCCTGCGCGATCTCCAGCGCCTCCCACAGCTCATCCTCGGTGGCCGCAGGGTTGCCGTACAGCAGGTTGCTGCGGACCGTCCCGGTGAACAGGTAGGGCCGCTGCGGCACCAGGCCGATGTGCCCCCAGAGCAGGTCCGGGTGCAGGTCGCGGACGTCCACCCCGTCGATCAGGACTGCCCCGGTGGTGACGTCGAACAGGCGGGGCATCAGGTTCACCAGGGTGGTCTTGCCCGCGCCGGTGCTGCCGATGATCGCCGTGGTCTGCCCGGCCTTTGCGGTGAAGCTGATGCCGGAGAGGACGGGCTGGTCGGCACCCGGGTAGGCGAATCGGACGTCGCGCATCTCCAGCTCGCCCCGCCGCTGCCTGTCGCCCGCCGCGGCGGTGACCGGGTTCAGTGGCGGCAGCACGCTGGACCGGGTGCTTAGAACCTCGCCGATGCGGTCCGCGGACACCGAGGCGCGCGGGATCATGACCGCCATGAACGTGGCCATCATGACGGACATCAGGATCTGCATCAGGTAGCTCAGGAACGCGATCAGGGTGCCCACCTGCATGGACCCGTCCCCGATCCGGAACGACCCGAACCAGATCACCGCCACGGACGATACGTTCAGCACCAGCATCACCACCGGGAACATCAGCGCCATCAGCCGGCCGGCCTGCAGGGCAACGTCCGTGACGTCCGCGTTGGCCTGGGTGAACCGGGCCGTTTCCACGTCCTCGCGCACGAAGGCCCGCACCACCCGGATGCCGGTGAGCTGTTCGCGGAGCACCCGGTTCACGGTGTCGATCCGCTTCTGCATCTTGCGGAACAGCGGCACCATCCGGGTGACGATCAGGCCGACGGCGATGAGCAGCACTGGCACGCACACGGCGATCAGCCAGGACAGCTGGACGTCTTGCCGGATGGCCATGATGACGCCGCCGATGCTGAGCATGGGTGCTGCCACCATCAGCGTGGCGCTCATCAGCACCAGCTGCTGGACCTGCTGGACATCGTTGGTGGACCGGGTGATCAGGCTGGGGGCGCCGAACCGGGTGACCTCCTGCTCGGAGAACTCCCCCACCCGCTCGAAGATGGCTCCGCGCATGTCTCGGCCCAGCCCCATCGCGGCCTTGGCGCCGAAGTAGACGGCCACCACCGCGCACGCGATCTGCGCGAGGGTGATGACCAGCATGATGGTGCCGGTGGACAGGATGTACCCGGTGTCCCCCTTGGCTACGCCCTCATCGATGATGTCCGCGTTCAGCGTGGGCAGGTACAGCGACGCGATCGACTGCGCCAGCTGGAAGATCACGACGGCGGCCAGCAGCGCGCGGTGCGGCCGCAGGTATTCAACAAGCAGTTTCCAGAGCATTCCGGTTCCAACCTGACGGAGTGTCCACAAAAGGTGGTGCGAGCGTCAGTTTACGTCCGGCAGCTGAAACTTGGGCCGGTGCCGCCGGAGAAAACCCGGAGGTTCTCCCTCGGCGTACACACCGGTGATTCTGGGGTGTGCGTTCCCCTCTAAGTCCAGAATTCTGCGGCCTTGGCCGTGTCCTCCTGGAACTCGCTGACCTCGGTGACCTTGCCGTCCTTGAGCGTGAACACAAGCACGCCCTCCTGCTCCATGGACTGGCCGTTGCGCTGCGCCTGGGCCTTCTGCAGGCTGACGGTGTGCTGCTCCCCGGCGATGACGTCCTTGAGCTCCACCTTGGTGGTGCCTCCGGACCGGGAGAACAGTTCACCGAAATAGGCCATGATTTCTTCCTGGCCGTTCTTGTCGCCCGCCAGCCCGCCGCTGCCGCCCACGTGGTAGACCGCGTCCTGCGCGAACAGCTCCATTAGGGTCTGGACGTCCCCTGAATTGAAGGCCTCGTACCCGCGCCGCACCACCGCGGCGTCTTCCTGATTGCCCATCTCGAACCCTTTCCAACACCTTCGTGGGGTCCCAGCGGAGCAATTTTAGGCCTGCCGGGTTCGCGTGTCTATTGGCTTTTGGCCCCTTCTGCGGCGCCGGTTTCGGACCGTTTCGGGGGCGCGACGGCGGGCGGCAGGGCAAGGCTATCCGAAGCGCCGTTGCCCTGCCACGACATTCTGGACTCGGCGTGACTGCTGCCTGACGGCAGCGCCGAGATCAGGGAATCAGGCCGTCCGCACGGTAGCGGTCAAACAGTGTGGTGAAGGCATCCAGAGTCCGCCGGTAGCCCGTGAAACCTGCATCCCTGCTCTTGCCCATGTCCGTCACTACCTCGATGTTCCGCCCCAGGTCGCCGTCCGTGTGCCACCAGGACGCCACCCGGCCCAGGTCCGGTTCGCTGAGGTTGTTCTCCTCGGCAATCCGCCGCCACTGTTCCTCCCGCCCCGCCATGGACTGCTCCAGCGGACGCGGCTCCCCCTGGTACCCCTCCCACTCCACGCCGAAATGGGCCGCGAGCTTCGGCCACATCCAGCGCCAGCGGAACACATCGCCGTTGACGATGTTGAAGGCTTCGTTGGCCGCGGCGGGAGTGGTGGAGGCCCACAGCATGTGCTCGGCAAGCAGGCCCGCATCCGTCATATCGGTCAGGCCGTTCCACTGGGTTTCGGACCCGGGGAAGACGAACGGCTCGCCGCTGTCCCGGCACAGGGTGGCCTGCGCGGCGAGCGTGAGGCCCATGTTCATGGCATTGCCTACCGCGTGCCCGATCACCGTGTGGGCACGGTGCACTGACCAGGTGAAGCCCTGCTCGGCGGCCGCTGCCCAGAGTTCGTCCTCCTGGGCGTAGTAGAAGTTGTTCACCGGAAGCCGCGGTTCCTCCTCATGGAAGGGTGTGTCCGGCATTTCCCCGGCGGCGTACGCCTCGAAGGGTCCCAGATAGTGCTTGAGCCCGGTCATCAGGGCAACGTGGGCTACGTCCTTTCCCCGCAGCGCTGCGAGGAGGTCACGCACCATGCCCGCATTCACGGCGATGTTCTCTTCCTCCGTGGCGCGCCGCGACCAGGCGGTGAAGAAGACATGGGAGGGGTTCTCCGGCGCAAGCACGGCGGCGAGCGCGGAAGCCGAGGTCAGGTCCGCGGAGAGCCACCTGACGCCGGAGCGCTCAGGTCCGGGCCGGCGGGACAGGGCGAGAAGTGACCAGCCGTCGCCCAGCAGGGTGTCCACCAGGGCGGAGCCTGAGATTCCGGTGGCCCCCACCACCAGTGCCGTCCGTCCGTTGCCCGCTGCTGTTCCTGATCCGATGGTCATGGTGCTCCTTCTGGTAGGTGCTGTGTATCCGCGCGCCAGCACGGCCTCACGCTGTGGCGGAGGCCCGCGCGCTGCATCACGCCGGGAAAGGACCACTAATGGCCCCTTAGGCGACAAGCCCCGGCAGCAGGCAGATATTCCGCCCTGCCCGCGGCAGGACTGTTACGCGGAGCGCGGAAAGCGGCCGCTGCACCTCCGCAGTGCCAGGCCCGGGACCACGGGGCTGGCCGCGGATTCCGAAGAAAATAGGGGTCTCATCCGCCCGGCCGTCTATGTTCCAATGGGAGGGTTGCACCGGCTGCCCGAGTCCAACCGCGGCCTCGGCCCAACGGAAGGAAGAAGCACATGACCGAACCCCAAGAGCATCCTCCGGTTCCTACGCCCGCGAGCGCCCAGGGCGCGGACCAGAAGGCCGAGGGTGGCTGCCCAGTGATGCACGACGGTGCCACTGCGCAGGGCAGCGAGAGCGAAAACCCGGCCATCGATTCACCCAAGCCCAAGGGACACCGGCCGCGGACCATCGCCGACTGGTGGCCCAACCAGCTGGACCTTTCCGTCCTCCACACCAACCACCCGGCCGGCAATCCCCTGGGCCCGGACTTCAGCTACCGGGACGAATTCCAGAAGCTCGACGTCGAAGCACTCAAGCAGGACATCACTGATGTCCTCACCACTTCGCAGGACTGGTGGCCGGCGGACTTCGGACACTACGGCGGACTGATGATCCGAATGAGCTGGCACGCAGCCGGCACCTACCGCGTCCATGACGGCCGCGGCGGAGCGGGCGACGGCGGCCAGCGGTTCGCGCCGCTGAACAGCTGGCCGGACAACGCCAACCTGGACAAGGCACGCCGCCTCCTGTGGCCGGTGAAGCAGAAGTACGGCCAGAAGCTTTCCTGGGCGGATCTCCTGGTCCTCGCCGGCAACGTGGCCCTCGAGTCCATGGGCTTCAAAACCTTCGGCTTCGCCTTTGGCCGCGAGGACGTGTGGGAGCCGGAGGAGATCTTCTGGGGCCCCGAAGACGCCTGGCTGGGTGACGAGCGCTACGTCGCCGAAGGCCAGATGGCCGACGAGGTCGGATCCACCGAGATGGGCCTGATCTACGTCAACCCCGAAGGCCCCATGGGCAACCCGGACCCGCTGGCAGCTGCGGCGTTCATCCGCGAAACCTTCAAGCGCATGGCCATGAATGACGAAGAGACCGTGGCACTGATCGCCGGCGGCCACACCTTCGGCAAGACCCACGGCGCCGGCAGCGCCGATGACCACGTTGGCCCGGAACCTGAAGGCGCGGACCTCGAGTCCCAGGGCCTGGGCTGGCTGAGCACGTACGGCTCCGGCAAGGGAGCCGACACCATCACCTCCGGCCTGGAAGTGACCTGGACGGACGTGCCCACGCAGTGGAGCAACCGGTTCTTCGAGATCCTGTTCGGGCACGAGTGGGAGCTGGTGGAAAGCCCGGCCGGCGCCAAGCAGTGGGTGGCCAAGGACGCCGAGAAGATCATCCCGGACGCCCACGACCCGGAGAAGAAGCACCGCCCCACCATGCTCACCACGGACCTGTCGCTGCGCGTGGACCCGGAGTACGAAAAGATCTCCCGGCGCTTCCTGGAGAACCCGGACCAGTTCGCGCTGGCGTTCGCCAAGGCCTGGTACAAGCTGCTGCACCGCGACATGGGCCCTGTTGGTCCGCACCTGCTCGGCCCGTGGGTTCCGGAGGCGCAGCTGTGGCAGGATCCCGTTCCCGCCGTCGACCATGAACTGATCGGTGACGAGGACATCGCCGCGCTGAAGGCCAAACTCCTGGACTCCGGCCTGACCATCCCGCAGCTGGCCGGCACGGCGTGGGCGTCCGCCGCCACGTACCGCAAGACGGACCGGCGCGGTGGAGCCAACGGCGCCCGGATACGGCTGGAACCGCAGCGCAGCTGGGAAGCCAACGAGCCCGAACAGCTCTCCACCGCCCTGCAGACGCTGGAGCGCGTGCAGGAGGAGTTCAACTCCGGCCAGGCCAACGGCAAGAAGGTATCGCTCGCGGACCTGATCGTCCTGGGCGGCGCCGCCGCGGTTGAAAAGGCAGCGTCCGACGCCGGGGTCCCCGTCACGGTGCCGTTCCGTCCAGGCCGCACGGACGCGGCACAGGAACAGACCGACGTCGAGTCCTTTGGCTACCTGCAGCCGCGGGCGGACGGGTTCCGGAACTACATCCGGCCCGGAGTAAAGCTGCAGCCCGAAACCCTGCTGCTGGACAAGGCCTACCTGCTGGACCTCTCCGCACCGGAGATGACGGCGCTGGTGGGCGGCATGCGAGCGCTGGGCACCAACGTGGGAGGCTCCGGCCACGGCGTCCTCACGGACAAGCCGCAGGCCCTGACGAACGACTTCTTCGTCAACCTCCTCTCCCCCGGCACCAAGTGGAAGGCCTCGGAGAATGAGGAGAACGTCTACGAAATCACGGACGTCTCCACCGGCGAGGTGAAGTGGACGGCCACCCCCGTGGACCTGGTGTTCGGCTCCAACTCCCAGCTCCGCGCGCTGGCCGAGGTCTACGCCAGCAGCGACGCCAAGGAGAAGTTCGTCCACGACTTCGTGGCCGCCTGGGCCAAGGTCATGGAACTGGACCGGTTCGACCTGAACTAGGACATACCCCCACGGCTCGTACCCGCTGAACCTGCCTACAGAAATGGCGGCGAAACCATCCCGGTTTCGCCGCCATTTCTTTAGCGCTGGGTCTATCTGGATCAGTCCCGCCGGCTCACGCTTGCTCTGTGGATCCGGGTTTCCAGGGCGTGTGCGTGTGCGACAGCCACACCGCGCCCGGGTTCAGAGAGCGGATCAGGTGCTGGCCCTCCGTGCCGGGGTTGTCGAGTTCGCCGAACCACACTGCGGTGTCCCCGGCGATGACCGTGGGGACTCCGCCTGCATCGATGACCACGATCTGGGAGCCCGGGGTATGACCGGGGGCGGGGAGGAGCCGAATCCCGGGGAGCAGCTCATGTTCGCCGTCGACGGGGACGTAGGTGACCCCCGGCGGATCCACCCACTCCGGAATGGTGTAGTCCTCCTGGTTGCGGGCGTCGTCGAGTTCCCGGCGCTGCACATAGATGGGTTTCCCCGCGAAGAGGTGGTTGCCGCCGCAGTGGTCAAAATGCAGGTGGGTGTTGACCACCATGTCCACGCTGCCCAAGTCAAAGTCCTGGTCGCTCAGGGGATGGAGGCGCGGATCCATGTCCGCCACCGCCGGATGAAGCCCAGTCAGGCCGGTATCCACCAGCACTCGGCCCTCGGGGTGGTCGATGACGTGCACGTAGACCGGCATCAGCTCGCCCTCGGCCACCAGGTCAGCAACACGAATCGGAGTAACGCTGATTGCAGGGGAAGAACTCATGCGTGGACCTCAGTTCCGCATCATGGCCGTGATGCGTTGCGGGAGCAGCAGGGCGCCGCACCTGGCCGCGATGACTGATGCTCCGTCCAGAATCGCATCTGCTCCGGCGCTCCGCTAGGTTGCACCCGCAATAAGGGACGCCATCTGCGTACCCGCGTCGCTCCCGGGCGCCGGCGTGTAGACCACCAGGTGCAGGTCCGGCCGGTCCGACGGGGACAGCTGATGATGCTCCAACTGCAGCACTCCCACGGCGGGGTGGTGGAACAGCCGCTCGCGTGATTCAAAGCCCAGGATGTCGTACCGGTCCCACCCCTCCCGGAACTCCGGGCTGGCCTCCTTGAGCCGCTCCACCAGGTTCTTGACGTCCACATCCCCCAGCCGCTGGCCCGTTTCGGCTCGGAACTCCGCCAGGAACCTTTTGCTGGTCACCTCCCAGTCGGGCAGCAGGTCCCGCACATAGGGATCGGTGAACACCAGCCAGAGGAGGTTGCGGTCCGCAGCGGGAACCGTTGCGATGTTGGGGAAAAGAGCCGCGTAGGCGTTGTTCCAACCGGCGACGCCCCAGTCCGGGAACAGCGCGAAGGACGGGTTCGGGTCCAAGGCATCAAGCAGCCGCTGAAGATGGGCAGGCGCTGTAGCGGCCGCCGTCGTGCTCGGTCCGGCGGAGGCATATCCGCCGAGCGACAGGACGTAGTCCAGGCCGGTGTCCGAAAGATGCAGTGCCCTGCTGACCGCTTCCAGCACCTGGCGGGACGGGCTGATGTCGCGGCCCTGCTCCAGCCACGTGTACCAGGTGACGCTCACGCCGGAAAGGAACGCCACCTCTTCACGCCGCAGGCCCCGTTCACGCTTGCGGGCTATCGGCGGGAGCCCGTAGTCAACCCGGAGGGCTTGGTCCCGGCGGGCCCGGAGGAAGAGGCCCAGTTCTTTGCGGCGGCCGGAATTCTGCACAGGGAAATACTATTACTCTGGTACTCCCACTACTAGTAGC
Organism: Pseudarthrobacter sp. 10T415; assembly: GCF_056394175.1. Taxonomy (NCBI): domain Bacteria; kingdom Bacillati; phylum Actinomycetota; class Actinomycetes; order Micrococcales; family Micrococcaceae; genus Pseudarthrobacter; species Pseudarthrobacter sp. 10T415. The sequence continues at coordinate 63,352 of NZ_JBFTHJ010000020.1, read as the reverse complement.
AAGGCCGTCTTCCTCTTGCGGCGGCGCCAGAGAAGGATGGTCATCATGCCTGCACTACGTTCAAAGACAGTTACCCACGGCCGCAACATGGCCGGAGCCCGCGCACTGCTGCGCGCATCCGGCGTCGCCAACTCGGATATCGGCAAGCCGATCATTGCCGTGGCCAACTCCTTCACCGAATTCGTCCCCGGCCACACCCACCTGGCCCCGGTGGGCCGGATCGTCTCCGACGCGATCCTCGCCGCCGGCGCCGTGCCGCGCGAGTTCAACACCATCGCCGTAGATGACGGCATCGCCATGGGCCACTCCGGCATGCTCTACTCGCTGCCGTCCCGCGACCTGATCGCCGACTCCGTGGAATACATGGTCAACGCCCACTGCGCCGATGCCCTGGTGTGCATCTCCAACTGCGACAAGATCACCCCCGGCATGCTGATGGCCGCACTGCGCCTGAACATCCCCGTGGTGTTCGTTTCCGGTGGCCCGATGGAAGCCGGCCGCGTCACCCTGACCGACGGCTCCGTCCGCTCCCTCGACCTGGTGAACGCGATCGCCGACGCGGTGGACGAATCCATCTCCGACGAGGACATCAACCTCATCGAAGAAAACGCCTGCCCCACCTGTGGCTCCTGCTCCGGCATGTTCACGGCCAACTCCATGAACTGCCTCGCCGAGGCCATCGGCCTGGCCCTGCCGGGCAACGGTTCCGTGCTCGCAACCCACACCGCACGCAAGGCGCTGTACGAGAAAGCCGGCGCTACCGTCGTCGAGCTCGTAAAGCGCTACTACGACGGCGACGACGAATCGGTCCTGCCGCGCAACATCGCCACCGCAGAAGCCTTTGACAACGCCATGGCGCTGGACATCTCCATGGGCGGCTCCACCAACACCATCCTGCACCTGCTGGCCGCTGCCCAGGAAGCCGGCGTGGAGTACGGCCTGGCCGAGATGGACGCCAAGTCCCGCCAGGTGCCCTGCCTGGCTAAGGTGGCCCCGAACGTCGCCGGGAACAAGACCTATTACATGGAGGATGTGCACCGCGCCGGCGGCATCCCCGCGTTGCTGGGCGAGCTGAACCGCGGCGGCCTCCTGCACAAGAACGTCCATTCCGTGCACTCCACCGACCTGGACGGCTGGCTGGATGACTGGGACATCCGCGGCGGCAAGGCCACCGAAGAGGCGCAGGCCCTGTGGCACGCAGCTCCCGGCGGCGTCCGCTCCTCCACCGCGTTCTCGCAGTCGAACGAGTGGACCTCCCTGGACACCGACGCTGCCGAAGGCTGCATCCGTTCGGTGGAGCACGCCTTCTCCAAGGACGGCGGCCTGGCCGTGCTGCGCGGCAACGTGGCAGTGGACGGCGCCGTGGTGAAGACCGCCGGCGTGGACGAGTCCATCTGGACGTTCCAGGGCCCGGCAGTGGTGTGCGAGTCCCAGGACGAGGCCGTGGAGAAGATCCTGAACAAGGGCATCAAGGAAGGCGACGTGGTGGTCATCCGCTACGAAGGCCCCCGTGGCGGCCCGGGCATGCAGGAAATGCTCTACCCGACGTCGTTCCTCAAGGGCCGCGGCCTGGGCAAGAAGTGCGCACTCATCACGGACGGCCGCTTCTCCGGCGGCACCTCCGGCCTGTCCATCGGGCACATCTCGCCCGAGGCTGCCTCCGGCGGAACCATCGCCCTGGTGGAAAACGGCGACATCATCAGCATCAACATCAGCCAGCGTTCCCTGCAGCTGGAGGTCTCCGATGAGCTGCTGGCCGAGCGCCGCGAGAAGCTCCTGATCAACGGCGGCTACAAGCCCAAGGACCGGGAGCGCCACGTCTCTGCTGCGCTGCGCGCCTACGCTGCCATGGCCACCTCCGCGGACAAGGGCGCCGTCCGCGACGTGTCCCTCCTGGAGCGCTAGGCCTTAGCGACCACAAGACCCCCGCCCGGAAGCTCTTCCGGGCGGGGGTCTTCTGCGTTGCAGCAGGTCAGGACGGGAATTGCCCGGAAACCTGCCAGAATGGCCGGATGATTACCGAGCATGCCCTGCTGCCCGTCATCCCCGGCCTGGAAGAGGAATTCGAAGCGGCCTTCGGCCAGGCCCGGCACATCATCGCGGGCATGCCAGGCTTCATTTCGCTGTCGCTCTCGCGGTCGATTGAATCGCCGAACACCTACCTGCTTTTGGTGGAGTGGGAGACGCTTGAAGACCACACCGAAGGGTTTCGTGGTTCCCCCGAATACCAGCAGTGGCGGGCCTTGCTACACCGCTTTTACGAGCCGTTCCCGGTGGTGGAGCACTACAACCAGGTGATGTCGGCGCAGCCTGCCAACTCCGGCACCACGGAAGTCCCGGCCTGATCCGGTGGCTCCGCTCGCTGTGGTCACCGGTGCCAACCGCGGACTGGGATACGCCACCGTTCGCGAGCTCGCGGAGCACGGGTGGGACGTGCTCGCCTTGACCCGCACCTCAGCCGAACCTGCGGGCGGATCCTGGCCGGCCGGCGTCGTACCCGTCCTGCACGACGTCCGGTCCGAACCGGCGCACGCGCTCACGGCGGCCGTGGGCCAGAGGCCTGTTGACCTGCTGGTCAACAACGCGGCGCAGGGTGCCCCGCACGGCACGCTGGGCGCCATCGAGGCGGACGGCATCCTGAACGCCGTGGATGTGAACGTGGCCGGTCCGCTGCGGCTGACGCAGTTCCTGCTGCCGAACCTGCTGGCCGCGCCCGACGCCGTCATCGTCAACGTGTCGTCCCGGCTGGGTTCCGTAACGGCGCAGGCGAACGGCGGTTTCACGGACCTTTCCACCAGCTATGCGTACAAGGTGTCCAAGGCAGCCCAGAACATGCTCACCGTTTCGCTGGCCCAAGAACTCCGGGGCCGGGTCCGATGCTGGGCGGTGCACCCCGGCAAGCTCGCCACGTCCATGGGCCAGTCCGATGCCTCCAAGAGTCCCGCCACCGCCGCGCGGCAGCTCCGGGAACTCGTCGACTCTGGCTCCCGCACGTCTCCCCGGTTCTGCTCCCTCGGCGGAAACGACCTGGCCTGGTAGGAGCGGCTGCCGGGCGCCATTAGCCTTGAACCGTGACCATCAAGGCTGTCCTGTTCGACCTGGACGACACACTTTTCGACCATCTGACATCGGCACGGTCAGGACTTCACGCCTTCCTGCGGCATCTCGGGCTGCCACCCTCGGATGATCTGTCAGCAGCCTGGTTCAACATCGAGCGGGCCAGCTACGACCGCTTCCTCGCCAAAGAGCTGACGTTCCAGGAGCAGCACCGGGAACGCCTGCGGCTTTTCCTGCCGCTGGCCGGCCATACCGTACCCGCTGGTGATGAGGCGTTGGACGAACTCTTTGCGGTCTATCTGGAGTGCTACGAGCGGTCCTGGCAGGCATTCCCCGACGCCTCCCCCTGCCTGCAGGCGCTTCGCGATGGCGGCGTAATGACGGCCGTGATCACGAACGGAAACCACGGACAACAACTGGCGAAGATCAGGAACATCGGGCTTGAGCCGGCGCTGGACGCAATCTTCACGTCGGAGTCCATCGGCCATCCCAAACCCATGCCGGAGGCCTTCCTGAAACCGTGCCAGGCCCTGGGTGTACTGCCGACGCACGCCCTGTACGTGGGAGACAACTTCCGGGTTGATATCGAAGGTGCCCGCACCGCCGGGCTCTAAGCTGTTCACCTCCAGCGGGGAGGCACCCCAGGACGCGGGACCCTTCAGACCCTGACGGAGCTGATTCCGCTAATGGCCCCCACCTCGGTGCCGGGAGCATAACTGCCCACCGCGGCCCGGCGCCAGAATGAGGAAAGGCCCCCACGCGAGTCAAAGCTCAAGCGCGGGGGCCTCTTTGCCTCCTCATTGGGGGAATTTGGAAGCAGATCAAAATCTACCGGCTGGTAACCACCGGAAATGCCGATTCCGGCAGGGAGCGCGGAATCTTGACTCAAATTTGAGCCCGTGCACAGGCAGAAGCTGCGGTTCAGTCCGATTCGGGCCCTTGGGTGGCGTCCGGCTCCTCTTCGGGCTCGAAGGTGTTGGGCTCGGCGTCCGCACCGATGCCCACGCCGTCGTTACCGCCGGGGACTCCGCCGTCGCCCTTTGCTTTTTCCTCTGCCGCCTGGTCCTCGTCGTCGGGCAGTGAGTCGGGTGAGTTGATGGTCATCGTTGCTCCTCCATTGGCCGGGCCTCCACGCTAACAGCCCCCGCTGCCAAAGGCTCCGGAACGGCACAAACTTTTTGGCGCACGACGGCGGCCGGCGGCCTGGGAGTTTCGGCTACGGCGTCATCCGGTACCCGACGCCGCGGACAGTTTCCACCCAGCGCGGCCGCCTTGAGCTGTCACCCAGCCGCTTGCGGAGGTTGCCGAGATGGACCTCCACCGCCCGCTCCTCCCCGGCACTGACGAACGACCCGGTGTCGTAGGGCTCGTTCCGCAGCCGTCGGACCAGATCGGCCTTGGTCTGCACGGTGCGGCCGTTCTCCATCAGGACCAGCAGCAGGTCGAACTGCGTGCGCGTAAGGTCGACGGGCACGCCATTGATCGCGGCCAGCCGCGAGTCTTCGTGCAGTGTCAGGCCCCTGTGGGCGAAATCGCAGCACACCGGAGCTTCCCCTGGCTCGGCTGGCGGCACCGGTTCTGCGGAGACAACGATGGCGTGCGGCTGTGCAGGTGCGGGGACCGAGGGACCGCCTGGAACCGCGCGAACGGGTGCAGGGGTGATAATCCGCGGACGGCGAAGCATGGCTCCGATCCTGGCGCGCAGCTCGCGCGGGCGGAACGGCTTGGTGAGGTAGTCATCGGCCCCCGCTTCAAAACCCATCAGGGCATCAGCCTCATCCACGTAGCCGGTGACGATGATGACGTAGGCGTCGCTGAACGTCCGGATCCGCCGCGAGGCCTCCAGCCCGTCGAAGTCCGGGAGGCCCACGTCCATCGTGACGATGTCTGGATTGTGGATTCGGACTGCCTCCACTCCCTCATGCCCCGACGCGGTTGGATGCACGGCGAATCCCGACTGCGACAGGATCTCTGCGAGCAGCGCCCGCACCTCGTCGTCGTCTTCGACCACTACGGCGATGCCGCGCTCCATCATCCTTGCCCCCACATTGTTACTAAACTTCCCATCTGCTTGAGAGTTCACACTTACCGCTGCCGGATGCAGGACGGGGCGCCGGCCGGTGACGGCCAGCGGTATCCCGAAGGCACCCAGCTAAGGTTCCGGAGTGTATTCGGAGACGAATACAAAAAGGATGCCCACCGAATTACGCAACGGTGCGCATAGCTGAGATTACCCAAGCAGATAGCTCAACCACCATTCGCGCACGATTCTTGAGCATTTATTGATCTTGATTGAGAAATGGGTATTTCTTGAGATTCGACGCTAAGAAGAAAAGGAATCCGCACGTGTTGCCCTTTCTTCAGCGGTGGCCGGTGATTATGGTGCGAACAGGAGCCCAATTGCTCGTCGACGTATCATGTCTTCCGGGTGCCGCCCCCATGAATGCCTATCACTGCAGAATCCTGCGCTCCGCACATTTCTTCTCCACTCCCTGGTCCCGAACAATTCGGACCGAGTATTGCAAACCGGACGCAGATGAAAGGCAGAGAAGTGGCAACAAACCTGCAAATCCACGTCAATGGAAACGCGGGCACCATTTGCGGGAGCAGGGCAGGTCTTGAGCTTCTACTGAGAAGGCGCCGGCGGAAACGGGCACCTCAACTGGGCCACAAGACAGACCACAAACGCACACAAACCGCACAAAATTTCTTGACATGGAACGCGCGACTGTTACAAAATCTGTAACGAGCCAGTGTGAATCGTTACAAAAGTTGGGCCAGCATGCGCGGGGCCCTCATCAAAGGAGATGACCGTGACCGATCAAACCGTGAACACCAGGCGAACCGCCTACCGGCGTTCTGCCGCAGGGCTGGCACTCGCCGTCCTGGCCAGCAGCGCCGGCCTGGCGGTCGCTGCCCCGGCAGCACACGCTGAACCCAGCAACTACAAATTCGACTTCGGCAGCGGCCCGGTTGAAAAGGGCTACACAGCCGTAAGCGCCTCAGACGCCTACACGCCTGAGCGCCGGTACGGCTTCAACTCCCCCGGGCACATGGCCAACGTGGCTGCCAAAGGAACTGGAGTGGGAAGCGACGCCGTCCGGTTCCTGCAGTTCGGTACCAAGAGCAGCAATACCTTCAACGTGGACCTCAAGGAAGGCCTGTACAGGGTGACCGTCACCCTCGGCGATACGTCACGGGCCAGCATTGCCGCGGAAGGCGTCTTCCAGGAGATGAACCTGACCGGAAACGGGGCCACGGCGTCCTTCGAAATCCCGGTGACCGACGGCCAGCTCAATCTCCTGGTCACGGAAGGCAAGGTGGGCACGGCCTTCACGCTCAGCGCCCTGGATATCGAGAAGGTGTCGCGCCATCCGGAGATGGACCCCACCATCTGGGTGGGCGGCGATTCCACCGTTGCCAGCTACTACCCGCTGGATTCCAGCGTCCAGGGCGGCTGGGGCCAGTTGCTGCCGCAGTTCGTCGACCCGGAAAAGTATGACGTCCGCAACATGGCCACCGGCGGGCAGATCGCGCGCGGTTTCCGTAACGACGGCCAGCTGGAGGCCATCCTGCAGTACATCAAGCCCGGCGACCTCTTCCTGCTGGAGATGGGCATCAATGACACCGCCGCCAAGAACGCCACCACCGAGGCGGAGTTCAAGGAAATCATGCGGGACATGGTCCGCCAGGTGGCGGCCACCGGCGCCACCCCGGTCCTGGTGACCCCGCAGGGCCGCGCCACCGATTTTGTGGACGGCGTGCACTCCTCGGTGGACCGCTGGTACCGGCACTCCACGGTGGCCCTGGCCCAGGAGGAAGGCGTCCCGCTGGTTGACCTGAATGTCCTCTCGTCCGCCTACTTCACGCAGATCGGCCCGGACGCGACGCTGGCCCTGTTCATGACCGGCGACACCCTGCACCCCAACCGCGCCGGTGCCACCGAGCTCGCCCGGATCGTCACCGCGGATTTGGCGCGTCAGGGCCTCCAGTAGTCCGCACCTTCTAAACAGGCGGACGACGGCGGCGCGCGGCACCGGGAACGGGTCCGGAACGCCGCAACCGCCGTCGTCAGTCCTTCTTCAGCGCTTCGGCGAGCATGACGATGATGCCGCTGGGCCCGCGCACGTAGGAGAGTTTGTAGATGTCCCCGTAGGTGGCCACGCCGCGCAGCGGGTGGCAGCCGTGCTTCGCGGCGATCTCCAGGGCTTTGTCGATGTTGTCCACGGAGAAGGCGACGCGGTGCATGCCGATTTCGTTGGGCAGCGTGGGGGCCGTCTCGATCGCATCGGGGTGGATGTATTCGAAGAGTTCCAGCTGGCCGTGGCCGTCCGGGGTCTGGAGCATCGCGATTTTGGCGTGGTTGCCGTCGAGGCCCACGGCGGTGTCAGTCCAGTCGCCGCTGACCGTATCCCGCCCCACCACCGTGAGGCCGAGATCGGTGAAGAAGGCGATGGTTTCTTCCAGGTCCCGGACGGCGATGCCCACGTTCTCAAGCTTGATGGTCATGGGTGCACGCTACCGAGGCGGGTGGCGCAGGGTCTAGGGGGCGGCAGTATGCGTTGACTTCCCCTTTCGCCGGATAAATGCCCCTGGCCGAACCGTTGATCCGGCGCAATCTGGCATTGTGCGCAGCAGGGGTGTTCATATGGGTGAGACCTACCGGGTAGAAGTCCCGCAGGGGCTCCCGATGATGACAAGGCTCGTTGACGACTCCCCGCCGACATGGTCTACACCGCCGGGATGGTGCAAACCACCGCATCCGTCGACGGAGAACCGCGCAGCTACACCCTCAGCGTCACGCAGGTTTGCCGCGGCGAGGACGGCCAATGGAAAGTCGCTCACCGACACGCAGACACGGTCGTTCCCTGACAGCGGCCCAGCTTACGGAACTATTCCTTGTCGCCATTTTGATTTGGCAAGTAGACGTGGTTCCCGCCAAGAATGCGCACGGGAACCCGAACTCCAGGCTCTTCCCTAGGTCAGGGACTGCCCACGCTGACTTGTTCGGTGTGGCCCTGAGCCTGTTGACGATTTAGGAACGGACGTAGGGCGACTCCGGGGGCGAAGGCGTTGGCTGTGAGTGGAAGAGTCAGAAGCAGGTCGGCCGCTACCATTGCGATCGCGAAACTCCATAACCCCATGAAGATTGCTATACCTGCATGGAACAGTGCCGCGAGTAGGAACAGGTACGGCCGCCATTGAGGTGGGGTCAGAAGGGTTATGGCGAGGGCGAATTCGAGCACTAGCACTGACCACGTCAAGAGGCTGACGCCGAAGGCGTTTTCAAGTAGAGGTCCGAGGAGGTCTCTTACGGGGTCCGAAAAGCCGAACACACCAGATGCGGTGTAGTAGAGGTTGTTGCCGGTCGCCCACTCGGTCTGACTCGTCTTCTCAATACAGGATTGAAGGTAGAGAACCGACATCTGGACTTTGATGCCCAGCACCGCGGCCAAAGCCCACCCCCTCCGCCACTTGGAACGGTCCGGGACTTCCTTGGCAGGGCTCCAATGGTTCAGCCGAGGGTCGGTGATGCAAAGAGGGATCAGGAGAAGAGTCAGCACAGCGGTGATCTGGTCTCCACCGTCAGGGACTGCAATCCCATTGAAAAGCGAAAAGGAGATCCAGTAGTGGAGAAAGGCAGTGACCTGTGGAACATAACCGGACATAACGATAACCAGCACCGCGCACGCCAGTAGCTTCGACCACGGTTCTGTTCCGAAGAGGCAAAACCAGTTAAGCGAGTTGACGCCCACACAGACAGGCTGCATGCCCAGCCCCCACAAGGGCTGGAAAAGGCTCGTAGAGGGAGTAGTGAGCAGCGTCAGAAAACTCGCAAAGGCCAGCAGGGAACGCACTAATCCAACGATCGGCGACCATAACGCCGGAGGTTGCCCAGACGGTTGAAGCCCAAAGTACGTCAGATGCACCTGGCCTCGATTCGAAGTACCCTATCGGCCTGATACCTGGCATCAGTAAGGTCCCTATAGGCCCACGGGGTGGGCACTACCTCTACGACGGTCAGGGAACCGCACAGCGTCGGCGCGTGTTTTTCGTTGCGGACTTCGACGGCTGGAGAATCTATCTCCAAGCAACCTTGAGTCGTAGGGCCACATTTCGACCACGTATCGGGCTCTATGGTGTTGACAATGTTCGCCAGCTCTACAGGCTGTGCGCGACCATATCTACTAAGGCCGAAGTAGTTTTCCGCCTTCACGGTTGGCATCTGCAGGAGTTCCCGGGCCTCCTCCTTTCCGGAGTAAACCAGCAAAAACGGATCTCGGGGGGACTTGGTGAAGAACCCCCAACCCTGCGGAATAACTTTGGAGACACCTTCTTTAACCCCGGCCATTCCGGGCGGATGAAATACCGAGTTGGGTGAGACAGCGAACATAGAGTACCCCAGGGACAACAGCACAATCACCGCGGGAACTACCGTGGCCGCGGAGATGAAGGGGCATTTCCGTCGAAGAGCAGGCAACATTGGTGGAGTTGACGAGGCTACTTAGCGAGGGCTTTGGTCAGCGCCGCGACGATATTTTCCGTTGAAGCGCGTTCGTCGGCCGTGGTGGCAGTCGTTTCAAGGCTCGACGGGCTGCTGACATTGACGGATACTGAGGCGTTGAACCAACCAACGGCATTTACGGCGCCGGCGACGTTTACGACACCCGCGTAGTTCACGACGACGGCGCCGCTCCAAACGGCTACTGCAGCGACCGCAAAGACCCACAAGCAGTTCCCGGATGCACCGCCATCAGCGCGGGCCATGGCCACTTGAGCGGGATATTTTTCCCTGACTACCCTAAGAACGTCCTGGCTGGTGGAGGCCAGAGCTGACTCAACTTTGTAGACGTCCCCGGAGGTGAGCTCCTTCTCGAGTTTCTTCAAATATCCGGGCTTAGAAGCTTCCAGCGCATCCGCAACTTGTCGGGCCATTGCGCGGATATCGGCCTCTTGGCTGCCGTTGTCCAAATATGCTCGAAAGGTCTCGCTCTGGACCTTCTGCCGCAGGTCGGCGGCACGATCACCGGTCGCGAACCAAATCGCTTCAAACAGCGACCGCGCGCTCTTCCCGTCGCTTTTTTGAACCGCGCCTTTGGTGAGCTCTTGCTGGTTCGACATCTGAGTGGCCTGCGCTGAAGCGGGAATACCCGTCAGCAACAGCCCGGATACGAGCGCAGCGCTGAGTGCTTTCTTCATTTTTCCCCCAATATTTATCTGTTTTCTGCTGATTTTTCAGGTGCGCGGCAAGCTCTCGTTAATGCGCGAGGCCACAGAGCCGGGGTTTGGCGCGGAAACGACCCAATTGCGAGTCGTTGTTTCCAACAAGACCGCGGGGCCTCCCACCAGTACACCCTTCGTGTTATTGCCCAAGGCCCGGATCCCGAACCCTTCCGACACTGACGTTGACGGGGCTTCGCGAGCTGTGAGAACACTGGAGAAGCTCAAGGTGGCCGCATAGAAAGGCTTGCACCGAATCACGAGACGGTCAGTTTCGACGTCGATCGTGACAGTCATGCTCATAACCAAATAAGTGAGGGCAACCATCCCGGCGACGATCGCCAACCCCGGCACGGGGATGTTACCCGCTACTGCCGAGATCAGCACCACAACGCAAGAGGCGCCAACTATGCCCCAAATGAGACGCTTCGTCTTACCAGAAAGCTTTGCTTCCGATACCAACATGATTCCCCCAATCACCTGAATGTGACAAGAGTAGTCATATGTCAACTAAAGTTACAAACTGCAGTCCAAGCTATGAAGTGTCCGTATGACCCATTTTTAGTGTGGTTCAAAGTTCCCGCCTGGGACTCGTCAACAGCGCCTCCGTCAGGTCCAGTCCGAGGAGAAGTCGAGCGGCGGCCACCAGCGGGTCCGTGAGTGCACGGGGAACCTGCGGCCGGTGACTTCGGTGGGAGTGATGCGGATCAGGTGGTCTTTGGGTCCCGGCAGCCACGGTTGGCGGTCCGGGTCGGCCAGCTCAACGGGCGCCTCGCCCTCCGGTACCTGACCGGGGATGCCCTTGACCACCACGCTCCACACCTCGGTGCTGTAGGTGCCCAGCCCATCCGTTTCGAAGGCGACAGGCGTGCTGCTGAGCAGGGCGTTGAGCTTCGCGCCGGGGGCCGTGCGGAACAGGATGGTGCGGTCCACGGGCACGAAATTGACCGGGAAGATCTCCGGAACCGCCCGGTTGATCACCGCCAGCCTGCCAATGTACGCGGACTCCAGGTATCGCCAGCACTCGTCCTCGGTGAGGGTCTCTGCTTGCGGCTGCTGCTGTGGGGTGGCCATGGCCGTGATTCTAGGCCGGGGAGCCGCAGCACAACAGGGCCTTGACGCCCCCAAACGCCAGCGGACCAGAAACCGATCAGCCGTTCCCGCCGGGCGGCCGGATAATCCTCCGCTGGGTGGCGGCAGCGATGGCCGCGGTCCGGTTGTCCACGCCGAGTTTGCCGTAGATGTGAACCAGGTGCGTCTTCACTGTCGCCTCGGAAATAAAGACCTGCTTGGCGATGGCCCGGTTGGACAGGCCGGTGGCCAGCAGTTCCAGCAGCTGCACCTCCCGCGGGGTCAGCGACGTGCCGGGGTTGCTGATCCGGTCCATCAGCAGCGCTGCGGCCCTCGGCGCGAGAACCGTGCCGCCGGCCGCAGCCTGCAGGACGGCCTGCCGCAGCTGTTCGGGCGGAGCGTCCTTCAGCATGTAGCCGCTCGCGCCGGCCTCCACAGCCGCGAGGATGTCCGCGTCGGTATCGTACGTGGTCAGGATCAGCACCGGCGGCGGGGCAGCCAGCTTCCGGATCTCGGCGGTGGCGGTGACCCCGTCCATCCCCTGCCCCATCTGAAGGTCCATGAGGACAACGTCCGGCGGCTCCCCCAGCGCGGACAGCCGGTCGAGTTCCTTCAACGCAGCCCGCCCGTCGGACGCCTCGGCGGCTATGGCGATCCCCTCGAAGCCCGACAGCATTGCCCGCAGCCCGGCCCGGACCACGGGATGGTCGTCCACCAGCAGGACCCGGACCTTGCCCGCGGACGTCACCGGTCCTCCAGCGGCAGCCGGATGGCCACCACGGTGCCCTCGCCGGGAGCGGATTCCAGCTCCAGCGAGCCGTTCAGGGCGGCCACGCGTTCCCGCAGCGAGCGCAGCCCAAACCCGCCATCGCCGCCTTGCGCGGCAGCTGCCGCAGCGTCCGGATCAAAGCCCGCGCCGTCGTCGTAAATGTCCATGGTCACCTCCGTGCCCAGGAAGGCCAGGGTCACGACGGCGGTGCGCGCCCCGGCGTGTTCGCGGACGTTGGCGAGGCTCGCCTGGGCCGCGCGCAGCAGGGTGACGCGGACCGGCTGGGGCAGGTCCAGCGGATCGCCGTCCACCTCCACCCGGCAGCGCAGCGGCAACCCGGCCGCTGCGGCGCCGGTCTCGGTGGCGGCGCACAGCCTGCGCAGTGCATCCACCAGGGTGCTCCCCTCCAGCTGCGGCGAGGACAGGCCGCGGACAAAGCTGCGGGCCTCGGCCAGGTTCTCCGCCGCCGTCCGCTGCACAAGGTCCAGCTGCGAGGCAGCCCCGGTGGTGTCGCCACCCGCCAGGGACTGTTCGGCCGCCCGGCCCAGCAGCACGATGCTGGACAGGCCCTGGGCCAGGGTGTCGTGGATTTCGCGGGCCAGCCGCTCCCGCTCCGCCAGCACGCCGGCCTCATGCTGGGACCGGGCCAGCTCCTCGCGGGTCCGGCGCAGCTCATCGGCCGCGCGCCGCTGGTTCAGCGCCTCGCGGTACAGGGCGGCGTAGGCCACGCCCGTGATCACGGCGAAAATGGCGCCGAGTGCGGGCCCCACGACGGCGGCAACGTGCGGAACGGGGGCACCGCTGGCTGCCCACTGGGAGGCGATCACCGCCCCTGTCATCAGCGCTATGGTCCGCAACGCCGCGCGCCGGGGCAACAGGTGCAGGTGCAGGAAGAAAATGGGGAACGCCAGCCAGGCGAAGTCGGCGCTGCCCGCCAGCAGGAAGGCCCACAGCCCCGTCACCAGCACCAGCCACAGGAGGGCGAAGCGGCGCGGATCCATGCTGGCCCGGCCCTCGGCATGGCGCTTCTCGAGAACCGTTCCGGCCAGGTACACCCCGGCGAGAACCACCGCCGTCCCTGCCCAGAGCCAGCGCAGCGGACCGCCAGTCATCAGGATCCGGACCAGGGCCACGCCCAGCAGCACTGCGAACCCCGCGTGGAGGGTGACACGCAGAACTTTCAGGATCGCTGCGGACGACGCATTCTCCACGGCGGCCAGCGGTCCCCGCGTCTGGCTACCGCCCGTTCGGTCCGGGGATGTCGTAGAGGGCGCGGCGGGCATTCCCCCAGCTTATGCCGGGGCTGCCGGTGGCGAATCAATCAAATGGTTGACTCCGGAATCCACCCCATGGCGGCCCGGGATCAACCGTCTCCGCGATGCCCCGGAAAGCGCCCGGCGGGAGAGTGGAATTACTCAATTCCACTCCTGCTGAGAGAAGAACAACGTGTTCCTGGCAATCCGCGATATCCGCTTCGCCAAAGGCCGGTTCGCCATGATGGGCGGCGTCGTAGCCCTGATCACTCTGCTGCTGGTGATGCTGACCGGCCTGACGGCTGGCCTGGCCGAGCAGTCCACGTCCGCCATCGGCAAGCTCGGCGGAGCCGCCGGGTCCAGGCCCGTTGACGCCGTCGCATTCGGCGCGCCGGGTACGGGCACCCCCAAGGCTTCGTACACGGAGAGTTCGGTGACCGCCGGGCAGGTGGAGCGATGGAAGGACCAGCCGGGGGTGTCCGCCGCCGAGCCGCTGGGCATCACGCAGACCCGGCTGCAGACCGCTGACGGTTCCGGGACGGCCAACGTGGCTGTTTTCGGGGTCCCGGCCGGCAGCCCGCTGGCGCCTGCTTCGGTGGCACCCGGGACGGCGGTGCTCGGCGCCTCGGTAGCGGACGCGCTCTCCGTGAAGCAGGGCGACACGGTAGGCATTGGCGGTGTGGAACTCGCCGTCGCCTCGGTGGTCCCGGACCAGTGGTATTCGCACACCAGTGTGGTGTGGACGGACCTTCCCCAGTGGTCCAGGGTGGCGCACGTGTCCGACGGCGGGCAGCTGGCCACGGTTGTTGCCGTCACCTTTGCGGACGGTGCCCACGTGGACGAAACGGCGGCCAACGCCGCGGCGGGCACGGCCAGCGAATCCCGCACCGGATCCTTCCAGGCCTTGGGATCGTACAAGAGCGAGAACGGGTCGCTGACCCTCATGCAGGCGTTCCTCTACGGCATCGCCGCGCTGGTGATCGTGGCGTTCCTGACCGTGTGGACCATCCAGCGGACCCGGGACATCGCCGTACTGAAGGCCATGGGGGCGCCGGCGTCCTACATCCTCCGCGACGCCATCGCCCAGGCCGCCATCGTTCTGGTGGCAGGGGCCGCCGCCGGCGGGGCCGTGGGTGTTGCCGCCGGGACGCTGGCCGCGCAGGCCGCCCCGTTCCTGCTGAACGCCGGCACCACGGTGCTTCCCGTCGTCGGGATCATCGCCCTGGGCCTTGCCGGTGCCGCCCTGGCCGTCCGACGCGCCACCCGCGTGGATGCCCTCCTGGCCCTCGGCGGCAACTGACAACCCCCATTTCCTGAAAGGAAACCCGATGTCTGCTTTCCCTACCTCCGCACCCCTGGACCTGGTTGACGTGACCCTCGAATACCCGGACGGCACCGGAACCACCACCGCCCTGGACCGGGTCAGCCTCACCGCGCACGCCGGGCAGCTGGTGTCACTCGTGGGCCCCTCGGGCTCCGGTAAATCCAGCCTCCTGGCCACCGCCGCCACCCTGGTCCGGCCCACCCGCGGGCAGGTTCTTATCGACGGCACGGACACCACCGGGCTCAAAGATAAGGAGCTGACGGCGCTGCGGCGCAGCAAGATCGGCATCATTTTCCAGCAGCCCAACCTGCTCCCCTCCCTGACCGCCGCGGAGCAGCTGATCATCACCGACCACCTGCGCGGCAAGCCAGCCCGGGCAGCCCGGGAGAGGGCCGCCGGACTGCTGGACGTCGTCGGGCTCTCCGCGAGCGCCGGGAAGCTGCCGCACCAGCTCTCCGGCGGCCAGCGCCAGCGCGTCAACATCGCCCGCGCGCTGATGGGCAGCCCCAAGGTGCTGCTGGTGGATGAGCCGACGGCGGCGCTGGACCATGAGCGCAGCGAGGCCATTGTCCGGCTGCTTCGCCGGGTCACCACGGAATTCTCGGTGGCCACGGTGATGGTCACGCACGATACCGAGTTCCTGCCGCTGACGGACGCCGTGGCCACCATGCGGGACGGATGGCTGGCGGCACCGGTCCTGGCCAGCGCCTGAGCGTGCGGCAACAACGCGAACAGCCCCGGCGGTATCAACTGCCGGGGCTGTTCGCGTCCCTGACGCGGCTGCTGGCTAACCCTTGGGGGTCACCTGCAGCCGGCCGAAGGAGACCTGCTTGCCGTCCTTGTCCAGGACCACCACATCATCGCGGCCGTTCTGGATCCCGGCCGGGAGGATGAACTCCGCGGTGTTGGCGGTGGTGGGGAAGAGCCAGCCGATCCGCTGGCTGCGCTTGTTGACGTAGACGTAGTACCACTGCCCGTAGTCGAGCCCCTCGAGCACCACCTTCTGGCCGTTCCGGTACTTGTCCTGCGTCTTCAGGTCGAACGGCGGCGTCTGGCCATCGAAGTCCTGGACCGTCAGCGCGGGTTCGGACTCCGGCTGGGCGGGCTGCAGGTTGAGCTGGATTGCGCCGCCGCTCACGGAAACGGCGGCGCGTTTGGTGCCGTTGTCCGCGGAAGCACTGAAACCTACTGCGTCCAGCTTCCCGGCAGCGATGTCCGCCGCTGTCAGCACGTAGTCCCGGGTGGCCGTCAGGCTGTTCCCGGCAGCGAGGACCTGTTCGCTGATGCCCGTGTCCGGGGCGGATACCCCGGTCAGGGGCACGTTGCCGGCGTTGCCCAGCGTATAGGTGTACGTGACGGAGTCGCCCGCGGAGGCGTACCGGTCGCCGTCGTTGTCTGTCCACTCAGCCGCAACAGTGCCCTCGAGCCGGGCATCGCGGACCTTGAGGTCAACCTCGCCGCCGTTCACGGCATAGGTCCGGGTGGTTTGGCCGGCGGCGCTGACGTCCCAGCTGGTGTCGGGGACGAAGAAACCCTGGGCTGCCTCATCAGCGGTGACGGTGTGGCGGGGCGTGGCGCAGGTGTAGGACTGTCCGGCGGGCAGGACGCTATAGCGGCAGTTGCCGGGGCCGTCCGGTACGAACGGGCTGAAGTTGCCGGCTGTGGGCACTACCTTCTCCACCAGCGGGCTGGTGTTGGCGACATCGAATTTGTAGGGGAACCCCTCGCCGGCCGTGTAGGGCTGGGTGGCGAGGTCCCGGCCGGCGTCGTTGCGGCTGCCCGTGATGGCGGCAGAAACCAGGCCGTCGCGCAGGGCGACGGCCGCTCCGGTGAACGCCACCGTCCTGGTGAGCGACGGCGTCGCGCTGGCCGTGATGCTGAAGGACGCCTGAGGCACGAAGTAGCCGCGGGCCAGGTCCTCGGCCGTCACCGTGTGCTTAGCCGTGGTGCAGGTATAACTGGCACCGGCGGCCAGGTTGTTGTACCGGCAGTTGGGGGCCGACGGCGGCAGGAACCCGGCGTCGAAGTTCCCGGAAAGGGGCACGGAGTTGGCGGTGACGTTGGCCGTGCTCTTGACGTTGAAGGTGTAGCTGAGCACGTCACCGGCCTTGTACGGGCTGGCGGCGACATCCCGGTCCGGCGCGGACCCGGTGATGGTGAGGCCCACCTGCGGTGCCACCGGAACGGTGGCGGTAAAGGTGGCCTGCGAAACCCGGCCGTCCGCCGTCGTGAAGGCGGCATTGAGGTTCTGCGGACCGCTCGCGTTCGCCGGGGCGGTCAGGTCAACGTTCACGGTGGCGGAGGCGCCGGGCGCGACATCGGGCACGGGGACCGTCGTGGCGGACCAGCCGCTGGGGGTGTAGACGGTGGCGGTGGCGCCGGATAGCGTGGCGGCTTCCTGGTTGGTGACGGTGACGGCCACCTGCTTGGTGGCGCCGGACGCGGTGGTGACTGCAGGGACGGAAAGCGGCGCGCAGGCGTAGTTCAGCCAGGCATCGTCGAAGGCGGCGAACGGCATGTTGTCCGTGTAGTTGCCCTCGTACAGGACGCCGAACCGGCCCTCGTCCAGGCGGGTCACGGTGGAATAGGCGGAGAAGCCGGAACGGATGGTGCGGACCCCGGGCCAGGTGTCGCCGTCGTCGCAGGACACGCGTGCGGAGACGTTTTCACGGCCGGTCTTCGAGTTGGCGTTGGTGAAGATGAGCTTCTTGGCATCAGCAGTGCCTTGCGCGGCGTTGGGGAACATCCGCGCGATGGCGCCGTTGTTGGCGGGGTCCGGCAGTTCGGTGTCCTGCGTGACCGGGCCGTAGGTGGCGCCGCCGTCGGTGGACACCGCAACCTTGCGGTAGCCCTGGTTGGCGTTGTCACGCGAGTTGAGGAGCACGCGCCCGTCGGAGAGTTCCACCGTCTTGTTTTCGTCCATCCGGTCGCCCACGTTGGCGCCCTTGTGCCACGTGGCGCCGTGGTCATCGGAGTAGACGCTGTAGGCCTGGATCCTGTTGCTGCCATCCGCCTGGCGGATGTCCCCGGCGTACTGCTGGATCAGGCGGCCCTTGTGCGGGCCGTATTTGAGCTGGATGCCCTCGCCGGAGGAAGCGAAGTTGGAGCGGACATCGCCGGGGGCCGGGCTGGTCTTGCTGGTGCCCGGCTTGGTGACGTCAGTGATGAGGCGCGGCTGGCTCCAGGTGAGGCCGCCATCGGAGGACTCAATGACCGCGGAGGAGATAACGGACCGGTCCGCGTCGTCGTTGCCGAACTGGCTGCCGCCGAACCCCTGGTCCTTGGAGTACACGAAGAACGCGAAGACCTTCCCGGCCTCGGCGTCCACAACGTAGGACGGATCGCTGTAGCCGTACTTCGGGGCGGCGGCGTCGCCCACATGCCCGGCGGCAATCACCTGCACCGGCCCCCAGGTCCGGCCACCGTCGGTGCTGCGGCGCTGCACGATGGAGTTGGGGTTGGGGGCATCGGCCGAGCTGCCGGGCCTGCCGTCCCAGGCCGCGAGGACCACGCCGTTGCCCAGGTAGGACAATGCCGGAATCCGGTAGAAGAAGTTACTGGCGGTCCTGTCCGCGGCCAGGTTGGCTTCCTGGAAAGCACCGGGAGGAGCGGTGGGGCTGTTGGACGGGATGGGTGCCGCCTGGGCGGGCAACCCGGTTCCGGCGAGCAGGGCCAGGGCGAGGGCGCCTGTGCCCGCAGCCTGCCCCATCGATCTTTTCCTGGTTCTTTTCAAGGTATTTCGCAAACCCATGTCCTTTCTGGACGCCGCGCTGCGGCTCGAATGGAGGTGACGCCGTCATGCTGAACTCATAATGTGATTCCTGCTACATACGACGTCCTACCACCTTAGGCATGGAAAGACCGGAAAGCTAGACTCAACATGTGACGTCCCATCTCCTTCCCCCAAACCCTTCGCCAATGCCTGCTGCCTTACCCGTGGCTGTACTTGCGGTTGAGCATGTCCTCGCCGTCCGGGGCCGCGGGGGCTACCGCCAGTACCGGATCCCGGCGCTCGCCGTTACATCCAGGGGCACAGTCCTGGCCGCCTACGACGGCAGGCCGAACCTCGATGACCTGCCCAGCCCTATCGATCTCCTGGTCCGGCGCAGCACCGATAGCGGGCAGACCTGGAGCGGCCAGGAGGTGGTGCGGAGCGGCACAGGCCTGGAGGGTTTCGGTGATCCGAGCCTGTTGGTGGACGCCGAAACCGGACGCGTCTTCCTCTTCCACGCGGCTGGAACGCGCGCGGGCTTCTTCGAATCAGCCACCGGAATGGCCCCGGACGACCCCACCATCCAGCACACCGACCTCAGCTGGTCCGACGACGACGGCGTCACCTGGCAGCACCGACGCCTCACCGCGGAACTGAAGGGCAGCTCCCCAGCCGGCAGGGACGTCACCGGCATCTTTGCCGCCGCCGGACAGGGCATCCAAATCCACGCCGGCCCCTTCACGGGCCGGCTGGTGCAGCAGTTCGTGCTCCTGTGCGGAGGCGAAATCATGGCCGCCTCCGCCTACAGCGACGACCACGGCGAGCGCTGGACACTGGGGGAATTCATCAGTGCCGGAACCCATGGCGCGGCGCCCAACGAGAACAAGGTGGTTGCCTTGGACGACGGCCGGCTGCTGCTCCACAGCCGGGCAACGCCCCGGCGCCTGGCCGCCACCTCCACGGACGGCGGCCACAGCTGGAGCCCGCTGGCACCCGTCGAGGACCTCCCGGATCCCAGCGACAACGGCTCACTGGCCCGCTTCGACGGGCTGCCGTCCGTCATGGATTACGCCGGCCCGGCAACGGACCAATGGCTGCTGGCCACCAACAACCGGGACACCGCGCTGCGCCGCAACACCGTCCTGAGCCTCTCGCCGGACAACGGCAGCACCTGGCCTGCCGGGCTGGTGCTCTGCCCGGGAAGCTCGGCGTACTCCACGGCCACCCGGTTGCCGGACGGCAACATCGGCGTCCTGTACGAACGCCAGGGCTACCGCGAAATCGTCTTCGCCTCCATTCCGGCCGCGCAGCTGACGGACCAGCTGGCAACGCAGCCGCACCCTCAGCCGTCCACCCCTGGGCCTGCAGCCGGGCTCACCTTCCACATGGAACTCCGGTCCATCACGCCGGGCCTCCCGGAGGTATGGCTGAACGCCGGGGAATTCCACGTCATGGCGGACGACGGCGGCGACTGGGGTGCGGCGTCCAAGGAGATCGGCCAGGGTTACTCCGCCGGGCAGGCCCAGGTGCTGGGCACGCGCGAGGCACAGGACCTCAACTACGGCCCCATCATCCCCGGCTACAAGGAAGGCGACATCCTCGCCTTCACGGGCAGGGCACGGAACGACGGCGGCGCAACAGTCACAGGGGTCAGGCTCGCCGGGCCTGGGGCCGCGGCTTTCCCGGCCCGGGACCTCCTGCCGGGCGAAGCGGCACTGTACTTCACGCCGTCGTACACCCTGACGGCGGAGGACGTGAAGCAGGAAGCCGTGGACATCACCTTCGCCGTGGAAGGAATCACCGGGAACACGGCATGGCGGCTGCAGAAACTCTTCCGGTTCACCATGGCCACCGGCGATGTCAGCGTGGAAGACGCGCCTCCGGTCAGCTCCCCTCGATAAGGGCGCACATCTGCCGCAGGCGGTCGACACGGTCCTGCACCGTCAGGCCCTCCCGCGGCAGGCCAACCTTGAAGCCGATGAACGGCCCCATACCGGCGGCCGCGAGGCACCACTGGATTCCGGCGCGGTTGAGCAGAGAGCCCGGCGGCGCCCCTTCCACCTCGACGGCGGGGAGGTGCGCGTCGATCCACGGGTAGCCGAACTCCGTGGCGTCCGGTGAGCAGCCGGAAAACATGACGCCCGCCAGGACGCCCGCCTCCCGGGCCAGCGCAATATGTTCGGCGGCAGTGTCCGGATTGCGGGTTTCGATGACCGACCGGGCCCAGTTGATGACAAGGCCCACCCGGCTGCCGACCTGCTCGACGAGAGAGCGGACCACCTCCACTTCCTCACCGAACGGCAGGAAGCCTTTCTCCGGCCTGCCTCCGGGCCGGGGCGCGTCGCAGTGTTCCACCAGCACCCGGGTGGTGCCCCAGTCCCACCCGAGGATCTCGCTCAGCGATGCCCGGAACATGGCCGCGTCGGCGCCGGGATGCGGCGCTGAATGCAGCTCGACGGCTTCCACCTGGCGCCCCTCGCCCTTGAGGCTGAGCACGTAGGCATGGAGGCCGGCCACGAATTCGAGGGCCTCGCGCCTGCCGCCGGCGTCCGGGGAGGCCAGCCCGAACGCAGCCGATGCGCCCAGCCGCTGCATGGTGCCGGGTATCGAGGTCACGACGGCGGCCCACTCCGCAGGTGCGCCGGCGGGCCAGGGGTTTCCGCCATGCGGGCCGTACGGAAGTTCCAGTCCCCTGACGGCCGGGACGGCCGCGAGCCCACGGAAGAACTCCTGCTGCGACCCGGCAGGCTGGGCCGGATAAGCGCCGACGATGAGTGACATTTCGAACTCCTTGGCTTGGGAAGCGGTCTGCAGGCAGGCGGTCCGGTGACAGTGAGATTCCGCACTTGACGTCCGGCTGTGATCACCCTTACAGTCATTCTACGAGCTAGGACATCCTACATCCGATCAACATCTTTTGAATGGTGAGGCACATGAACAACATCAAGAACCTGCCGCTGGTCAATGACGCCAGCCGCCGGAACTTCCTGAAGCTGGGCGGGGCCATGGGCCTGGCCGCAGCCTTCGCCGGCTCCCTCGCAGCCTGCGGCGGTCCCGCCGCCACCACCACGGGCGCCACGGAAAACACCTCGCCCGTCAACAAGGACCTCACCATCGAGGCCGGCATCTCCTACGCGCTGTCCACCGGGTTCGACCCCATCTCCTCCTCCGGCGCCACCCCGATGGCCGCCAACCTGCACGTGTTCGAAGGCCTCATCGAACTGCACCCGGCCACCCGTGAGCCGTACAACGCCCTGGCCGCCGCGGACCCCAAGAAGGTCAGCGACACCCAGTACCAGGTCACCCTCCGGGACGGCGCCGTCTTCCACGACGGCACACCGGTCACCGCCGAGGACGTGGTGTTCTCCTTTACCCGCGTGATGGACCCGGCCAACAAGTCGCTGTTCTCACAGTTCATCCCGTTCATCCAGGAGGTCAAGGCCCTGGACGCCAAGACCGTGGAGTTCACGCTCAAGTACGCGTTCCCCGGCTTCGGCCCGCGCATCTCCGTGGTGAAGGTGGTGCCCAAGGCGCTGACCAACTTCCCGTTCGGTTCCGATCAGCTGAAGTCCTTCGACGCGAAGCCCGTAGGCACCGGCCCGTACAAGCTCATCTCCGCCGTCAAGGACGACAAGATCGTCTTCGAAGCCAACCAGGCCTACAACGGCCCCATGCCGGCACTGGCCAAGGGCATGACCTGGCTGCTGCTCTCCGATGCCGCCGCCCGCGTCACCGCCATGCAGTCGGGCCGCGTCCAGGCCATCGAGGACGTCCCTTACCTGGACATGGAGGGCCTGAAGTCTGCAGCCACCGTTGAGTCCGTGCAGTCCTTCGGCCTGCTGTTCATGATGTTCAACTGCAATGCCGCACCCTTCAACAACAAGAAAGTCCGCCAGGCCCTCCACTACGGCCTGGACAAGGATTCCATCATCAAGAAGGCCCTGTTCGGCAACGCCAAGCCGGCCAGCTCCTACTTCCAGGAGGGCCACCCGGACTACGTCAAGGCCAAGAACGTCTACGGCTACGACGCCAAGAAGGCCGAGGACCTCCTCAAGGAAGCCGGCGTCACCAGCCTCGAGTTCGAGCTCCTCACCACTGACACCGCCTGGGTCAAGGACGTGGCACCCCTGATGCTCGAATCCTGGAACAAGATCCCCGGCGTCAAGGTCACCCTCAAGAACCTGCAGTCCGGCGCCCTGTACACGGACCGCGTGGCCAAGGGCGACTACAAGGTTGTTGCCGCACCCGGCGATCCCTCGGTGTTCGGCAACGACGCGGACCTGCTCCTGAGCTGGTTCTACGCCGGTGACACCTGGATGAAGAACCGCGCCTTCTGGGCCGACACCCCGGAGCGGGCGCAGCTGGTGGACCTCATGTCCAAGGCCGGCCGCGCATCCAAGGAAGACGCCAAGAAGCTGACCGGCGAGATCGTTGACCTGGTGTCCGAGGAAGTCCCGCTGTACCCGCTGTTCCACCGCCAGCTTCCCAGCGCCTGGGATTCCAAGAAACTGAGCGGCTTCAAGCCCCTCCCCACCACCGGAGTGTCCTTCGTTGGTGTGGGCCGCACCGCCTAGCCCTAACCACCGGAGACTACATTGAGCACCATATTGCGACTGCTGGGCCGACGGCTCGCAGCCCTGCCGCTGATGGTCCTGGGCATCACCCTGCTGGTGTTCCTGGTCCTGCAGGCAGCCCCCGGAGACCAGGCAAGCAGCGCCCTGGGCGAGGGCGCCAGCGAGGAAGCCAAGGAACAGTACCGCCAGGCGAACGGCCTGAACGATCCGCTGCTGCTGCAGTATGTGCGGTTCCTGGGCAGGCTCCTGCAGCTGGACCTCGGCGTCACCACGCCGCCGGCCAAGTCGGTGGCGAGCATGATCGGTTCGGCGTTCCCCCTGACGCTGCAGCTGACCTTCCTGGGCGTCATCATCGCCGTTGTAGTCTCCCTGGTCTTCGGCATCATCGGCGCCCTGTACCGGGACAAATGGCAGGACCAGCTGGTCCGCGTCTTCTCCATCGCCGCGGTGGCAACGCCGTCGTTCTGGCTGGGCATCCTCCTGATCCAGTGGTTCGCCCTGGGACCGGCAGCGATGTTCCCGTCCGGCGGCATTGCCACCCCGGAGTCCGGCTTCGGCGGCTGGCTCAACTCGATGGCGCTGCCCGCCCTGGCCCTCGGCATCCCGGTTTCGGCCTCGCTCATCCGGGTGGTCCGCACCTCCATGGTGGAAGAGCTGGACCGGGACTACGTCCGCACGGCCATCGGCAACGGCGTGCCGTACCGCGAGGTGGTCTCCAAGAACGTGCTCCGCAACGCACTCGTCACCCCGGTGACCGTGCTGGGACTGCGGATCGGCTACCTTCTGGGCGGCGCCGTCGTGATTGAAATGATCTTTGCCCTGCCCGGCATGGGCCAGCTGATCCTCAACGGCATCACCAACCTGGACGTGAACCTGGTGCAGGGCGTGGTGCTCACCATCTCCGTCACTTTCGTCCTGGTGAACATCGCCGTGGACCTGCTCTACCTGCTCATCAACCCCCGAATCAGGACCGTGTGACCCATGCGCAGCAAACTCGCTGAACGTCTGAGCGCCCCCGGGATCCGCCTGCAGGCCCTGCCCTGGGGCTCCCGGCTGGCCCTCGCCTTCCTGGTGGTGATCGCCTTCGCCGCCGTCTTCGCCCCGGTCCTGGCCCCGCACGATCCGCTGGAATCCTTCATGCCGGCCACTCCCCCGGGTGCCGAGCATTTCTTCGGCACCGACCGGCTGGGCCGCGACATCTTCTCCCGGCTGCTCTACGGCTCGCAGTCCTCGCTGATGATCGGCCTCGGCGCCGTGGCCCTGGCAGTCCTTGCCGGTGCGTTCCTCGGCTCGCTGGCGGCCACGTCCAGCAAGGCCGTTAACGAACTCATCATGCGCCTCATGGACATCCTGATGGCGTTCCCCGGCATCGCCCTGGCCGCGGTGCTCCTGGCGGCGTTCGGCAACTCGGTGCCCACCATCATCATTGCCATCGCCATCATCTACACCCCGCAGCTGGCCCGCGTGGTCCGCGCCAACGTGCTCTCGCAGTACGGCGAGGACTACGTCCGTGCCGAGCGCGTGATCGGTGCCGGCCGGTTCTACATCCTGGCCAAGCACATCGTCCGAAACACCGCAGCCCCCGTGCTGGTGTTCGCCACGGTGATGGTGGCCGACGCCATCATCCTGGAGGCCTCGCTGTCCTTCCTGGGCGCCGGCGTCCAGGACCCCGCCCCGTCCTGGGGCAACGTTATTTCCTACGGCCGCAACCTTGTCCTGTCCGGCGGCTGGTGGGCCACCACCTTCGCCGGCCTCACCATTCTCCTCACCGTCCTGGCGCTGAACATCCTCGCTGAGGGACTCACCGACGCCATGGTCAACCCCCGGCTGCGGCGCGCCCCGGTGGTGAAGGACGACGACGGTGCTGCCGCTTCGGTGGCCGGCGCCGCCGTCACCGGCTCCGCGGTGGACACGGAAGTGGCCACCTCGGTTGCCCAGCCGTCGGTCGTGGAACAGCACGAGCTCGACGGCGTCCTGCCGGCTTCGGGAACAACCCCCACCGAAGGCCGGCAGGACACCTCAGCGGTACTCACCGACGTCAGGACCGCTGCCAACCCGCACGCCCTGCTGGACCGCGAGCTGGAACTGCTCGCCGCCGTCGAGGCAACCCGCACGGACCGCCTCCCCCAGGTCCCCGCGGACGCCCGCACGGTCCTGGAGGTCAACAACCTGTCCATCCGGTTCCCCGGCCGGTTTGGCGAGACAGCCATCGTGGACAACGTCTCGTTCACCGTCCGCGAGGGCGAAACCATGGGCCTGGTGGGCGAATCCGGCTGCGGCAAGTCCATCACCTCGCTGGCCGTCATGGGCCTGCTGCCCAAGACCGCCCGGATCACCGGTTCCATCCGGTTCGACGGCAAGGAACTGCTGGACCCGGACACCAGCCACAGCAACGCCAAGGCCTACCAGGGCCTGCGTGGCGAGCAGATCGCCATGGTCTACCAGGACGCCCTCAGCTCGCTGAACCCGTCCATGAAGATCAAGGACCAGATGCTGCAGCTGACCCGGCGCGGCGGCCGGAAGACCCCCGCCGAGCTGCTGGAAATGGTGAAGCTCGATCCTGTCCGCACCCTTGCCAGCTATCCCCACGAGCTGTCCGGCGGGCAGCGGCAGCGCGTGCTGATCGCCATGGCGCTGTCCCGTTCACCCAAGATCGTGGTGGCGGATGAGCCCACCACCGCCCTGGACGTCACCGTGCAAAAACAGGTGGTGGACCTGCTCAACGAACTGCGCGAACAGCTTGGCTTCGCCATGGTGTTCGTCAGCCACGACCTCGCCCTGGTGGCATCGCTGGCGCACCGCATCACGGTCATGTACGCCGGCCAGGTGGTGGAATCCGCCCAGGCCTCCGAGCTGCTACAGAACCCGAAACACGAATACACCCGCGGTCTGCTCGGCGCCGTGCTCTCCATCGAGGCCGACGCCGCCCGCCTGCACCAGATCCCCGGCACGGTCCCTTCCCCTAACGATTTCGCCCCCGGGGACCGGTTCGCGCCGCGCTCCCTGCGCAGCGACGCCGACCCCAACCAGCAACTGGTCCTCACCGCCGTGGCTTCGGCAAACGGCGGGGATTCGGACCACTTCTGGGCCAGCCACCGCAAGGAGGACGCCAAGTGAGCGCATCCACCGGACAGCCCGTCATTGAGCTCAAGGACGTCAAGGTCCACCACCGTGCCCGCACCGGGGGCCTCTTCCGCCCCAACGTGGTCAAGGCCGTCAACGGCGTGGACTTCACCATCAGCCGCGGCGAAACCGTGGGCATCGTGGGTGAATCCGGCTGCGGCAAGTCCACCCTCGCCTCGGTACTGGTGGGCCTTCAGGCCCCGACGTCAGGGCAGGTCCTGTTCCACGGCAAGCCCGCCATCAAGCGGAACGCTGCGATGCGGAAAGAATTTGGCCGGTCCGTGTCCGTGGTGTTCCAGGACCCCGCCACCGCGCTGAATCCGCGCATGACCATCCAGGACATCCTCACGGACCCGCTGCAGGTGCACGGCATCGGCAACGCCGCCAGCCGGGCCGCCAAGGTCCGTGAACTGCTCGCGCTGGTAGGCCTGCCCGCCTCCGCGGCGGAAGTGACGCCGTCGCAGGTGTCCGGCGGCCAGCGGCAGCGCGTGGCCATCGCCCGGGCCCTGGCGCTGGATCCGGACATCATCGTGGCGGACGAGCCGACGTCGGCCCTGGACGTCTCCGTCCGCGCGCAGGTGCTGAACCTGCTCTCCGACCTCAAGGTGCGGCTGAACCTGGGGATGGTGTTCATCTCCCACGACATCCAGACCGTCCGCTACGTCTCCGACCGCATCTGCGTCATGTACTTCGGCGAGATCGTGGAGGAAGGCCCGGCCGCGCAGGTGTTCGACAACCCCAGCAACGACTACACCAAGAAGCTCCTCGGCGCGGCCCCCAGCCTGCTGCACACCTAGACCACCCATCCCCCCTTTTTACCAACCCAGTTATCGGAGTTTTCCCGTGTCTTCCCAGTTCTCCGGCGTCATCCCTCCCGTCGTCACCCCCCGCCACGCAGACGGCAGCATTGACACCGCGTCCCTGCAGAACCTCACCAGGCACCTGCTCGACGGCGGCGTGTCAGGTCTGTTCGTCCTCGGTTCCTCGGCCGAGGTGCCCTACATGACCAATGCCGAGCGCGACCTGGTGGTCAGCACCATCGCCGAGGCCAACGCCGCCGCCGGCGACCGTGCTGTTCCGCTGATCGTCGGCGCCAATGAGCAGACCACCAACCGGGTCATCGAGGAGGCCAGGCGCGTGATCGACCTCGGTGCAGACGCCATCGTGGTCACGTCCATGTACTACGCCATCGGCAACGCGGAGGAGACCGAAACCCACTTCCGCAGCATCCACACCGCCGTCAGCAAGCCGATCTTCGCCTATGACGTGCCCGTCCGCACCCACTTCAAGCTCCCCACGGACCTGCTGGTCCGGCTGGGCCGCGAAGGTGTCATCGCCGGCGTCAAGGACTCCTCCGGGGACGATGTCTCCTTCCGCCAGCTCCTCCTCGCGGCACGGGAGATCGACAACTTCGATATCTTCACCGGCCACGAAGTAGTGGTGGACGGCGCTCTCCTGGGCGGCGCCCAGGGCGTGGTCCCGGGCCTCGGCAACGTGGACCCGCGCGGCTACCGGAACCTCGTGGACGCCGCAGCCGCCGGCGACTGGGCCAAGGCCGCCGCCGAACAGGACCGCCTGGCCGACCTCTTCGAGATCGTCTACACCCCCAACGGCCGCGTCTCCGGCGGCGCGGCGGGCTTGGGCGCATTCAAGACCGCTCTGCAGGTCATGGGCGTCATCGAATCCAACACCATGAGCGCACCCATGCCGGCGCTGAACGAGGACGAAACCAAGGCTATCCGCGGCATCCTCGAACGCAACGGCCTGGTCTAGACGCCCCTATGTCCATGTACGCCATTGGTGTTGACCTGGGAGGCACCAAGACTGCTGCCGGGGTTGTTTCCGGTGACGGGGAGGTGCTGTTTTCGGGCACCATCCCCACGCTGAGCCGTGACGGTTCCGCCGCGATCCTCGACGCCACGGCCGGCCTTGTTGCCGGGCTTCGGGACAAAGCGGCCGACGCCGGAATCGCCGTTGGGCGGGTCGGCGTCGGATCCGCCGGGGTCATCGATGCAGCGCACGGCGTGGTGGTCTCGGCGACGGACGCCATCTCCGGCTGGGCCGGGACGGCACTCACCGCAGGCCTGGCCGCCCGGCTGGGCCTGCCGGCGTCGTCCGTCCTTGCGGTGAACGATGTGCACGCGCACGCCCTCGGCGAGGCGTGGACGGGCGCGGCTGCCGGGACCTCCAGCTCGCTGCTGGTGGCGTTCGGCACCGGCGTTGGCGGGAGCTTCGTCCCGGACGGCAAGCCCGTGCTGGGGCACCGCTACGCCGGCGGGCACGTGGGCCACTTCGCCTCCCCGTACGCGTGCTTCGACGGCACCCCGCTCCCCTGCGTCTGCGGCGGTGCCGGGCACGTCGAGGCCATCGCCTCCGGGCCGGCCATCCTCGAGTCCTACCGCCGCCTGGGCGGCTCATCCCCTGTGGCGGACACCCGCGCCGTGTTTGCGCTGGCCGACTCCGGTGATGGTGTTGCTGCCGGCGTGATCGGGATGGCCGCGGCTGCTGCCGGGCAGGCTGTGGGCGGGCTGGCGAACATTCTTGATCCCGAGGTGGTGCTGATATCCGGCGGTCTGGCCGACGCGGGCGAGCGCTGGTGGCAGCCCATGGAAACTGCGCTGCGCGCCGAACTTTTGCCCGCACTGACCGGCATTCCGGTGCGTCCCGCCGCGTTGGGCAACACGGCAGCCGTCGTTGGTGCCGCCAGACTTGTCCTTGAAACTGCCGTTTCCGCCCCCGCCGGATACTCTTCAGCCCAGACGTCCCGAAGGAACTGACCATGCTCCTGTCCCCCGATGCCCTCGAATCCCTGCGCGGGCGCCTGATCGTGTCCTGCCAGGCGTACCCGGGCGAGCCAATGCGCGATCCCCGGACCACCGCGCAGGTGGCGGCGTCGGCCGTGATTGGCGGGGCGGCTGCCGTGCGCGTCCAGGGCCTGGCGGATGTCCAGCACGCCCGCGCGGCCGTGGAGGTTCCGGTGATCGGGCTGTGGAAGGACGGGCACAGCGGCGTCTTCATCACCCCCACGCTCCGGCACGCGCTGGCCGTGGCCAACGCGGGGTCCCATGTTGTGGCCATCGACGGCACCCGCCGTGAACGCCCGGACGGGCTTACCCTGGCCCAGACGGTGGCGGGAGTCCATGCGGAATCGCATGCGCTGGTGATGGCCGACTGTGGATCGTTCGCGGATGCCGCTGCCGCCGTCGAGGCGGGCGCGGACCTGATCGGCACGACCCTGTCCGGCTACAGCGGTGAGCGGCCCAAAACACCGGGCCCCGACCTGGAGCTGCTGGCGGAGATTGCGGCTGCCGGATTTGACGTTCCGCTCATTGCCGAAGGCCGCATCCACACGCCTGCCCAGGCCCGCCAGGCGCTGGATGCCGGGGCATTCGCCGTGGTGGTGGGCACCGCCATCACGCACCCGGCCACCGTCACCGGCTGGTTCTCGGACGCCCTCAAGTGACCTCTCCCTACCTGCTGACGGGCACCCTCCTGACGGACGGCACCACGGTGGGGGACGCCGCCGTCGCGGTGGTGGACGGCAGGATTGCCTACGCCGGGCCGTGGGCGGGGCTGGACGTTGCGTCGCTGCCCGCGTTGGCTCACGTGGAGCTTCCGCCGGGGAGCATGCTCCTTCCCGGGCTGATTGACCTGCACTGCCATGGCGCCGCCGGCGGCGACTTCCCGGGTGGTGACCCCGGGGCAGCCCGGACTGCGGTGGATTTCCTCCACCGCAGCGGGACCACCACGCTGCTGGCCAGCCTGGTGACCGCACCCCGCGGCGAGCTGCTGCGAAGCATCGGGACCCTGCGGCGGCTGGCCGACGACGGCCTGATCGCGGGCATCCACGCCGAGGGGCCATTCCTGTCCCAGGCAAGGTGCGGCGCCCAGGATCCGCGGTTCCTGCGGGACCCTGACCTTCACTTCCTTGGCGAGCTGTTGGATGCGGCCAGCGGCCACCTCCGCACCATGACCTACGCCCCGGAACTGCCGGGTGCGGCGGAGCTGGTGCTGGAGCTGGCTTCGAACGGTGTGGCACCGTCGCTGGGCCACACCGACGCGGATACACGTACGACGGCGGATTCGCTCACCGAAGCGGCCCGCCTGCTGGCTGTTTCCGGTGCTGACCGTGCGCGTCCAACGGTGACGCACCTCTTCAACGGCATGCCGCCGCTGCACCACCGCAGCCCGGGACCGGTGGCCGCGTGCCTTCAGCTGGCCGCCGCCGGGCGCGTAGCGGTGGAACTGGTGGCCGACGGGGTACACCTGGATCCGGAGACGGTGCGGATGGTGTTTGGGCTGGTGGGTGCCGCGAATGTTGCCCTGGTGACCGATTCGATGGCGGCCACGGGGCTGCCCGACGGTGAGTATGACCTCGGCCCTGCGGGAGTGGTTGTCCGGGATGGGGAGGCGCGGCTGCGAAGCAACGGCGCCCTGGCCGGCGGCACTGCCACGCTGTTGGACGTGGTGCGCCGGACTGTCGGGGCAGGGGTGGACCCCGCTGACGCGGTCCTGTCTGCCACTGCGGTTCCGGCGGGCGTTCTGGGCCTCAGCGGCGAGGTGGGGAGCCTCCGCGCCGGGCTGCGCGCCGACGTCGTGGTGGTTGATCCGGACTTCCGTCTTGTCCGAGTGCTTCGCGGCGGAGAGGTCCTGGCGTAGTCCCCGGCTGTACTAAGAGGGGTGGCAAAACTACTCTGGTTTGCCAGTATTCGAGCGTGACCTCCTGGGAGACGTCCCCGTCTCCGGGGGTTTTGATGACGTAGGTGTGTGGGGCAAGGTCGTCCGTGCAGGCCTGCGCGGTGCGCGTTGCAAGGCCCAGCTTCAGGTGCCGGGAATTGAGGACCTCGATTGAGGACGGGTAGGCAGGACAGCTTGAACTGCCGCTGATCACAACGGCGAACTTCGTTCCGGATTCCAGCCAGCCCACTACAGGGACGGGCGAGGGAAACGACGGGTCCTGCGCCCAGGAACCGGGTTTCGCCGTGACCGCTTCCGCCGGAAGTCCGCCCCGGAAATCGGATTCAGCAACTGAAGCGGGCGCGGCAGAACATCCAGTGAGCAGCGCGGCCGCGCCTAAAACGACATACCCAAGTAAATTCCCCATATACAGAGGCTACGCATTCAGGGCCTGATTTTCCGGGGTTCTGGCATTACTCCGGAGACTTCTTGCCCACCTAATGGGACTGCTATTTTTCCCGTCGAGCCAGCAGGATTTCGTTGGCGGCATACGGCACAAGGGCAACAAGAGGAATCGCCACGCCTTGCCAGAAAGGGACCAGCGACAGCACCAGCGGCATGAAGGACGCGATGAATATCAGCGGGTGGACATATCGATACCATTTCATGATCAGTTCCATCATGCTGACTTTTTGTTTAGATGACCACAAGGCGCCCTGGCACGCACACCGGGAGTTGCCTACGAAATTGGTGCGAGTAGGGTCTCCGTATGCCATTAAAGGATGTATGCCTGGCCAGGCATTCCAGTTCCAGGCAGCGTACGGGAGGATGAAAATGAGAAGACGGCACTCAACAACGGAGCTTATTTCTGCAGCGTTCTTCCTGATCTGGGCCGCAATATTTCTCACATGGGAGCCAGTTGAGAATCTGCGACTCATCACTGGAATCGTTTTCGTGGTTGTTGGAGGCGCATTGATTCTGAAGAATCTCGCTGGGAGACGCCCCAGCAAATTGCGGCGTTCTGCGAGATAACTCGATGATGGCCTAAGTTGACAGTTACCGCAAGGAACCTAAGCTCAGCCCTTCATCCTGCTTGCCGAAGGTAGGGTTGCTGAGTGCTAGAGATCCGACCGAATTGCGAATGTTGCGACGTCGACATTGCTCCCTCTGCTGTGGCTTACATTTGCACATTTGAGTGCACCTGGTGTCCGGACTGCGTTGAACGGTTCCCGAATCGTTCTTGTCCAAACTGCGGAGGAGACCTTCAGCGACGCCCCACCCGGCCGGTTGCTGCCCTCATCAATAATTCAGCCAGCACTAAAAGGGTTGTATCTCCCGGTTGCCTCGAAAAGGTCACCGGGCTTTAGGGCTTTCGAGACCCGCTGAACCACCGGTTTATGCAGGGAAGGCGCTTTCGACGGCAGAAGATCCACTAGTCGGATTCACCTTGTCGATGGTCTCTCCAAAAGGCTGGCGTTTCCGGCCCCACTCACCCGCACGCGGTTACGCTGTCTTTCATGTCTCGAATTCTCATCACCGGCATGTCAGGGGCGGGAAAGACAACCCTGCTACATGAGCTGTCCCGGCGGGGCCATCGGACAGTCGACACCGATTACGACGGTTGGGTGCTTCCTGACGGAACATGGGACGAACCACGAATTTCTGCCCTCCTCGCGTCCAGTTCACCGCTAGTCGTTTCGGGGACGGTCGAGAACCAAGGACGCTTCTACGACTGCTTCTCCGCCGTCATTCTGCTCAGCGCGCCGCTGGAGGTCCTGCTCCAGCGGGTGTCGGGTCGTACGAACAATACCTATGGCCGCTCCGAAGCTGACCAGTCCGCGATCCGGCAATACGTCCTCGATGTCGAACCGCTGCTCCGGAGCGGCGCCACCCTCGAGCTCGATGCCCGCCGGCCAGTCGCGGACCTGGCTGACGACGTCGAACGCATTATGGCAGCGCCGGGTCACGCGTAGCCCAACTCGGCCCGCCGCCTCACCTTCGAAATTTGCGGCGGCTTCCGCCTAGTATCCGGCGACATGGGTGAGCGGTTGAGTGGGCCGCTCCGCTCCGTCCAGGGGCTGGATCAGCAGGTTCCGGTGCAGTGTCACCCATCCATCGCGTTCAAGCGGAAGGTGATCGAACTGGTCGGGGACAAAGACTACGGTCCTGTCATCCGGATCCTGCACTTCCACCAGGATGTCCCGGCCGTCACCGAGGCTGTTGCACGCTTCCCAGTAGTTGTATTGGTCGTCATACGGGTATTTCGCCACCAGGCACACGACTTCGGGCAGCGGGCCGGGCGCGGCGTAATAGTTCATCGACTCGTACGCGGCCAGGAACCTCGACTCGCGGATTTTGGCCTCCCCTGCTTCGTCCTGGATGGCGGGGACGGCATCCTGTTTGGTCAGCTGCCGCTCCAGGACGTGGACGGTTCCGGGGACGCCCATGACAAACCGCACGTAGACGAGCCCCAGAACCGCGCACGTACCGAGGCCGGCAAGGGCGGCGAATGTGATCATGAGTCTCCAGAACGGCGTCAACGGAACTGGCGGTTTCTGGCCGGTCATTGCCGTCCCCGGAAAAGGTTGTCGCTGATCTTCGTCCACCCGGCTGCCTGCAGCTCATTGGTGTCGTACTGGTCAGGAACGAGGGTCAGTTCGCGTCCTGCCTGGTCGCTCATGGTGACGATGGGGTCGTGAGCGGAAACCATGCCGGCGCACCCGGCCATCGGAGGCCCCTGCGCGTCACCTGCCTCAATCAGCAGGCAGATGATTTCCTCGCCATTCGCGTCCCTGGTGGCGACAAAGACTTTGGATCCTGACCTCGTCCCCAAGTACCGGGCCGATTCCGTGTCGATCCCGCCGTACAGGGCGTAATTCGCGGAAACCGCATCTTCGGCCGTGGCCGTCTTCTCCAGGACTTTCAGGGTGGGGCTGGTTTCCCACGGCCCGTACTGGAACACAGCCAGGCCGACGGCCAACACGGCGAGCCCGAGCCCCAGCCACCGGGCATTCCTGAACCGCGAAACGGCAAACGCCAACACCATGGCCGCCGCCAGAAATACAGCGATAATCAGGTAGTCAATAATGTTCAAGCGCTGCCCCCTCAGGCTGATTGATCTCCCTGCACGCTACACGCTGACCGGCAGGTCAGCCTTCACCCGTCCGATATCGTCCTCTAAAAGGCATTCATCGTAATGGGGGTAATTGTGCGGGAACTTGTCTACTACGTCGCAGTATCGGTTGACGGCTACATCGCGGCACCTGACGGATCATTCGACGTCTTCCCTGTCGAGGGCGACCACATGCAGGTGCTCTTCACTGAGTTCGCCGACGCCCTGCCCACCCATGTCCTCGGAGGGCTGGGCATTGAGGCGCCCAAGAACCGTTTCGACACCGTCATCCAGGGCTGGAACAGCTACAACGTCGGCCTCGCCTTGGGCATCGACAGCCCCTACGCCCACCTGCACGAGTACGTCGCCACCCGTAGCAGGACCAGCTCCAACCCGGCAGTCACGTTCACCAACGACGCCCTGGCCACCGTCCGAAGCCTCAAACAGGCGGAAGGGCTGGACATCTACCTCTGCGGCGGCGGCGCGCTGGCCGGGGCCCTGCTGCCCGAGATCGACAGGATCATCCTCAAACGCAACCCGGTTGTCCTCGGGGCAGGCATCCCGCTGTTCGGAAACACCGCCTTTGAGCCGTCCGGCTTCCAGCCCGTCAAGTCACGGACCTTCGAGTCCGGAGTGGTGATCGAGGAGTACGCACGCACCCCGCTGGGTGCCGCTGACGCGTCCTGAGTCAGACGACGACGGCGGCACCGGCCACCCGCACGGCCTCGCCGGTTCCGGGGGCCAGCTTGGCCGCGGCGGCTTCATCCGCCACCACAGTGACGTGCGCATGGCGCTGCAAAATTGACGCCGGGCAGTCGGCGGAGACGGGCCCCTGCAGCGCTGCCGCCAGAATCTCTGCCTTGTCCGCACCGCTGACTACCAGCAGCAGGTGCCGGGCTTCCATGATGGTGCCCAGCCCCTGGGTGATGCACTGTGTGGGGACATCGTCCGGCGACGCAAAGTACCGGGCATTGGCCTGCCGGGTGCGTTCGGTGAGCACCTCCACCCGCGTCCGCGAATCGAGGGCTGACCCCGGCTCGTTGAAAGCAATGTGTCCGTTGTGGCCGATGCCCAGGATCTGCACGTCAATGCCACCGGCCCGGGCTATGGCCGCGTCGTAATCCGCTGCCGCCTGCCGCGGGTCCGGAGCCCCGCCGTCGGGCACTGCAACGTTGGCCGGGTCCAGGCCCAGCCGGACGGTGACCTCACGGCGGATGACTTCGGCGTAGCTTTCGGGGTGCCCGGCGGGCAGGCCAACATACTCATCGAGGGCGAACCCGCGGACGGCGCCCATCTCCACGGAATGTTCCGCGAGCGCCTTGTAGATGGGCAGCGGCGAGCCGCCCGTCGCTAGCCCTAGGACAGCGTCGGGCTTGCTGCGGACCACGGCGGCCAGGATCCCGGCGGCGACGGAACCGGTGGCGGAGGCGGTTGGCACTACGAAAATTTCCATGGCAAAGGCACTCTCTACGGGGCACGGAACATCGGAACAGGGCATGGCGCAGCCAGAGGAAGGGCTCAGCCACAGGAAAGGGGCGCCGCAAACTGCGGCGGGAGGGGAGTCGTAGAATCCGGCGGGGCCGGGAGCAGCTAGGCTGCCGCGACGTCCTTGAGCTTGAGTCGGATGCCATCGAAGTGCCGCTGCAGCCGCTCGGAGGCCAGGGCCTTGTCGCGGGCTTCCACGGCTTCGTAGATCTCCCAGTGGATCCGGGCCTGCTCTTCGAGGTTGACCGGCCCGGAGCCCAGGGCTTCGTGGATCTGCCGGTAGACCTGCCAGAACACGTCCATGAGGTTGATCAGCAGCTCATTGTTCAGGGGCGCGTAGAGCCGGCGGTGGAACTCGGCGTCGTGCTCCACCAGGGACTCGCCCTTGGCGGCAGCGTCCTCCATGGCCTGCATGGTGGACCGCAGGTCGGCGAGGTGTTCGTCCGTCAGGAGGTCGATGGCGGACCCCACCAGGCCGGACTCAAGCGCCTGCCGCACGTCGATGAGCTCCATGGCTTCTTCGCCCTTGTGGCGCAGCGACAGCCTGCCGCGGAACGTGAGCCCGGAGACCAGTGCGCTGAAGTTGTTGGGGGCCACGAACATGCCGAAGCCGTGGCGGATTTCGATGACACCCAGGGCCTGCAGGACCTTCAGGGATTCCCGCACGGTGTTGCGGCCAACCCCCAGCTCGGCGGAGAGTTCGCTTTCGGTGGGCAGCGCATCGCCCACGTCCAGGCCACGCTCCAGGATGAGTTCCATGATGCGGGTCTGCAGCGCCTGGGAGCGGATTTGGGCACTGAACCTGGCTGACGATACCGCCGCGGGTGTTGCTGTCACGTCATCTCCTTCGGCCACACTCCGTGGCGGCCTTCATCTCGAATCAGTGTACAGGACATGGGACGTCCTTTGTCTTGCGGCGTCACCTTTTCTTCCGGGAACGCTATCCGCCCACATGGTGAATGGTAAAGGCGGTCAGGAAGCCCACGGAGGCCGTGAGCCCCGTCAGGTTGTGGTGCTCCTCGAAGGCCTCCGGGATCATGGTGTCCGCCAGCATGGCCAAAATCCCGCCGGCGGCCACGGACGTTATGAACGCCACCAGCTCCTCCGGCGCGTTTTCCAGCAGCGTGTATCCCATAAGTGCTGCGATGCCACTGAGGATCGCAATCCCGCCCCACAGCCCAAAGACGTACCCGGCGCTCCGGCCGGCTTTCTTCATGCCGGCTGTTCCGGACAGCCCTTCGGGAACATTGGAGATGAAGACGGCAGCCATCATGGCCGGGCTCACCGCCCCGCCGGCAAGCATGGTCACGCCCAGCACCACGGACTCGGGCACGCCGTCCAGCAGCGCCCCGACGGCGATGGCCGTCCCGCTGCCCGGATCGTCCTTTTCGGAAGGCTGCTGGCCGCCCGACCTCTTCCGATGCTTGGCGCCCGCCCGGGCCAGCAGCATGTTGGCGCCCACGTACACCACGGCACCGGCCAGGAAGCCTGCCACGGTGGGCCAGAGACCGCCGCCCTGGACGGCCTCGTCCACCAGTTCGAATGCCAGGGCGGAGATCAGCACGCCGGCACCGAAGGACATGATCGAGGACACCAGCTTGGACGGCAGCGACCACCGCCAGGACAGTGCTGCGCCCAGGACCAGGGCGGCACCGGCGATGGTCCCCCACATCAGGGCCTGCAGCCAAACGGGCATGTTTCCCACTTTCCGGCTCCCCCAGCGGGAGCCATGTCCCACAAGGCGTACCCCCGGGGACGGTTCTTAAGCAACAGCTCCTATGCAAACATGCGCGCCGAAGGCACGTCCCGCACGCAGAATTGATGCGATCTTGACCCAAACCTTACTGACCGCTGCAGTTGCGGGTCCACGCTGGACGAAGAAGGGCAAACCAGCTTGGGGAGCAGGAAGTCATGGGAAACGAAACAGCATATGACAAGGACGTCATCGCGGTGGGCGGGGTCCTCACGGACCAGCACCCGCTCGACTTCCACACCCTGGGGCTGGCCGGCTGCATTGACCGGTTGACCGGGCCCCTCCGCCAGCGCGGGACCGCGGTCCGCTGGGATACTCCGCACTGGGGCATTGAGATCCCGGCGGACTGTGCGTCCCTGCTGTACCAGTCGGCACGCGAAGTGATCAGCAACGCCTACAAGTACTCGGACGCCACCGAACTCAGCGTGCAGCTTGCGGTGGTGGACCACAGGATCCGGATGAAAGTGGCCGACGACGGCACGGGCTTTGATTGCGGCCGCGCCAACCGGGGGCGGCGCCACGGCTACGGCCTCCGCCTCATGGCGGTTGCGGTTGAGGAAGCGGGCGGCTCCGTGGACATCGATTCCCGCCCCGGCCACGGCACCTCGGTGACGGTGACCCTGCCGTTGGACTGACTAAGCCCAGGCCGGCACAAGAGGCCGCAAAAGACTCGAAGGCCCGCCGTCGCTGGGACGGCGGGCCTTCGTATGTCCAAAGGGGCGTCCCAACAAATCCTTCGGAAACGATCCTTTAACTTCGGGGAACTAACGGGACAGCTTGTCCGCGTCCGGCTCCAGGTCGCCGATGTGGCCGGGGGCGTTGGCGGCCAGCACCCGGGCAACAAAGGCGCTGTACTCCTCAATGTAGTGGCGCAGGAACTTGGCGGTGCCCTCATCCCTGAGCTCGCCGTCGTCGTCGAAGGCATCCGGCTTGTACTGGATGTAGGCCTCCGGCGCGTTCAGCTGCGGCGCGTCCAGGAAGCTGAGCACGCTGCGCATGGAGGACTGCATCACCGCCGTGCCGATGCTGCCCGGCGAGGCGCCGATGATGCCGGTGGGTTTGCGGGCGAAGGAGTTGGTTCCCCAGGGGCGCGAACCCCAGTCGATGGCATTCTTCAGCGCGCCCGGGATGGACCTGTTGTATTCGGGCGAGACAAACAGGATGCCGTCGGACGATTCGATGGCTTCCTTCAGGGCGCGGCCCTCGGCGGGGAAGTCGGCGTCGTAGTCGTAGCTGTAGAGCGGGAGGTCCCGGATGGGGATCTCCGAGAACTGCAGATCTTCGGGGGCCAGCTTGATCAGTGCGTTGGCGAGGACCCTGTTGATGGAGCCGGTTGCCAGGCTCCCTACGAAGTAGCCGATCTTGAACGGTGCCATGAGTGTTCCTTCCGGTGGCCTGCCCGGGCCGGCCACGTGCTGTCCTGGATTGCCTTTCCTTGGAAAACTGCCGTCCCCTGGACAGGACCAGCGGCGGCGGTGGTGCTCAGTGCACCCCCAGTCCAGCACAGAAGGCCGGCCCCGGCCAGAGGTTCCCGCACACGCCATTGACACGCAGCAGGCAACGGCGCTCAATGATCAGTACCGCCGCCACCGAGCCGCGGCACCAGCAAAGGAGCAGGCAGCGATGACCGAAAATCCATTGCGCGACGAGCGAGTCCACCCGGAGTCTCCGGCGGAGGGCGATCCGGACGCGGATCCCTCGGACGACGTCAGGGCCCATTCCCAGGACCCCGCGGAAGGGCCCGACGTGCCGGACGAGCCGCACCCGGAGTCCTGATCCCGGCGCTGAAAGGCCCCCGCAATTTCCGGCCACCCCTTGCCACCCCGCACCCCGCGCAGTAGGTTTGAAACCATTCAAGAAAGCGCTTTCCCTTGCAATGGCCGGGGTTTATTCTGCGCGCCACAAACCAGCGGGAACGGACAACATGACGGACAGTACCCTCATCAGGTGGATCGACGGCGAAGCACCAGCAGGGACCAGCAGCGGAACCACTTGGGGGATGCCCTTCCCCCGCGGCACCGTCCACGGACCGGACGCGTTGACAGTGACGGACGCCGGCGGTGCCCGCGTTCCCAGCCAGGCCTGGCCCCTGGCCACTTGGCCTGACGGCTCGCTGAAGTGGGCCGGGATCGCGCTTCCGGCAACGGATTCGCCGTCGGCCAGCTACCAGGTAAGGCACGACGCCGGCAACGCACCTTCGGAAGGCAACGCGCCGCCGTCGGGCGTTCAGGAAGACCAGGGCGTTCCGGAAGCTATGGGCGGCACCCGCGTCAGCGTCACCGAAAGCCGCGGCTCCCTCACCGTGGACACCGGCGCCCTGCAGATGGTGATCAGCCGCAGCGGCTCCACGCTGTTCACCAGCCTCACGCGCGACGGCCGGACCGTGGCACGCGACGCACGCCTGGTGAGCCTTCTCCAGGACGGCATCCCGGAAGAGGCGGGCACCGCCAGCCGCCGGCAGTTCACCGGCGAGGTCACCGCCGTGGAGCTTGAACAGGACGGGCCGGTGCGCGCCGTGGTCCGGCTGGAAGGCCGCCACCGCCAGGACAACGCCGGCAGCGGGGGACGCAACTGGCTGCCGTTCGTGGTCCGTTTCTACTTCTATGCCAACGCCCGCAGTGTGCGGATGGTGCATTCCTTTATCTGGGACGGCGACGCGGACAGCGACTTCCTGGCCGGCCTGGGCGTCCGTTTCACCGTGCCGCTGGAAGCCGAGCTGCACAACCGGCAAATCCGGATCGCCGGGGCCGACGGCGGCTTCCTCACCGAGGCGGTCCGCGGGCTCACCGGCCTGCGCCGGGATCCGAGTGCGGACGTGCGCGCCGCCCAGATCGCCGGACGCGCCACCCCCTCCCCGGACACCTGGAACCCCGAAGTCTCCGAACGCCTGCACCTGATCCCTTCCTGGGGCGACTACACGCTGACCCAACTCAGCGCGGACGGCTTCGAGCTGCGCAAACGGACAGCACCGGGCCACGGCTGGGTGGGCATCTCCGGCGGGACCCGCTCGGCAGGTTTCTGCTCCCTGAGCGATACGCGCGGCGGTTTGGGCATCGGCATCAAGGACTTCTGGCAGTCCCACCCGGGGCAGCTGGACATCCGCGGCGCCGCCGGAACCGACGCCACAGTAACAGCCTGGCTCTACTCCCCCGAGTCCCAGCCCATGGACCTGCGGTTCTACCACGACGGCCTGGGCCAGGACACGTTCGAAGAACAGCTCGAAGGCTTGGAAATCACGTACGAGGACTACGAACCAGGCTTCGGGAACCCCACCGGGATAGCCCGCACACATGAGTTAACTCTGTTCGCCTACGACGCCACACCGTCCACCGAAAGCCTCGCCGCCGACGCCGCTGCAGCATCCTCACCAGCGCTGCTCCAGGCCACCCCGGAGTACCTGCACTCGGTGCGCGTGTTCGGCGACTGGGACCCGGTGGACCGGGGCACCCCCGCGCGGGCACGGCTCGAGGACCACCTCGACTTCCTTTTCGATTTCTACGCCGGCCAGGTGGAACAGCGGCGCTGGTACGGGTTCTGGAACTTCGGCGACGTAATGCACACCTACGACTTCGACCGGCACGTGTGGCGGTACGACGTGGGCGGCTACGCCTGGGACAACTCGGAACTCTCCCCCGACCTCTGGCTCTGGTACTCCTACCTGCGCTCCGGCCGGGCGGACATCTTCCGCTTCGCCGAGGCCATGACCCGGCACACCGGCGAGGTGGACGTCTACCACCTGGGCCCGTGGAAGGGCCTGGGGTCCCGGCACAACGTGCAGCACTGGGGCTGCAGCGCCAAGCAGCTGCGCATCAGCACGCCGGCCTACCGCCGTTTCTACTACTACCTCACGGCGGACGAGCGCACCGGCGACCTGCTGACCGAGCTGGTGGACAGCGACCAGAACTTCCTGGGCCTGGACCCCGTCCGCAAGGTCCGCCCGGACGCCGACACCTACCGGCCCAACCGCGGCGCCCTGGGCGTGGGGCTGGGCACCGACTGGGGCTCACTCGCCGCCACCTGGCTCACCGACTGGGAGCGCACCGGCAACCCCCGCTCCCGCGACCGGCTGCTGGGAACCATGGCGGATATTGGCGCCCTCAAATACGGCTTCCTCACCGGCGAAGCGCTGTATGACCTGGACAAGGGCCGCTTCGATACCGGCCGGGAGATGATCTCCGTATCCCATCTCAGCGCCGTGTTCGGCCTGGTGGAAATCTGCAGCGAGCTGGTGGACCTGGTGGATGATCCGGAGTTCGAGCGGGCCTGGCTGCAGTACTGCCGGCTGTTCCTGGGCACCAAGGAAGAGCAGGTGGCTGAGGTGGGTGAGCCGCTGTCCGGCATCTACCTCACCCAGGCGCACAGCCGTTTGAGCGCTTATGCGGCGGCGCGTTTGCAGGATCGTGACCTGGCAGCCCGCGCCTGGGAGAGCTTCAGCGAGGGCGGCGAGCACCTGAACCACGAATCCGCGTTCACGCTGCGGACCATCGAGCCGCCCCATGTGCTCCTGCCGGTGGACGAAGCACCCACGGTTTCCACCAACGACACCGCGCAGTTCGGCCTGGCCGTCATCCAGAACCTGACGCTGATCGGCCAGCACCTGCGCTGATACGCGATCCCTCGAACCAACCCGCGACGGCGGCGCCCGGACCTTTCATCCAAGGCCGCGCGCCGCCGTCGTCCGTCTTCCCCACGCCGCCCTTCAAAGGCGCTCAAAATAACGCCCACATAACGGCCTTTTCGTGCCGCCAGATGTTACCCAGTCGAGGCCCGGAGCGGGTTTACACCGCCTTTCAGGGCGCCATAGGGTGCTTCACCTAAACAAGGTTCAGGAGGACCTTGGGAAGGGAAACGAGCACCATGAAAAGCAAATTTGCCGCCGTGGTCCTGGCTGCCGCGAGCTTGGCTGCGGCCCTGCTGGTGGGCAGCCCCGTGGCGGCCAACGCAGCGGACAAGCCGCTGATCGGCCTTACCTTCGACGACGGCCCGTCAGTCCAGCGCACGGCCTTCGTCCTCGACGTCCTCAAGCAGAAGGGGGTCAAGGCCACCTTCTTCCTCCAGGGCAACCATGCACAGCAGTACCCCGACCTCGTCCGCCGGATCAAGGCCGAGGGGCACGTGATCGGCAACCATTCGTGGGATCACGCCAACTTCCCGGAACTGAGCCAGACCAGGCAGCGGCAGGAGGTTGACCGCACCAACGCCGCGATTTCGGCCATTACCGGCGCAACGCCCGAGCTGATGCGCTTCCCGTTCGGCAACAGCACGTCCTACTCGCTGAACTACATCAGGAGCATCGGCATGAGCGGCGGCATCCAGTGGCGCTGGCATGTGGGCCAGCCCGGCGATTTCGAATGCCCTGGTGCGGCCGGCGTGCAGAAGTACGTCCTGGATGAAGCGGCACCCGGTGCGATCATCCTGCTTCACGACGGCAACGATGTCCTGTCCTGCCCCGCGTCGCAGTGGTCCTACCTGGCCCGGACCATCGACACCCTGCGGGCACGGGGTTACGACTTTGGCGTGGTGGCACCTTCCGCGACAGCCAGCCCGCTGAACGAGGGGTCGTACGGGGTGGTGGTGGCGCCCTGACCGAAGCCGCCGCCTGACCCTGGCGCCGCCGCCGTCCGCTTCTCCTGGCACTCCACCGCCCAAAATCAGGGGTGGAAACCTGCTCTTCCGGAAGGTAACTTGGTAAGCATGC
Organism: Pseudarthrobacter sp. 10T415; assembly: GCF_056394175.1. NCBI lineage: Bacteria > Bacillati > Actinomycetota > Actinomycetes > Micrococcales > Micrococcaceae > Pseudarthrobacter > Pseudarthrobacter sp. 10T415. The sequence goes on along the minus strand of NZ_JBFTHJ010000020.1, from coordinate 20,523 downwards.
TGATGATTTCTACGGATCAATCGGCTTCCGGTAACAGAGCAAAGGAGACGTTATGAGCACGAAGGTGGAAAAGCGCATTCTGGTGAACGTTCCGGTGAGCACGGCCTACAACCAGTGGACCCAGTTCGAGGAGTTCCCGCACTTCATGGGCGGCATCAAGAGCGTCACCCAACTCAGTGACGACCGGCTGGAATGGGTGGCCGAGATCGGCGGCATCCGCCGGCAGTGGGAGGCCAAGATCCTTGAGCAGGTGCCGGACCGCAAGGTTTCCTGGGCCGCCACGGAGGGCGCAACCAACGCCGGAGCCGTCGAATTCGAGGATGTGGGCGGCGGCCAGACCTCCCTCCGGCTGACGCTCGAGTACGAACCCGAAGGCGTGGTGGAGAAGATCGGCGACAAGCTGCATGTTGTGGACCGCCAGGCCGAGTCCGACCTGCAGAAGTTCAAGGAATTCATCGAGGACGAGCGTTACGCGAGCGGAGCCTGGCGCGGCAGCGTCAACCCCGGCGCATCGATGGGTACGCCCGGCGTTGAGCACGCCGGCACCTCCCGCGGTGACTCCGGCAAGGCAGGCGTCTCAGGCAAGGTGGCAGCCGGCGTCGGCGTAGCCGCAGTGGCCGGCGCTGCAGCGGCCATGGCTGCCAGCGGCAACAAGGACACCGCGGTGGGCGCCGACGAAACGGTCACCCCCGTGGCTCCCGGCGAGCCCGTCACCGTCACGCCGATTCCCACGGACACGACCACCGACACCACCGGCAGCGGCGCAGGGGTTACAGGCAGCGGCGCCGGCATAACAGGCACGACGGCGGCAGCCGGCTCCACCGGCACGGTCGCCGACGGATCGGTCGCCGACCTCGGCGATGACAGGATCGGCCACCCGTTCGACCAGACCAACGGCCTGGTGGGCACCGCGGGAGAATCCGACGAAACGCGAGAAGGCGATGAATTCAGCGCCGGCGAACGCCGCGAGGATGAGCGCCGCCCCGACGGTGGCCTGCCCCCGGTAGGCGGCAACCTCGGCCAGCACTGACCGACGCCGCGCCCCGGCTGACGGCCCGCCCAAGGCGGGTGCCGTCGTCGTACGCCGCACTTAGAAACAGAAGCACCGCCCGCCTCTTCCCGAGGCGGGCGGTGCTTTGCTGTCCAGCGGTTTGCTACTTCGTCTTGCCTGCGTAGAAGACGGACGGCGCGGCTGGCGTCTCCATGCCCTCGCCGATGAAGAAGCTCGGGTGCGGCGGCTGGTTGTAGCCCACGGTCTCGCGCGCCACTCCGGTCCGGTACATCGGATCGTGCATCAGCGTGCGGAGCCGGACCTCGGTGGGCGAGGTGCTGGTGTAGATCCGCAGTTCGGTGCTGTCGGTGGACGGGAAGACCAGTTCCTCGCGCCAGTCGCCCAGCAGGTCGGCCTGGAGCGACGGGTTGCCCTTGGTGTGGTTGTTGGTGCGGGCGCCGGTGGCGGTCAGCAACCGGTCGCTGGTTTCGGTCTCCCAGTTCCACTTGGAGATGGTGGGTACGCCCATGCCTGCTTCGGCGTCGAACTCGTGGTCCACGATTTCGCGCAGCAGGTCGCCGTCCCACCAGGCCATGAAGTTGGCGGCCGGAATCTTGTCTGAGATCCGCTCGCCCTTGGCGGACATCAGGAAGCCAACCGGCGAATTCCAGGCAGCGTCGCCGCCCACGGCCCAGCTTTCGGAGCCGGGGAACCGGGGATCGATGTCGCCCGTGGCGCCGCGGCCGGTGTCCTTGATGGCGGGGATGCTCCACAGCACTTCGCCGGTGGCGGCATCGCGGAAGGTGGCGCCGCGGTTGCCGCTCTGGCTCATGCTCTCGTGTACTGCGAAGGTTTCCAGGCCGGGCCGTGACGGGTCCAGGTCGCCGGTGTGGATGGCGTCGCCGTGGCCCAGCTTGGTGTTGTAGAGGGGCTTGCCGTCGTCGTCAATGGTCATGGAACCGAAGACGAACTCGTCCTTGCCGTCCTGGTCCACGTCCGCCACGGACAGGTTGTGGTTGCCCTGGCCCTTGTATTCGGCACCGGCGATGTCCGAGTCGAAGGTCCAGCGCTTCACCAGCCTGCCGTCCACCAGGTCATAGGTGACCAGGACGGTGCGGGTGTAGTAGCCGCGGCTGAACATCAGGGACGGCTTTTCGCCGTCGAGGTAGGCGACGCCGGCCAGGAACCGGTCCACGCGGTTGCCGTAGCCGTCGCCCCAGGCTGAGACGTTGCCGCGCGGCGGGTCGTAGGGAACGGTGTCCATGATGGTGCCCGTTGCGCCGTTGAAGACCGTCAGGAACTCCGGGCCGGACAGGACGTATCCGGCGCTGTTGCGGTAGTCCGCCGCAGCGTCGCCGATGACGGTACCGGCGGCGTCTGTGGTGCCGTCTGCTGTCTTGAACGACACCTCGGCCTTGCCGTCGCCGTCGAAGTCGTAGGCCAGCATCTGGGTGTAGTGCGCGCCGGCGCGGATGTTCTTGCCAAGGTCAATGCGCCAGAGCTTGGTGCCATCCATCTTGTAGGCATCGACGTAGACGTTGCCCGTGAAGCCGGACTTGGAGTTGTCCTGGGCGTTGGACGGGTTCCAGAGCTGGATGATCTCGTAGGTGCCGTCGCCGTCCAGGTCTGCCACCGTGGAGTCGTTGGCGCTGTAGGTGTAGGGCTTGCCGTCCTTGCTGACGCCGTCCGCCGGCTTGTCCAGCTTGATGGCCAGGTAGTTCTGCGCCAGCGGGGTGAACTCGGCGCTGAGCTTGTCCTGCCCGTTGCCGTTGCCCACGGTCTTGATGACGTACTTGGACTGGGCCGTTCCGTCGGGGTCAACGAAGGTGGTGGTATCCCGGATGGGCTCCTTGGTGATCTGCTTGCCGTCACGCAGCACCTGGAAGCCCACGCTGTCCTTGTCCAGGCCGAGCATGCGCCAGCCCAGGGTGACGCCCTGGTCCGTCAGCACGGCCACGGGCGCGCGGTCCAGGTTCTCCACCTGGCGCTTGAGGGCCGGCTTTGCGGCCTGGCCCGGCGCTGTGGACTGATCTGCCTGGGCCAGCGGAACTCCGGTAAAGGCGAGTGCCGCGGCAGTGAGGGACGCCGCCGCTGCGGCCAGTGGTGCTGCTTTCCAGGCCCTGCCGGCCCGGGATTTGGGGGAACACTGCGAGTGGTAAACCAAAAGAACATCTCCTTTGATGCGGCGGCAGCTGAGTCTGCCGCTCAACATTTTGGAACGTTTCAACCGTGCGGAAGCGCACCACTATGTAGGGGTGGGCTGGGGGTCCGCGTCGGATGGAAAACGCTTTCTGCCCTTCTGGTTTATCAAGGGATGACAAAGCTGGTCAAGGGTTTGACCGTTAATGATTGGGAGAAATTGTTCCGTTACGTTCCTTCTCCCCCGCAACGCGCGCTCACTTTTGGCGGCTATTCCCCAAACGCCCGCTCACTTTTGGCGGCTATTCCCCACACGCCCGCTCACTTTTGGCGGCTATTCCCCACACGCCCGCTCACTTTTGGCGGCTATTCCCCACACGCCCGCTCACTTTTGGCGGCTATTCCCCACACGCCCGCTCACTTTCGGCGGCTTTCACGGCAACGCCCGCTCACTGTTGGCGGCTTTCACGGAAATGCCCGCTCACCTCTGCTCCAGATGGAGGAAGGTGAGCGGGCGTTTCCCAAATCTGCCGCACCGTGTGGGCGTCGCGGGCCCCGCCGCAGACGGGCGGGCACCGGGCGCCTACCGGATGCCGCGGAGTTTCACGCCGGCAGCGAGTGCAACGAGGCTGATGATGGCCACTACGGCCAGGTAGTAGCCCGGCGCCACGGCCTGCCCCGTCTGCTGCACCAGGAACGCGGCAATCATTGGCGTGAATCCGCCGAAGGCCACCACGGCCGTGTTGTAGCTGAAGGACAACCCTGTTGCGCGGGTCCTGACGTCGAAGGAATCCGACATGACGGAGGGCAGCGCGCCGAAATAGGCCGCCTTGAGCAGGCCAAGAATGGTCATCACCAGTGCCAGCACCAGGAAGGACTTCGCGCTGATGACCCACATGAAGAGAGGTACGACGGCGAGCAGCAGGACCACCACGGTGGGCACCATGATGTTGAGCCGGCCGTACTTGTCCGAGAGGTGCCCCACCACCGGTGTTCCGAAGGTCAGGATGACGCCGGTAATGATCAGCGAGGTGAACGAGATACCCGGCTCGAGCCCCAGTTCCTTGATGGCGAAGGTTGGCATGTACTGCAGGATGAAGTTGAGCGCCGTGGATACCGCCAGCGCACCACCGGCCAGCAGTATTCCCGTCTTCTGCGTGGCGAACACGTCCCGGATGGGGGAATGCTTCTGCTCCGCAGCGCCCCGCTGGACGGGCACTTCCTTCATCTCCCTGCGGATCAGGAATCCGGCCGGTCCCACCAGCAATCCGAAGAGGAAGGGAATCCGCCAGCCCCATTCGGTCATCTGCGCATCGGTCAGGACCGTTGTCAGGACGGCGACAAAGATCGCTGCGATCAGGCTTCCCAGCCCCTGGCTGGCGAACTGGAAGCTGCCCAGGAAGCCTTTGCGTTTGCCGTTCTGGGCGATGAGGTAGGCGGTGGCGGCGCCGAACTCGCCACCGGCGGAGAAGCCCTGGATTAGCCGCGCCAGGACAATGCCGATGGGGGCCAGGATCCCGATGGTGCCGTAGTTCGGCATGAAGGCCAGCAACGCGGTGCCCAGGACCATCAGCCGGATGGTGACAGTCAGGCCTTTCTTCAGCCCATGGCGGTCCGCGAACGAGCCCAGCACCAGTCCGCCCAAAGGACGGATGAGGTAGGAGACGCCGAACACGGCAAACGCCTGGATGAGTTCGACGCCGGGATCACTGCTGGGGAAGAAGTTCCGGCCGATGTAGATGGCCAGCAGGGCGTAGATGGCAATGTCGAACCATTCGAGGGCGTTACCGATGGTGGCGGCAACGATCCCCCGGGTGGCCGCCCGGGAATCGGGCGCTGCGACCGGCGCATCGTCGGCAGCGCGGGCCGTGGGCTGGTTCTTTTGCTGGGGCATGGTCATGGAAACTCCAGGGTTCAGGATACGGAGCTGACGGTCAGGGAGGGCTGGTCCGCGCCGGTGGACGCGGGGCTGTGTGAATTGGCGAGGTCGAAGAACAGGCCGCTGGCGATCTGCAGGCCTTCCCGGGCCACCTCCACCAGGAGGTGTTCGTCCGGGGCATGCTGCTGGCACCCCGGGTGGGAGTGCGGGATCCAGAGGGTTGGAAGGCCCAGGGCATCTGCGAAGACGTAGCTGGGAAGCGAGCCGCCGATGTTGGGCAGGACGGTGGCCTCGCGGCCGGTGCTTGCTGCCAGTGAGTTTGCGGCCCAGGCCACCCAGGGATTGTCCGGATCGATGCGGCTGGCGGCGAACGAGGTGCCCATCTTTAGCTCCACCATGCCGAAACCCGCCGAGTCCAGGTGCTTGCGGATGGCCGCTTCAAGGTTGTCCACGTCCGTGCCCGGCACGAACCGCAACTGCAGTGCGGCCCGCGCGGTCCCGGGAATGGCGTTGACGGGCTTGTCCGGGTTGCCCGCTCCCAGTGCCAGTACCTCGAGGGTGTTCCAGGCGTAGAGGCGCTCGGCCGGGCTGAGGGTCCGGTCTCCCCAGGCCGGGTCCGTCCGGGGGTCGCCGGGATTCGGCAGCAGGTCCAGTACGTCCAGCGCAGCGGCGACGGAGTCCGGGATACCGGCCGGAAGCAGTTCGGGCAGCTGGATGGTGCCGTGCCCGTCAACCAGGGACGCGACGGCGGCCGCCACCGTGGTGGCCGGGTTCCGCAGGAGCCCGCCCCAGTTTCCTGAGTGGTACGAGCCGGCGCGCAGATCGGCAATCAGTTCGAAGCTGACGCCGCCGCGTGCACCCAGGAAGACCGTGGGGCTTTCGGCGGCGAGGCGGGGGCCGTCGGAGCCGATAAAGACGTCGGCCCGGAGCAGGTCGTGGTGTTCGGCCGCAAAGTCGGCGAGGTCCGGGGAACCGATCTCCTCCGCCCCTTCCAGCAGGAACACCAGGTTGAAGCCGAGGCGGCCCTGCTGTTCGAGCAGCAGCCGGAGCGAGACGATGTTGATCCAGTGCTGGCCTTTATTGTCGGCGGCGCCGCGGCCGTACCAGCGGTCACCCTCGTCGCTGAGCGCCCAGGGGCTGCGGCCCGCACTCCACTCTCCGGCCTGGCCGTCGGTGACATCGGCGTGGCCGTAGCAAAGAACGGTGGGCAACTCTGGATCCTCGTGCCGGGTGGCCACCAGGAAGGAGTTGGCGCCGCCCCGCCAGGCGTCGAACCGGTTTACGGTGCAGCCCATCTCGCGGAACGCGGGCTCAACAACATCATCAAGGTATGACTTCAGTGCAACGCGTCCCTGCGGGCTGAAACTTTCCGTCGGGTAGGAGACCAGCCGGGCCAAATCCTCCCGGAAGCGGCCGGAGTCCACAAACTCCGCTGCTGTGGCCAATAGTCCCGTGCGTTCCTGCATTCGGTTGTTCCTTTGCTCGTATGGCGTGAGTCCAAAGTTAGGTGCCCCGGGAGCAAACAACCAGTATCGTTTTGTCGATGAGCGTTGACTTGAATGCAAACCTCTGGGTCGGACCGCGAGGATGAACATGCTGACTCCGGCGCTGCTGTACTTCGACGCCGTTGCGCAGGAAGGCACGCTCACCGAGGCCGCAACAAAGCTGCACGTGTCCGCGTCCGCCATCAGCCGCCAGATCAACAAGCTGGAAACCTCGCTGGGCATGCCGCTGTTCCACCGGCATGCCCGGGGCGTGGAACTGACGGAGGCGGGAAGGCTCCTGCTGGCTTACGTGCGGCGGGCAGAGGCGGAAGGTGCCGCGGTCCGGGAGGAACTGCTGGTCTCCATGCAGCGGAAGACGAGGACCCTGCGGGTGGCCTGCGCGGAAGGCTTCGCCAGGGTGTGGGTCCCCTCGGCGATCGCCGGCCTCAGCCGCCAGCATGACGACGTCGAGTTCCATCTCGACGTCGTCTCCTCCTCCGAAGGGACCCGCCGCGTGGCGGAGGGCGAGGCCGACGTCGCCGTGGTGTTCTCGCTGGGCCCGCAGTCGAAGGTGACCGTGGAACACTCCACGCCAACCCCTGTGGCCTTCGCGCTGGTGTCCCCGGACCACCCGCTCGCCGCGCAGCAGACCACCACCCTGAAGGACCTGTGCCGCTACAAGCTGGCGGTCACGGCGCCCGGTTCAAGCCAGCGGGAGTTGTTCGACCTCGCCATGCAGATCGAGGGCCTCACCCCGTCGATCACGCTGCAGTCGGACCACATCAACCCGGTGATCCAGTTTGCCCGGTCCGGCGTTGGCGTTTCGCTGGTGGGCGGCCTCTCCCTGGACCGGCGGGACCGCGAGGAACTGGTGGCGGTTCATCTGGACCATCCGGTGTTGCGGCAACGGCACGGGCAGATCCAGACCATGACCGGCCGTGCCCAGCCCGCCATCCTCACCGCGTTCGTGGATGCGCTCATCGACGCTCTGGAGCTGCTCGCCTGACCACGGCGCCAGTGAGCGCGCGTCGGCGAAAAAGCCGCCACAAGTGAGCGCGCGTCGGAGGGGGGCTACTTGGGGTGGGCCACCGCTTCGAGGAGGGGCAGCGTCCGGGTGGGCATGACCTCCACCAGGGACATTGCCGTGCTGGTGCGTACGACGCCGGCGATCGCCAGCATCGCGTTGGTCACCCGGTGCAGGTCGGCCGGGTCCTTCGCCGCCACTTTCGCGAGCAGGTCCGCGTCGCCGGTGGTGGCGTGCATCTCGATGATTTCCGGAACCGTCCGCAGCGCCGCCGTGGCTTCGTCGCTGGCGGACTGGCTGATGGAGATCGAGATGAACGCGATCAGCGGCAACCCCAGGGCCTCGGTGCGGACCCGCTGGCTGAACGGCGCCAGGCTGCCGTCGTTCACCAGCCGCCGCAACCTCGCGTGGACGGTATTGCGGGCCACGCCCAGCGACCGGGACAGCGAAAGGACTGTGGCCTGCGGGTCCCGGTCGAGTGTGAGGAGGATCTCTGCGTCAAGAGCGTCGATGCGGTGCATAGTGAGCATTTTGCCACCAACCGGCGCCATAACGGCGGTTTCTGTCCTGCCGGAATCGGCTGTGTTGCGCAAACGCCCGAATTTGCCCCACGATGCTGGCATGACCAGCACCCTTCCCGAAGCGGCCGCTCCCGCGCTCCGCGCCGCCGTCGCACAGCTTCCCGCGTACGTTGCCGGCAAGAGCGCCGAGTCCGAACTGACCGCCGCCCTGGCCTCCAACGAGAGCCACTTCGCTCCGCTGCCCTCCGTCGTCGACGTCGTGGCGGCCGAGGCCTCCCGAATGCACCGGTACCCGAATATGGGCGTGGTGGATGCACGTGAGGCAATCGCCGGGCACGTGGGCGTCACCGCGGATGAAATCGCCGCGGGCCCCGGCAGTTCCGGCGTGCTGCAGCAGATCATTTCCGCCGTGTGCGATGCCGGTGATGAAGTGGTCTTCGCGTGGCGTTCCTTCGAGGCCTACCCTATCCTGGTCACGGTGGCCGGCGCCCGGCCGGTGCCGGTCCCGCTGCTGGACACCGAGCACCACGATCTCCCCGCCATGGCTGCGGCCATCACGGACCGCACCCGCCTGGTGATCCTCTGCTCGCCCAACAACCCCACCGGGGTGTCCATCGAAGCGGACCAACTGGAGGAGTTCCTGCAGGCAGTGCCGCCGCACGTCCTGGTGGTGCTGGACGAGGCGTATGTCGAATACCAGCGCGGCACCGGCCTGGACTCGCTGGCGTTCTACCGCCGGTACCCAAACCTGTGCATCCTGCGCACCTTCTCCAAGGCCTACGGACTGGCGGGGCTGCGGATCGGCTACGCCATTGCCCGCCCGTCAGTGGCGGACGGCCTGCGCCGCACGGCCATCCCGTTCGGAGTGAACCGGATGGCCCAGGCCGCCGCCATTGCTTCCCTGGCAGCCACGGACGAGCTTGCCGCCCGCACCGACGCCGTGGCGGAAGAACGCACCCGCGTGATCGAAAGCCTCCGGGAGTCCGGCTGGGACGTCCCGGACAGCCAGGCCAATTTTTACTGGCTCCGCACCTCCGACGAATTGCGCGGGCAGCTCCTGGACGCGCTGTCCGCGGCCGACATCCTGGCCCGCGGCTATGCCGGCGACGGTGTTCGGATCAGCCTCGCGGACCGGGCAACGAACGATCGCGTGCTCGCTGTCCTCGCCCACCGGGAACGGTTCGGCGCCCAGTGAACACCTCAACCCTTCGCACGCCAACGCCGGCGGCCCCGGCCCCGGCTGACGCAACGCCCCAGCAAGGCATGACGACGGCGGGACCCGCCGTGCCGCCGTCGGCCGTCCGCCATTCAGTGGTGGAGGACGTCCTGGGCATCCTGACGGGAACGTTCGCCGCGTCGCTTGGCCTGTTCCTACTCAAATCCAGCGAGGCCGTGACCGGCGGTACCGCGGGGCTGGCCCTGCTGCTCAGTTACACCGTTCCATTGCCGTTCGGAGTCATTTTCACGGCGGTCAACCTGCCGTTCTTCGGCCTCGCCATCTGGAAGAAGGGCTGGAATTTCGCCCTCCGCACCGGGGCGGCCATTGCGCTGGTCTCGGTGATGGCCAGCCTGCATCCGTGGGCTTTCGGGTCCCTGGAGCTGGACCCTGCCTACGGCGTTGCAGCCGGGAACCTGCTGGCCGGCGTGGGACTGCTGATCCTGTTCCGGCACAAGTCCAGCCTGGGCGGCTTCAACATCCTGGCGCTGCTGCTGCAGGACAAGCTGAAATGGCGGGCCGGGTATGTGCAGATGGTGCTGGACGTGGCCATCGTGCTGGCGGCGCTGGCCCTCGTGTCCCCGCTGATGGTGCTCCTCTCCGCCGCCGGCGCCACCCTGCTGAACCTCATCCTGGCGCTGAATCACCGGCCGGGGCGGTACCTGGGAAAGTAGCTGCTTCCCCGCCGTTTTATTCCCGAAGGTTGCCTGAAATAACTTTGTGGGTGCCGCTGTTGCCGCCGATATGACAACAATCGGAATCATCGGTGCAGGACACATTGGAAGCCAGGTTGCCCGGAAGGCGGTGGAGCTGGGCTACGACGTAGTCATCAGCAACTCGCGCGGACCGGAAACCCTCACGGACCTCGTGGCAGAGCTTGGCCCGAAGGCACGGGCCGCCACCGCAGCTGAGGCCGCCGCAGCAGGCGACTTCGCCGTGGTCACGGTGCCACTGAAGAACTACAAGGACGTTCCGGCGGAGCCGCTGGCAGGCAAGATCGTCATCGATACCAACAACTACTACTGGGAGCGCGACGGCCGCGTCCCGGCGCTGGACAACGGTGAAGCCACCACCTCCGGCCTGCTGCAGGAACACCTGCCCCAGTCAAAGGTGGCCAAGGGCTTCAACCACATCATGGCCAAGGACATCACCACGGACGGCACCCCGGCAGGCACGGACAACCGCCGCGCCCTGGCCACCGCCAGCGACTACCCGGAGGCCGCCGAACTGGTCACGAACCTGTACAACGAATTCGGCTTCGATACCGTCAATGCCGGTCCGCTGGAGGAAAGCTGGCGGGTTGAGCGCGACCGGCCCGCCTACGTGAAGCGGCAGAACGCCGCCGAACTCAAGGACAACCTGGCGAAGGCACCCCGCACCGTCTAAGCACTATCTGGCCCGTGCTGGCCCCAGCTGGCTGGCAGCAGCCGTCGCAAAACCCGGTTTTAGCGACGGTTTGCTGCCAGCCAGGGCCTTGTCAGTCCTCGTCCTGATCGTGGCTGCTGTCCTGATCCTGGCTGCGGGCAGGGACCAGCACCACTTCATACTGCGTGGGTGGCGGCATCTTGTTGAACTTCGCGTTGACCGCGGCGAGCGTATCGCCGAACCTGGCGACGGTGGTGGGGACGTCAAAGTTCTTGCTGGTGATCTCTTCCTTGAGCTTGCCGGATGAGAGATCGCCGGACAGCTTGATGCGGGCGATCTTGTTCTGCTGGTTCTGGACGGCCCACAGGGTGCGGCCCTTCACCAGGATGCCGTCAACGTAGGGCAGTGCCGGAGTGTCGATCTTCGCGGTGTCGCCGGTCCCGGGATCCACGGTGTAGACGGCCTCGTTGAAGGTATGGGCAACGATCAGGACTTTCCCGCCCTTGGCCGACGCAATGCCGTTGAGGCCGAACTGGTTTGCCGGATCAGACAGGGCGAGCGACGGATCATTGAGGGTCCTCGTCTCCATCTTTCCCAGCTTTCCTGAGCGGCTGACGGGGACGAAATACAGCTCCGGGCGCTTGGAGTTGGTGAACCACGCGCCGTCTTTGGTGACGGTGACGTCGTTGATGAAGCCCGGCGCCAGGTCAACGGCGCCGGCGTCCTTGCCGGTCTTCGCGTTATAGACGAAGGCCTTGCCGGTACCGCCGCCCGCTACGAAGAGCAGGTTGGTGCGCTCGTCATACTTGAGTCCCACAGCCATCCGGGGGTTTGAGTCGAAGGTGGAGACATCGATGAAACGCTCAGCTTTCCCGTCACGGATGTCGCCTTTGAAAATGTCACCGGTCATCAGCTCGCCGGCATAGAAAGTAGTCCCGCGGCCCTCGGCAATGCCCTCGGCGGAATTGGCGCCGTCGAGCACTATGACGTCGCGGAAAGGCGTCGAGGCCGAGGCGGGGACGGCGGATGGCGCAAGCAGCGCGAAGAGGGCGATGAGTCCTGCGGCGGTGCGGCGATGTGCTGTTCGGCGCATGCTGGATCCTTAGTTGGCGGGTGATGCGCGGGGCCAACCTGCGGCAGCTCCGCACGATGGTCTAGTAATTTTAAGCGCCCGCGGCATGCCCGCCAAGGCATCGAAGCCCCCATTCTGCTTACAATCGAACCCTCAATCGACTACTGAGGGATCCATGAAGAAACTCGCCACAGTCCTGTTCGCCGCAGGCCTCCTTGCCTCCGCCACGGCCTGCTCCGCTTCCCACCAGCTTTCCACCACCGAAACCTGCGAGCGTATTCAGTCCGTTGTCTCGAACCCCGCCAACGGTGCCGGCAAGACGGGCATGAACCGCCTGGCCAACCAGATCCGCCCCATCCACGCGGTCGCCTCGGATGACCTCAAGCCCGCGCTGCAGTCCATCCTGGAGTACACGGATGAGCAGGCGAAGGAAACCCCGGACGAGGCCAAGCTGGCCGAACTCCAGTCCGGTTACGAGCAGGCGAGCGGCACCTACAGCCGCTTCTGCAGCTAACCAGCGCGGCGGTTAACTACGCGGCGGATCCGGCCGCCTACAACGTGGCCGGATCCGTGTTGGCCCCGCACAGGAGCACGGCCACGCGTTCGCCCGGTCCCGGCACATATGCGCCGGACAGCAGGGCGGCGTAGGCAGCCGCGGCACCGTGCTCCACCACGATGCGGTAGCCGTTCCAGAGCGCGCTCCGGGCGGCGACGATGTCCGCATCCGTCACCAGGACGCTTTCGACGCCGGTGCGGACCGCCACCGCGAAGCCGATGGCACCAACGCTGCGGGCACCCAGCGAGTCCGCCGCGACACCGGAAACGGCAACGTCCACCGGGATCCCCGCACGCAGCGCAGCATGCAGGGTGGGTGCGCCTTCCGGTTCCACTGCCACCACTTTGGCGCGCCCTTCCACGGCCGCGGCAATGCCGGCCATCAGTCCCCCACCGCCCACGGCCACCAGGACCGTGTCCACACCGGGCACCTGGTCCAGCAGTTCCAATCCCACCGTTCCCGCGCCTGCAGCGATCTCCGGCTGGTCATAGGCGTGGCAGTACACAGCGCCGGTCTCGGCAGCATGCGCCACCGCTGCCTCGTAAGCCACTGCGTATTCCGCACCGCCCTGCACGACGACGGCACCGATGTCCCTGAGCTTCGCGACCTTGACGGCGGGGGCCGCTTCGGGGACGAAGACCGTCGCAGGCACGCCGAGCCGGGCGGCCGCGTAGGCGTTTGCCAGGCCGGCATTGCCTCCGGAAGCCACCACGATGCCCGCCGGGGTCAGCTCCCCGCGTTCCTGGCTGGCCAGTATCCGGTTCAGGGCACCGCGTGCCTTGAAAGTTCCGGTGTGCTGCAGGAATTCGCACTTGAACCAGACCGGGCCCGGGTACTGGCCGCGGTCTGCCTCCAGCACGGGCGTCAGCCGGGTGAGGCCGGCAGTCCGCTGGGCGGCCTCGTCCACATCTGTACGGCTGATCATCCTAGACGTCGTCGTCCCAGGTTCCGGGATCCTTCAGCGCTTCCTCAGGCTTGCGCTCCTGCCCGCCGTCCGCAGGGGCCGCGGCCTCGCTGCCGGCAGCCTCGCCGCTTCCCACGTACGACGCCGGCACGGTCCCGGCAGCGTGGGCCTGCTGCTCTTCCCGGATGTTGGCGGCGTGGGGCTGCTCCGGGTGCTGGCCGCTTTGCGGGGCCTCGGTGACCTGTTCCGCGTTGTCCCGGGCTTCGTCCGGGTCGCCGGGTCCACGGAGGTCCGCGGTGTTGCGGGGCTCATCGTTCGGTGAGCTCATGATCCTGCCTTCCGTTGTTGCTGGCTGGTCCTGCGGGCGGTTCCGGGGAAGCACGCCGCGAGTTCCAGCCTACTTTCTGCCGCGCTTCCTGTGAGTTCGGCCTCAACCGGGACGTTGGCCGGCCGGCCCGCGTTGTAGGAAGTGGCGGAAGGAGGCCACATGATCATCGTTCTCACCGGCATCGACGGTTCGGGCAAGTCGACGGCGGCCCGCGCCCTGGTGCAGGCTGTCCGGGCACGCGGCGGCAAGGCAATGCTGCTGAGCAACCATGCGGGCCGGCGCACCATGTCCATTCTGGCTGCCCGGTGGGGCGTGCAATTGCCGCCCAGGGCCGCGGATACCGTCGAAACACTCCTGCGGGTCTCCAACGTGCTGGTTTCCCATCTCCGGGCCCGCTGCTTCGATGGCGTGGTGGTCATGGACCGCCACCTCCACTGCCAGCTTGCCCTGCGCACCACCAAGGGACTGCCGCGCGGCCGCTTCCTGCCCTGGCTGCTCGCGGCACTTCCCCAGCCTGCCGCCGTCGTACACCTGGACCTGGAGCCGGCCGAAGCGCACCGCCGGATCGCGGCGCGCGGGACCGATTCCGAAACCCTTGCGGACCTGTCCGCTTTCCGGGATGCCTACGCGGGGCTGCCGGAATTCGGCAGCTTCGTCCAGGTGGATGCCACCCTTCCCACCGCTGAACTGGCACAACGCGTGCTGCAGGCTGCGGACACGCTTGCCGGCGGTCCGGGCGACTCCGGGAAGGGCGCAGCAGTCACAAACTGAATTTAAGCATTTCGCATTGTGGAAATGGATTTTCCCCTTGCGGAATTGCTGTGACCGGGGTTACTTTTGCCTTAAGCCCCGGGCGTCCCCGGGCTGTTCCCGAATCGAAGAGGCAAAGGTCAATGAAGATCCCCAACCCTGAGGCACTGAAGGCGAGTTCGGTGCCCGCGAAGAGGAAGCCGCTGTATAAGTCGCTCTTCTTCCAGATTCTGATCGCCGTCGTGGCAGGTGTCCTCATAGGGCATTTCTGGCCGGACCTCGGATCACAGCTGAGGCCGCTCGGAGATGGCTTCATCAAACTCATCAAGATGATCATCGCGCCGCTGATCTTCCTGGTGATCGTCACCGGCATTTCGGCCGTAGGCGACGTCAAGGCGGTTGGAAGGGTTGGGGTCAAGGCCCTGGTCTATTTCACGGCGGCCACCCTGTTCGCGCTGCTCTTCGGCCTGATCGTGGGAAACCTGGTCCAGCCCGGCGCGGGACTGAACATTGACCCGGCCACCCTGTCGCAGGCTGACCTGGACGCCAAAACCGGCTCTGCCGCCCCCAAGGACGCAGCATCCTTCATCCTGGATGTCATTCCAGCCAGCGTGATCGGGGCTTTCGCCAGCAACAGCCTCCTGCAGGTCCTGTTCTTCTCGGTGTTCTTCGGCGCAGCCATTGTGGTCATCGGCCGGGAACGGTGCATGCCGGTCATCAGCTTGATGGAAACCGTCCTCGAACTGATCTTCAAGATCATGTCCTGGATCATGAAGGTGGCACCCATCGGTGCCTTCGGCGCCATGGCCTTCATCATCGGCCAGTACGGCCTCAGCACGCTCAGCACCTACGCCGTGCTGATCGCCGCCTGCTACGGTGCCGCCGTCGTCTTCATTGGTCTGCTCTTCGCAGTCGCCTGGATCACTGCGCGCGTGCCGCTGTGGCAGTTCCTCAAGTACACCCGGGAGGAATTCCTCCTGGCCCTGGGCACCGCCTCCACCGAGGCCGTCATGCCCCGGATCATGACCAAGCTGACCAACGCCGGCTGCTCCCGTGCCACCACCGGCCTGGTGGTACCGACGGGCTACTCCTTCAACCTCGACGGCGCAGCCATCTACCTCTCGATTTCGCTGCTCTTCCTGGCGCAAGCCTTCGGCCACAACCTGGACCTCGGCCAGCAGCTCGCCGCACTGGGCGTCCTGCTGCTCACGTCCAAGGGCATGGCGGGCGTCCCGGGCTCGTCCTTCCTGGCGCTCTCGGCCACGGCCGCCGCGCTGGGGATCTTCCCGGTGGCCGGTGTGGCGCTCCTGCTCGGTGCGGACCGGCTGATGGACTCCATGCGCGTGGTGGTCAACCTGCTCGGCAACTGCGTAGCCACCTTCGTGGTCTCCAAGTGGGAAGGCCAGTTTGACCGCAGCGTCATGGTCCGGGCATTCAAGGGCGAGATCACCAACCACGACTCCGCCGTGATGCTCGGCAAGGAAGACGACTTCCAGGACCAGGAACTGCAGCGGATCAGCGAGGGCCAGGCGCCGTCACCCAAGTTCCGCGGCGGCCCCAACCCCGGCGACATTCCGCGGTTCCAGATGAGCAAGTCAACCCGCGCCGGCACGGACAGCAGCCCGGACTGAGCATTGCCAACCCGGCCGCTCTCTCAGCGGCCGCCCCATCGTGAACGAAGCAGGCGGGCGGGACCATCAGGTCCGGCCCGCCTGCTTCATGTGCGCATCGTCCCGTCCCGCTATCGCGCCACCGGATGCCGCCACGCGCCGCTGGCTTTCCCCTGGTGCCCCAGGCTCCGGGAGATGGCGAGGGCCGAGGCACGCACCAGCGGCACCATTTCATGCGCCTGGGTGGCGGCATCGGGCACCACGATGGACAGCGCCGCCACAACGTCGCCGCCGGCGCCCCGGATGGGTGCCGCCACGGATACCGTCTGCGACGGATGGGTACGCCTCACGACAGCGGCGCCCGCCTGCTTGACCTCGGCCAGCAGGGCACGCAGGTCCTTGGCGGGGACCCTGCCCGGCCCGAGGTCCTCCGCTTCCGTCTGCGCCAGCAGTTCTGCCTGCACGTCCGGGGCGGCGTAGGCCAGGAGGACCTGCCCGACGGCGGTGGTGGACAGGGGCATCCGGCCACCTACCCTGTACGCGACTTCGGTGGCGGTGCGCGAGGAGAGCCTGTCGATCAGGACAGCCTCATGGCCTTCGCGAACGGCAAGAAGCACGTGATGGCGGGTCACTTCGTAAAGATCCTCAAGGTAGGGCAGGGCGATCTGCCGGACGCCGTGGCCGCGGGGCGACAGCGACGCAATCTCCCACAGCCGCACTCCCACCACATAGCGCCCGTCCTCCAGCTTTTCCAAGGCTCCCCATTCCGTCAGGTGGCGCACCATGCGCAGGGCGGTGGCGGGCGCCAGGTCCGCGAGGCGGGACAGCTCGGACAGGTTGAGGGCCCTCCGCTGTTCGGTGAACTGGGCCAGCAGGCTGAGCGCGCGGACCACCACGGGCTGCCCGGGAACCCCCGGCACGGACCCCGCCGCATTGCGTGCTCCCGCCACGCGGCCTCCCCTCACCCTTGTTTGACGCCCTTACCTTCTTCAAGGCTCTACTTTGTGGCCCGCGACACAAAGTGCATTTTCACTCAGTGAAAAGTACGATTTCGGCGATGCCCACCGGCGGGCATGCTGATGGACGACCCGCCGGGGACTGCCTGGCGTCTTATCCGATTGGAATCAACGATGAACTCCAATGCCCCCAGGAAATCCCTGGCCGTCATCTTTGTGCTGTGCTGGCTTGGCCTGCTCGCGGACGGCTACGACCTCTACGTCTACGGCGCCACCCTCCCAGGCCTGATCGGACATCCGCCGTTCAACGTCACGCCCGCCGCCGCTGGTGCCGTCGGTTCCATTGCGCTGGTGGGGATGCTGCTTGGCTCCCTGATCGTCGGCACACTGACGGACCGGCTGGGCCGGCGCCGCATCTTTGTCAGCGCCCTTGCCCTCTTCTCGCTGGCCATGCTGGCCTGCGCCGCGGCGCCCAGCTGGGAGCTTTTTGCGGTGTTCCGCTTCGTTGCCTGCTTCGGCGTGGGCGGCTTGCTCCCGACGGCGGTGGCCCTCACCAACGAGTTCGCCCCGCCCGGCAAGAAATCGCTGGTGCTCGGCGCCGTGCTGACGGGCCCGGCCGTGGGGACCGTGGTGGCATCCCTCAGTTCGCTGGCCCTCCTGGAGGGAAGCGGTTTCCGCCCGGTGTACGCCATCGGCGCTGCCGGCCTGCTGATCGTCCCGTTCGCCTGGTTCCTGCTGCCGGAATCGCCGTCGTTCCTCCGCACCCAGCTCCGCACCGCCGAGGCGGACAGGCTCGAAGCCGCATACGGGCTGCCCGGCAGCGCCGCCCCCATCCCGTCCGTCGTCCCTTCCGCCAGGATCTCGCCCACGCGTGCCCTGTTCGCCGAGGGGACGGCCCGGACCACCGTCCTGTTGTGGGCCATCACCGTCCTGAGCCTGCTGACGATCTTCGGCGTCAGCACCTGGCTCCCGCAGATCATGCGGACGGCCGGTTTCGGCGTCGGCTCTTCCGTGTCCTTCCTGCTGGCCTACTCGGTGGGCGCCGTCGTCGGCACCGTGCTTGCGTCCATCGCCAGCCAGAGGTTCGGGCCACGGCCGCTGGTGATCGTCGGCTTCGTGAGCGCGGCGACGGCCCTGCTGCTGATGTCCACCAACCCGCCGGCCGCCCTCATGACGGTACTTGCCGCCGTCGCAGGTTTTGGCGGACTGGGAACACAGAACATGATCAACGACTTCATTGCCCAGTACTACCCTGCCGCTACGCGAGCCACCGGCCTGGGTTGGGCTTTGGCCGTGGGCCGTCTTGGCGCTATTGCCGGGCCCACCTACGGCGCGTTGCTGGTGGGCTTTGGCGGCGGAGTGCCCGTGGCCGCCATGGCATTCGCGGCACCCGCGCTGATCGGCGCCGTGCTGATGCTCGCCCTGCGCACCCGGGCTGCGCGGCGTCCTGCAGTCGCGGCCGACGCGGAACTGGTGGCCTGACACATTGACGCAGGGACGCGAGGTCCCCTGAGCTGAACCCAGAGATGCCCCGGCCGGTAACCGGCCGGGGCATCCTGCTGTGGAATAATCCGCTGCGGGAGGCCAGACGACGTGAACAATGAACTGATCCTGCGCGGGCGTGTGGTCACCGGACGCCTGGACATCGCCGATGGTGTGGTGGCTGTGGACGGCCGCCGCATCACGTACGCGGGTCCGGCGTCGGGCTTCCCCGGAGAGTCCCTGCCTGCCTCCGATCCCGCTGCCGCAGCACGCATCCTCCTCCCCGGGCTGGTGGACCTGCATTGCCACGGCGCGCATGGAAACGACTTTTCGGAAGGATCTGTGGACGGCGCCCGGGCCGCCGCGCGCTACCTCCACAGCCGGGGAACCACAACACTGCTGGCCAGCCTGGTGACGGGGTCGCCCCGGGACCTGCTGCGCAATCTGAGTGCGCTGCGGATTGTGGCTGGCGAAGGTCTCACTGCCGGGTCCCACCTTGAGGGGCCCTTCCTGGCTCCGTCCCAGTGCGGCGCCCACCACCCCGGGTTGCTGCTGGAACCAGACACCGCCCTGATGGAGCAACTGTTGGAAAGCGCCGGGACATCACTTGCCTCCATGACGCTCGCCGCAGAGCTTCCGGGCGCATCCGCGCTCTTGGATCTGCTGGCCTCCCGCGGGGTGATCCCATCGCTGGGGCACACGGCCGCCGGGCATTCCACTGCCGCGGCTTTCCTTGACCGGGCAGCCTTGGAACTTCGCGGTTCGTCCAACGGCAAGGGCAGGCTTCGGCCCACAGTGACGCATCTGTTCAATGCCATGCCGCCGCTGCACCACCGGTCCCCCGGCCCCGTTGCAGCAAGCCTCAGTGCCGCCCGCGCCGGGCTGGCAGTGGTGGAACTGATCGGCGACGGCGTCCACCTGGCCCCCGAGACCATCAAGCTGGTATTCGACCTTGTGGGTGCCGGCAACGTCGCACTCGTCACCGATTCGATGGCCGCGACGGGACTGCACGACGGCGGCTACCGGCTTGGGAGCCTGGCGGTCACCGTTGAGCAGGGCGTGGCACGGGTGGACGCCACGGGTGCCATCGCCGGCGGTACGGCCACGCTGCTGGATGTGGTGAGGGTTTCCGTGGCCGCCGGGGTCCCGCTGCAGGATGCGGTGCTGGCGGCGAGCAGTGTTCCGGCCGCAGTCCTCGGCCTGCCTTCCGAGGTGGGCGACCTTGCCGCCGGGATGCTTGCCGACGTTGTGGTGGTTGATAGCGGGCTTGCGCTCACAGGGGTGCTCCGGCACGGCGAATGGGTCACCCCGCTCGCGTGAGGGTGCTGGGCGGCTGGTTCTGCTGCGTTGCCAGCTTCACTGCGTTGCTGGTGAGAATCCGAAAATGAGTTAGAGATGAGTTAAAGCAGCCGCTGAATGTCAGACCCTCGCGCGATGATGCCTTGATGGGAAACGCAGTCATTGGAGCAGCATCGATGGAGGGTCTTCGGGCCTCTGTCGCGGGCCTCGACGCGCTGTTCCTGGGTGAGTTCGAGCTGGACCGGGCTGACCCTGACACCGTGGCCCGTGAAGCAATCGATGTGTTGGAGCGGAGGTCGGAGCTTCGGCTGCAGCGGCTGGCGTTCTGGAGCAGGCTGGAGGCCCAGGTAGCTGCGGGTAAAGCCCGGGACGCTGCGGAGTTCGCGGAGTTTCAGGAGGCGATGACACCGCCGGACGCCACGGACACCGAGAAAGCTTTTGTGGAGATGTCCACGACGGCGGAGATCGCCGGGGTCCTGACGCTCAGCCCGGGCGCCGCTACGGCGTTCATCAGCCAGTCCCGCAAAGTCTGTGCGATGCCGGCGGTCGCGGCCGCACTGGCGGCGGGTGCGGTGTCGTGGCGGCATGCGGTGGTTGTGGCCGAGGAAGCCGACTGTCTCGCCCCCGAGAATGCTGAGGCGTTGGTGGCGCATTTCTTCGACCCGGACGCCCCGAACCCGGCCCGCGGATCGGCGCCGGGTGACCTGGTGCCGCACCTGTTCCGCCGGAAAGTCCGGACCTGGCGCGAACGCAGCTACCCCGCCTCAGTCCAGGAACGGCACGTCAGGTGTGTGGCGGAGCGGCGGATGGAATACCGCCCCGACGCCGACGGGATGGCAACAATTACCCTGATCCTGCCCGGGGACACCGCCTGCGCCATCTGGAACAAGACCACAGCCATCGCCCGCGGCCTCCAAGGCCCCGGCGAAACCCGCACCCTTACCCAG